>JBGQFO010000077.1:0-9650 GCA_041496945.1 Candidatus Limnocylindria bacterium | reverse complement strand
ATGCCCGTGTTGATCGTGTCGGAGAAGACCTCGCCCCACGACGGCTTCTCGAGGAACTTCGTGATCCGGCCGGATTCGTCGGTGATCACGACGCCGTACTCGAGCGGGTTCGGAACGCGATACAGGCACAGCGTCACCGCGGCCTTGCGCTCCCGGTGGAACGCGATCACGGCGGAGAGGTCGATGTCGGTGAGCGCGTCGCCGGAGATGACGAGGAACGTGCCCACGAGCGCCTCGCCGATCTGCCGCACCGAGCCGCCGGTGCCAAGCGGCGTCTCCTCGACGCTGTAACGGAGCCGCATGCCGACCGAGCCGCCGTCCCCGAAGCTGTCCTGGATCTGCGACGCGAGGTATTGGAGCGTGACGAAGGCGTCGGTGATGCCGTGAGCCTTGAGCAGATCGAAGATGTGCCCGAGACAGGGCTTGTTAACGATCGAGACCATCGGCTTTGGCCGGTTGATCGTCAGCGGGCGGAGCCGGCTCCCCTCTCCGCCGGCCATGACTACGGCCTGCATATGCCGAGAGCATAGGCGCGGCCGTGGCCCGCAGGCTCGTGTTGTCCTACTGCGCGGTGAGCTTCCCCGCGCTCATGGTGATCCGGTCTCCGATGAGCACGGCGTTCGTGCCGGCCGGACCGGTCGCGGCGTTGAGCAGCAAGGCGACGTAGGTGAACGTCCCGCTGCCTTCCGGCTGATGGACGAGGACGACGGCGGTGTCGGGCCGGCCATCGCCATCGATGTCGCCGTCGACCCGCTGCGGGCCGAGGCTCGTCACGATCTTCGTCGCCGAGCCGGGCACCGCGGGCTGCTCCGCGCGGCCCGCGACCAAGGCGATCGGGCGCCCATCGATGGTGAACGTCGCGGTGGACGGATCGGCCGCCGCGACCGGTGCGCAGGCGGCCGCGAGCGCGAGCGTGAGGAGCCATCTCATGAGGCGAACAGCGTCTCGAGATCGTGCTTTGAGTACGCGCGGAAGGCCACGTGCGTGTGGGTGCGTGCGACGCCGCGGGTCTGGGCGATGCGCCCGGTGACGATGTCGGCGAGCTCGTCGTGGGCTTTCGCGCGGACCATCGCGATGAAGTCGAACTCGCCGGTGACCGAGTAGACCTCGGATACCCCGGGGATCGCGGCAAGCTCCTCGCCGAGCTTCGGTATGGCGCCCTTCTCGGCACTGATGAGCACGACCGCGGTGATCACAAGTTCACCGAGGTCACAGACTTTTGACGTCGACGTCGTGGAGGGCGGTCTTCACGTAGTGCGCGGCCTCCTGGAAGCCCATGGCCTTGCCGCGCGCAAGCGCGGCGGTGTACGAATCGTTGATGTCGGCGGACGCCTGCTCGTCGTAACGGTGGAACGCCTCTTCGAGCTGATCGATGGCCAGCTTGATGCGGTCGCGTGCGGCGCTGCTGATCACAGAAGCCTCCCGGGGGATGTAGACCGGTGTCGAGAATAACGCCGCGGGCGGCCTAGCCGATCTCCAGCTCTCTGGTCGCCACGCCCAGGTCCACCTCGACCTGGCCGTTCACCACGCGGACGGGGTACGCGTTCACCGGGAAGACCGCGGGAAATGCCTTCACCTCGCCGGTGCGCAGATCGAACCGCGCGCCATGACGCGGGCACTCCACCAGGCAGTCCTCGAGCTCGCCCTCTCCGAGCACGCCGCCATCGTGCGTGCAGACGTTGTCGATCGCGCCCCAGGTGCCGTCCTCGCAGTGGCCGAGGCACAGGCTCTTTCCCTCCGCCTCGACGACCTTGACCGCGCCGCGCGCGACGTCGCTCTCGTTCGCGACGGACACGAACGCGCTCACGCGGCGACCACCTCGCTCTCGGCCACCCGGCCGATGCGCGGCTCGAGCGCCGCGAACACGCGTGCCCGCACCTGCGGCTCGGGGATCTTCGCGACGACGCGTTGGAAGAAGCCGCGCACCAGGAGCCGTTCGGCTTCGAGCCGATCGAGGCCCCGCGTCATCACGTAGAAGAGCTCCTCCTCGTCGATCGCGCCCACGGTCGCGCCGTGACCGCAGCGAGCGACGTCGTTGGTGAGGATCTCGAGCGCCGGGATCGGGTCGGCACCGGCCCTGTCCGAGAGGAGCATGTTCCGGCACTCCTGGTACGAACCCGTGCCGCTCGAGGTCGGCTCCACGCGGATGACGCCGTAGAAGACGGCCTTCGCGGCCTCGTAGAGCGCCGAGAGGTAGAGGAGATCGGAGGTCGACGCCTTGCCGTCCAGCTTTTGGAGCGAGTTCACGTCGATGCGCTGCGTGTCCGCGGCGGCCACGAGACCGTAGAGCTTCACCTCGGCGCCGTCGCCGCGGATATCGGACTCGAGCCCGAGCTTCGTGCGAGCGCTGCCGACGAGGATGTTGAACGACGCGAGCACGCTGTCACGCGCGGAGATCAGATTCTGCTGCCCGATCTCCCAGACGTCCTCGGCGAAACGGTGGATGCCGACATAGCGCACGCGCGCGCCGGGGCCGGCATGGATCTCGAGCGACGGCACGGCCAGACGCGGTCCGCCGCTCTCCGAGGACAGCTCCTCGAGCAGCGTGACGCTGGAGTTGGCCTCGGCCACGACGATGGTCCGAAAGACCATCGGCTCGCTCCCTCCGGCCCAGCGTTTGTGGACCTCGAGCGGCAGCTCGACGTGAAGGCCCGCCGGCACGTACAGGAAGGTGCTGCCATGCGCGAAGATGGCGTCGGCGAGCGCGCGGAACGCGGTGTGGCTTTTGATGCCCTCACCGCCGGGCAGCCAGCGCCGGACCAGATCGGGATGCTCGCGCGCGACCGTGAGCATGCGGTCGAAGATCAGACCGTGGTGCGCCGCGGAGAGCGGGACCGATCCGTACTCGCTCGGCGGGTGCTTCGTGTGCATGATGTCGGCGAGACGCGCCTGGGGCAGATCCTTCAGCGGGAAGCGCCGCCACTCCTCCTCGTGACCAGTTGGCCACGGCGCATCGAGGTAACGCGCCAGGGCCGCGATGCGCGACTCGAGCAGCCACTCCGGCTCGCCACGCCCAACACTGAGCCGCTCGACCGTTTCGCGGTCGAGCGGCAGAACTGGCTCGGTGGCGACGGCGACGGCGACGGTCATCCGATGGCGCCCTGCATCTGCAGCGTGATGAGGCGGTTCATCTCGATGGCGTAGTCCATCGGCAGCGTCTTCACGATCGGCTCGATGAAGCCGTTCACGACCATCGCGGTCGCCTCGGCTTCGGACAGGCCGCGGCTCATCAGGTAGAACAGCTGCTCCTCGCCGACCCGCGACACGGTGGCCTCGTGGCCGATGGACACGTCCTCCTCGTCGATCTCCATATAGGGGTAGGTGTCCGACCGGGCGACGCTGTCGAGCATGAGCGCGTCGCAGCGGACCGTGCTCTTCGACTTCTTCATGCCCGGGTAGATCTTCACCAGGCCGCGGTAGGACGTGCGGCCGGTGCCCTTGCTGATCGACTTGCTCGTGATGATGCTCGTGGTGTTCGGCGCCGCATGGACCATCTTCGCGCCCGCGTCCTGGTGCTGCCCGTCGGCCGCGAACGCGACCGAGAGGACCTCACCGTGGGCGCGCTCGCCCACGAGGTACACGCTCGGGTACTTCATGGTGACTTTGCTGCCGAGGTTGGCGTCGATCCACTCCATGACGCCGTCGGCCTGGACGACCGCACGCTTTGTGACGAGGTTGTAGACGTTGTGGCTCCAGTTCTGGATCGTCGTGTAGCGCACGCGCGCACCCTTCTTGACGATGATCTCGACGACCGCGCTGTGGAGCGTGGCGGTGGAGAACTGTGGCGCCGTGCAGCCCTCGACGTAGTGCACTTGCGAGCCTTCCTCCGCGATGATGAGCGTGCGCTCGAACTGCCCCGCGCTCTCGCTGTTGATGCGGAAGTAGGCCTGGAGCGGAATCTCCACCTTGACCCCCGGCGGGACCCACACGAACGAGCCGCCCGACCACACCGCGGTGTTCAGCGCGGCAAGCTTGTTGTCGTTCGCCGGGATCACCGTGCCGAAGTACTGCTTGACGATGTCCTCATGCTGCTTGAGGGCGGTGTCGGTGTCGCAGAAGATGACGCCCTTCGCCTCGAGGTCCTTGCGGATGTTGTGGTAAACGGACTCGGAGTTGTGCACGACCAGACCCTCGGCAACGAAGTTGTGAGGTCCGTCAACGGTGATGTCGTACGTCTCCGCGACGCCGACCGGGGTGATCGATCCGATCCGTGCATAGCCAAGGAACTCGTTCGTGTGCGCGCGGATCGTTGTGCCACCCACGCTCGTGTTGTTGTGGAACCACCGACGCTTGTTCATGCGATCCCGGCGCCGCTGCGACCGACAGGTGATGCGGTCGAAGTCACCCGAGAACTGCATGCGGTATCCCGTGATGAGGCGGTCGCGATCGTGCGGGTGCCGCGAGGTGAACGTGTGGATGTTCGACGTGCGCACGCCGCACGAGGACGCGATGCGCCGCGCGTCTTCGAGAAGAAGCGCGTTCCCGCTCGTCAGGCTCATGTCCTTGCTTGCCCCGGTCCGAACCATGCCGTCCGCGTCGACGTAGCCGCCAAGGAAGGCCAGGCGCTCAGGCTCGCTGGAAGCGGAGACCCACTGGGGAACTCGCTTCTCGAGCGCACGGCCACCAAGTCCGTTCTCTTCTACGAAGGCAGCCAGGGGTTCTGAGTAGATGCGGAGGCGCCACTGATCCGGCGCGATCGCGTCGACCCCGAACAGCCGCTTCGTCACCGCCGTGACCTCGTCTCGGAGGTCCGGCTGTGTCGCGGGGATCGCGAATTCAACGTTCTTCTTTCCGGCGCCAACGTTGTGGATGTAGCCATCCCCCGCATAGACGCCAGCCCACCACATGAGGTCGACGGTGGTCTCCGATGGGAACGTCACGGGCTTCCGGGCATGGTGCGGTTCGAGCTTCGGCGCAACGACGACCTGGGACAACCCGGTGTCAGGCGTTCGCCGCGCGACGGCCACGAGGTCCCCGACTTTGAGGTCGCTGAGGTAGCGCCACTCGCGGCGGTACCGGCGCCGCACCCGACCCGGCTTGCGCGCATCGACGAGCGCGAGGAAGGGGTGGTTTTCGGTCACGCGGATGTTGTGTGTACCGACCTTGACCTCGAAGACGGGCTTTGGACCCTTT
This sequence comes from Candidatus Limnocylindria bacterium, assembly GCA_041496945.1. Lineage (GTDB taxonomy): Bacteria > Chloroflexota > Limnocylindria > P2-11E > P2-11E > CF-39. The sequence goes on along the minus strand of JBGQFO010000077.1, from coordinate 4,517 downwards.
GCGACACGAGCCTCGACACGGGCGGGGCGGATCTCCTCGATCGAGTCGTCGTACGAGAAGACGATCTCCCCAGGTTCGACCGACTTGATCGGCTTCAGGCCCTCGCCGGTGTGTACGAGGGTGTCTTCGTGGAGGCAGTCGTACTGCGCACCGACGCCGGCGAGGTACTTCTGCTCCGCTTCGGGGATGCCGAGCTTGTCGAACGTGCGCTTCACGTACGCCGGCACGTCGTCCCAGTTCTTCTCGGTCTTGCCCGATGGCCGCAGGTAGTAGTAGATCTCGTCGAAGTCGATCCCCGAGAGGTCCGCGCCCCAGTCGGGCATCGGCCGCTTCAGGTAGTGCCGGAACGCCTTGAGGCGGCGGTCGAGCATCCACTGCGGCTCGTGCTTGTAGGTCTGGCTGATCTCGCGGATGACGGCCTCGTCGAGGCCGCGCCGCTTCACGTTCTCGTACTTCGCGTCGGCGTCGAACCACCCGAACTTGTAGTTGTCCGGCATGTCCTGCTTTTGAACTTCAGTCGCCATACCTACTCCGATCCCGCGTCGCGCGCGCCCGCCGCGGCCCCATCCGGCCGCCCGTTCTCGTCATCGCCTGGCCACGTCGAGAGCCCCCAGGCCGCGCCCTTGAGCGTCTTCAGTCCGAGGAGCGCGCACTTGATGCGCGCCGGGCTGATCGGGATGCCGAGGTTCTCGAGGACGTGCTGCCGGTCGATCGCGCGCACCTCGTCGAGCGTCTTCCCCTTGATCTCCTCGGTGAGGATCGAGGCGGACGCCTGCGAGATCGCGCAGCCGCGGCCCTTGAAGCGCACGTCCTTCACCCGGTCGCCGTCGATGAGCAGCGCCATCGTGATCTCGTCGCCGCAGAGCGGGTTCGAGTCGGCGTAGGTGTTGGTGGCGCCCTCGAGGTCGCCCGAGTTCCGGGGGTTCTTGTAGTGATCGAGGATGTAGTCGCGGTACATGTCGTCCATGATCAGATCCCGAAGACCTTCTTGGCCGTGCCGATCGCGCTGATGAGCTGGTCGCACTCGTCGGTCGTGTTGTAGAGGTAGAAGGACGCGCGGGTCGTCGCCGCGACGTTCAACTTGGCCATCAGCAGCTGGTTGCAGTGATGGCCGGCCCGCACGCAGACGCCCTCGCTGTCGAAGATCGTGGCCACGTCGTGCGGATGGATGCCTTCGATGTTGAAGGAGACGACGCCGACGCGGTCCTCGAGCGTCTTCGGGCCGTACACGGCGATGCCGGGGATCGCCTGGAGGCGCGGCAGCAGGTACCCGGTCAGGAAGAGCTCGTGCTCGTGGATCCTGTCCATGCCGGCGGTCTCGAGGTAGTCGACCGCCGCGCCGAGGCCGATGGCGTCGACGTACGACGAGGTCCCCGCCTCGAACTTCCAGGGCAGCTCATTCCATTCCGTCTTTTCGACGGTCACGCGGCTGATCATGTCGCCGCCATACAGGAATGGCCGCATCGTCTCGAGCAGCGCGGCCGGCGCCCAGACCGCGCCCGAGCCGGGTGGCGCGAGCATCTTGTGGCCGCTGAACACGAGGAAATCGGCGCCGATGTCGCGCACGTCCACGCGCTTGTGCGGCACGGCCTGCGCCGCGTCCACCAGGACGCTCGCGCCGGCGGCCTTGGCCTCGGCCACCAGCTCCTTGATCGGGAGGACCGTGCCGAGTCCGTTGGAGGTGGACGTGATCGCGACGAGCTTCACGCGTCCGCGCTTCAGGGCGGCGCTGTACTGGTCGCGGCGCAGGCGGCCCTCGTCGTCGACGTCGATCATCACGATCTCCGCCCCGACGTCCTTGGCCAGCTGCTGCCAGGGAACGAAGTTCGAGTGGTGCTCGAGGACCGTGCTCACGATCCGGTCCCCCGCCGTGATGTGCTCGCGGCCCCAGGTGTAGGCGACGAGGTTGACGCCCTCGGTGGCGTTGCGCACGAAGATGACCTCGCGCGCGGAAGCCGCGTTGATGAAGCGCGCCACTTTCTCGCGCGCGCCCTCGAACTCGGCGGTGGTCTTCTCACTGAACTCATAGACGCCGCGGTGGATGTTGGCGTTGTGATCCTCGAAGACCGCGCGCATCGCGTCGATCACTTGACGTGGCTTCTGGCTGGTTGCGGCGTTGTCGAGGTAAGCGAGCGGCTTGCCATGCACCTTGCGCGACAGCACCGGAAAGTCCGCGCGGATGCGCATGACGTCCAGCGGGCTCCCGGTGACGCGGTGAACGGTGACGGCCATCAGGCCTTCCTCTTGTAGGTGGTCAGCCGATCACACATCGGCTGACCGTCCTGCCGCGGCCGGCTGCGCCGGCACGTGGTAGAGCTCATCGCGTACGAAGTCGTAGCCCTTCGCCTCGAGCTCGGCGGCGAGCTCGCGCCCGCCGGTACGGACGACGCGCCCATCCACCAGCACGTGTACGAAGTCGGGGGTCACGTAGCGAAGCATGCGCTCATAGTGGGTGATGAGCAGGATCCCGACCTCCGGAGCGCGCAGCGCCTCGATGCCGCGGGAGACGACGCGGAGAGCATCGATGTCGAGACCCGAATCCGTCTCGTCGAGCACGGCGAAGCTCGGCCCGAACATGTGCATCTGCAGCATTTCCAGCCGCTTCTTCTCGCCGCCCGAGAATCCGTCGTTCACCGACCGGGTGATGAAGGAGTCGTCGACCTCCAGGAGCTTCATCTTCTCGGCCAGCATCTTCCGGAACTGCGGGATCGGGATGTCGTTGCGCTTCGGCTCGTTGCTGGCCGCGCTCGCGCCGCGTTCGGCGCGCCGCGCGTTGATCGACGTGCGCAGGAAGTTGGCGACGGAGACGCCGGGGATCGCGGCGGGATACTGGAAGGCGAGGAAGAGTCCCGCGCGGGCCCGCTCGTCGACCGTCATCTTCAGGACATCCTGCCCGCCGAAGCGGACCGCGCCGCGCGTGACCTTGTAGCGGGGGTGGCCCATGATCGTGAGCGCGAGCGTGCTCTTGCCCGAGCCGTTCGGCCCCATGATCGCGTGCACCTCGCCGCTCCGCACGACGAGATCGATCCCATTCAGGATCGGCTTTGCTTCGACCTCGACGTGGAGGTCAACGATCTCGAGATCAGGCATGGTGAGTCATGTTCTCCTTCGCCACCAGATCGGCGAGCGTCATCCCATCGAGGGCCTTCGCGATGGTGCTCTGAAGCGACATCCAGACGTGATGCGTCGCGCAGCCCGGCTGAAGCACGCAGTTCGCCACCGCATCGCCCTCGGCCGTACAGATCTGCGGTTCGATCGGCCCCTCGAGCGCGCGGACGATGTCGCCGGCGCTGATGGCCCGCGGATCGCGCGCGAGCGTGTAGCCGCCGCCCGCGCCACGCTTGCCCTGCACCAGACCAGCCTTGCGCAGGCTCGCGACGAGCTGTTCGAGGTACGCCTCCGGTAGCTGCTCGCGCGTGGCCACGGCGTGGAGGCTGACCGCGCCCTCGCCGAAACGCCGCGCGAGCTCGACCATGAGACGCATGCCGTACTCGCCACGCGTCGAAACGTGAAAGGCGGCCTGGGGAGCAATTCCGAGCATTTCACTTGGTATTGTAGCGCGCTCGGCGCGAGGCGCCACCGGCCTGGGGCGAAGTGCCGCGGGGCAGGACAGGAACAGGATAGGAGCGCCAGATGCCGCTCCCGTACGCACGCGCCGCCGTCGGTTCGACCAATCCCGCGAAGCTCGAGGCGGTCGGCCGCGCGTTCGCGCGCCTGGCGCCCGGCTGCGCGGTCGAAGGCGTCGACGTGATCAGCGCCGTGGGTGCGCAACCGCTCGGAGATGACGAGACGCGTGGCGGGGCGATGGCGCGCGCGCGGATGGCGCTCGCGCTGAGCGGGGCGGACGTGGGGTTCGGCCTCGAGGGCGGCGTGATCTTCGACGGCCCCGTCGCGTGGCTGGTGTCGTGGGTCGCGGTCCTCGACCGCGATGGGCGGTCGGGCGAGGCGAGCGGTCTGCGCATGCCGCTCCCGGACATCGCGCTTGCGCGCCTCAAGGCGGGCCACGAGCTCGGCGACGTGATCGACGACCTGTTCAACGTGCGGGCGTCAAAGCAGCACGCCGGCGCCGTCGGCCTGCTCACCGAGGGCTTCGTCTCGCGCACCGACGCGTTCGCGGACCTGGTGGCGATGGCCTGCGCCCCGCTCCTGCGCCCGGATCTGTACGACACATCCCGAGGGCGTCCTCGTTCGTAGACCGAAGTGAATCCACAACAGTCGGAGGTCCTCATGCAACGTGCCCTGCGTCTTGTGGTCCCCACGCTCATCGCCGGTCTCAGCTTCGTCGCCTGCGCGAGCACGGCCGGCTCCGGCACGAGCGCCGCGCCGGCAACGAGCGCGGCAACGGCCGCCCCCGCCGCGGCGAAGGCCGCGGTCGCGATCAAGGGCTTCGCGTTCTCGCCCGTCACGCTCACCGTCGCGAAGGGTACGGTCGTGACCTTCACCAACAACGACAGCGCCACCCACTCGGTCTCGAGCGGCGCGAACCGCACCAAGGACGGGAAGTTCGATCAGCAGCT
>JBGQFO010000076.1:0-9940 GCA_041496945.1 Candidatus Limnocylindria bacterium | reverse complement strand
TTGATGGTCGCGGTCGCTTGGGAAACTGCCATGAATTCTCTGTTGTGAGTGCGCGTCCCATGAAAAGACCCCGGGACCCTCCCGGGGTCATTCGCATCGCGGGCTCGTTACCGCCGCAGACCGAGACGCCCGAGGATCGCCGTGTAGCGCTCGGGGCTCTTCTGATGCAGGTACGCGAGCAGCCGCCGCCGTTGCCCGACCATGCTGAGCAGGCCGCGGCGGCTCGCGTTGTCGTGACGGGCCGCGCGGAGATGCTCGGTCAGGTGCTTGATGCGCTCGGTGAGCAGTGCGATCTGGACTTCCGGCGACCCGCTGTCCTTGTCATCGCGCCGGTAGGTCTCGATCAGCTCACGCTTTGGGGAGGTCGTGGCGGACGGCACTCACTGTCCTTTCTCTGATCCTTTGGATCTTTATTCGACGAAAGTGTACCCGATGGAGGCCCTCGACGTCACCGATTTCGCTCTCGGGCGAGGGCGGTCCGCGTGTTCTCGACATCCTTCGCGATCTGCCGCGCGAGCTCGTCGGCGCTCGCGAAGCGCAGCTCGTCGCGCAGCCGCGTCACGAACTCGGCCTTCACGCGATCGCCGTACAGGTCGCCGCTCCAGTCGAGCAGGTACGCCTCGAGGCGGCGCTCCCCGCCACCGAAGGTCGGACGCACGCCCAGGCTCGCGGCGGCGGCGACGCGGCTCCCGTTGACCTCTGCCCACACCGCGTAGATGCCGTCACGCGGCAGGAGGCGATTCGGCGGAACGCCAAGATTCACCGTCGGGAAACCGAGCGCGCGCCCGCGCCGATCGCCGTACTCGACGACGCCGGTCACCGCGTACGGGCGGCCGAGCAGCCTGGCGGCCTCACCGACATCGCCGGCGAGGAGCGCGTTGCGGATGCGCGTCGAGCTCACGATGCGCCCGTCCGCCATCACCGGAGCCGCAACTTCGACCGCGAAGCCCTCGCGCTCGCCCAGCGCCACCAGACGGCGCACGTCGCCGGACCGATCGCGGCCGAACTGGAAGTCCTCGCCGACGTAGACACGGCGGACATCTCCCGCGGCCTTCACCCGTCGCGTGAACTCCTCGGGCGACAGCAAGGCGAAGTCGCGGGTGAAGCCGAAGACGACCACCGCACTCGCACCGGCGGCGGCGAGGAGAGCGCACCGCTCGTCGATGTCCGACAACGCCGACGGAGGCGCGCCCGGCGCGAGGAGCTCGATGGGCAGTGGGTCGAAGGTCGCCGCCAGCGGCGTGCCGCCCTCGGCCTTCGCGCGGTCCGCGGTCGCACGCACCAGCGCCTGATGGCCGAGATGGACCCCGTCGAAGACGCCGATCGCGAGGTGCAGCGGTCCCGCCGGCCAGGCGGCGAAGTCACGGAGCACGGTCACGGGGCCTCACCCGGCACCGTCGCGCCCGTCGCCGGCGTGCCCGTGCGCGCGCGGCGGCGCACGGCGCGCGCGGGCGACATCTCTCTCAACAGGAAGGGGACCGGCGTGGCGACCGCGAGGATGAAGCCGAGATAGTTGCCCTGGAAGTAGCGGCCGAAGAACAGGAATGCAAGCAGCGTGAGCGCGTAGCCCGTGAGCAGCGTGGGGATCGTCGGGTCGCGCCACAGCTTCCGCAGCCACCAGATCGCGATCGGCGTGGCCACGGCGATCTCGATCGCGGCGAACGGGAAGTCGGCCTGCCGGTACTCGATCACGCCGAGCGCGAGCAGGAGCGCCGAGAAGCCCATGCCGCTGATCGGATACGTCCAGGCGGCGCCGCCGGCGTTGTATCGAACGACGTCGTCGTAGAACGCGGCGAAGTCGTTCACCAGAAATGGCACGAACGTCACGCCGAGCAGCAGAGCCGCGGGGATCGCCGGCCGGAGCGCGGCGAGCGCGTCGCGCGCCGACCTCGGCCGGCGCGTGGCGACGAGCCAGACCGCGAGGAACGGCAGGAAGAAGAGCGCGTGCAGCTTCGCGGCCGCCGCGGCCGCGATCGCGAGCGAGGCCCAGGTGCGGCGCTCGCGTTGGAGCAGGGCGACGCCGCCGAACAGGAAGAGCAGGACGAAGAAGTCGTTGCGGCCCTCGACGACGAACGGGAAGAGCTGTGGGTTCAGCGCGACCAGCGCGACCAGAGCGAGCCGGTGCTCCGTCCGCTTCACGAGCAGCGGCGTGACCCCGAGCGTCGCGATGAAGGCGGGCAGGTACAGGTAGCGCTGGTCCCAGAAGAGCCCGGCGTGGTCGAAGACCCACACGAACGGGACCGTGATGAGGAAGAGCGACGGGAAGTACGTCAGGTGATACAGCGCGGGGTTGTTCACCATCGGCCAGTAGTAGAGCGGGGTGTCGAGGTAGTCCGCGACGTAGGGGTTCTGGCCGAGCAGCAGCTTGCGCGCGGCGTATTCGATCATCAGCGCGCCGTCGTGGATGTAGGTGTATGGCCGCCCGGTCTCGCGCAGGACGATCGACGCGAACGTCGGCGCGACGACGAACGACGCGACGATCGCGCCGAGGTGCACCGCGCGCTGCCGGACGGTGAACGACGCGCCCGAGCGCCGGTCACGTACCGCGTACAGGACGGCCAGTGACCCGCACGCGACGAGGAAGACGGCGTCCCAGTCCGGCGGGAACAGCCGCCAGAGCGGCCGATCGGTGGTGTCCGCGACGGTGGTGTGGTTCGCGAAGAGCAGGAGCCAGTTCGCCACGCCGACCGCTCCGACGACACGCGCGTCGATCGAGAGACCACGCCAGAACTGCAGCGCGGCGCGCGTCCCGCGCTCGAGCGCCCTCGCGATCACTCCGTCGCCCCCTGTGCGACGAGTCTATCGATGGGCTCGGAAAGATACCGTGTCGGGAGCACCAGGAGCTCATCGGCCGCCGCGCGCAGGCGCGCGAGCGCGGCTTCCCGGCCCGCGCGGCGCAGCTCGTCGATGCCGATCGCGTCGGCGACATCGAGGGCCCCCACCGCAAGACGCCGCAGACCCGCAAGATGCGCCGCCGAGTCCGTCGCACGACCGAGGTCCCGCGCGAGCGAGCGGATGTAGGTGCCCGAGGAGCACACCACGAGGAGGCCGAGATCGCTCTCGCTCGCCCAGCGCGTCACGTCGAGTCGCGTCACCCGCACCTCGCGCGCGGCGAGGGTCAGCGTCTCCCCCGCGCGTGCCCGCGCGTAGGCCGGGCGTCCGCCGACCTTCACCGCCGCATACGACGGCGGGACCTGTGAGATGACGCCGCGGAATGCCGCGAGCGCGCGCTCGGCCACAGCGCGCTCGGGGACGGTCGCGGTCCGGGTGATCTTGCCCTCGCGGTCGTCGGTCGTGGTCTCGGCGCCGAAGCGCACCAGCGCGAGGTACACCTTCGGCGCGGTGTGCAACCGCTCGACGAACTTCGTCGCGGGCCCGACCAGGATGGGCAGCAGGCCGGTCGCGAGCGGGTCGAGCGTCCCGCCGTGTCCGACGCGGCGAACGCCGACCACGCTGCGGGCGACCGCGACGACGTCGAACGAGGTCCAGCCCGCGGGCTTGTCGATCGCGAGGATGCCGGAGATGACGCGCGAGACGTCGGTCAGGCGAGCGCGGCGCGGGCCGCGACCAGGATCGGATCGCGGACATCCGCGAGCGTTCCCTTCACCAGGGCGCCCGCGGCGCGGATGTGTCCGCCGCCGCCCCAGCGGGACATGAACGACGCCGCGTCGACGGCGGGAGACCACGCGGATGTCCGGCAGGACACCTTGACCGTGCCGTCCTGCTCGTTGAAGAGCAGCGCGACGCGCATGCCGTTCGACCGCGCGACCTGCTCCACCAGACCGGTGATGTCCTCGTCACGCGCTCCGGCGTCGCGGAAGTCGTCCGGCCCGATCTGGGTCCAGACCAGCTTGCCGTCCTGCTCGCGGCGCATGCGCGCGAACGCGTGGCCCCAGAGCCGCAACGCCTCAAAGCGCTTGTTGCGGAAGATGTTGTAGGTGATCGCCTGAAGGTCCGCGCCGGCCTCACGCAGCCGGGCTGCGCGATCCAGCGCGCGCGCATCGGTCGAGGGGAACTGGAACGAGCCGGTGTCGGTCATGATCCCGACGAGGGCCGCGGTCGCCATGTCCGGTGTCCAGGGCACGCCAAGCGCGTCGATGACCCGTGCGACCAGCTCGCAGGCCGCGGCGGAGGTCACGTCCACGAGGTTGACCGTCGCGAAGTGGTCGTTCGACGCGTGGTGGTCGATGTTCAGCGTCTGCGTGCCGGCGGGCAGCGCGAACTTCGCGCGCTCGATCGAGCCGAAGTCCACCGTGACGATGAGGTCGACACCCGGGGCGGGCGCCTCGGCCGTGAAGCGGTCGGCGTATTTCAGGAACCGCGCACCGTCGGGGACCGGATCGGCGCAGTGCAGGGTCACGCGCTTGCCCAGCCCCTCGAGCGCCATCCCCAGGGCGATCGCCGAGCCGATCGTGTCGGGATCGGGGTCGCGGTGCGAGACGATCGCGACGGTCTTCGCCCCGCGCAGCTCGGTGAGCGCGCCGCTCATCTGGTCGTCGAGCGACGGCACGTTCACGACCGCGCCTCCCGCTCGCGTGCCTCGCGGAGCAGCGACGCGATGCGCGCGGACTGCTCCGCGGTCCGGTCGTTGATGAACGTGAGCTCGGGCACGTAGCGCAGGTCCGTCCGCGAACCGAGCTCGTGGCGGAGATAGGACTTTGCCTCCTCGAGCGCGTGCATCGTGCTCGCGATCTGCTCCTCGCCCCCCAGCACGCTCACGTGCACCTTCGCGCTACGAAGATCGTCGGTGACCTTCACCGCGGTCACCGTGGAGAAGGCGATGCGTGGGTCGCCAAGCTCCTCGCTGATGATCGTGGCGAGCTCGCGCTGAAGCAGCGCGTTCACGCGGTCAGCGCGCTTGAAGCTCATTCGCGGGCTTTTGCCTGCACCACGAACGCCTCGATGGCGTCACCGACGAGGATGTCGTTCGTGCCCTCGAGGACGATGCCGCACTCCAGGCCCGCGTTCACTTCGCGCACGTCGTCTTTGATGCGGCGGAGTGACCCGATCGAGCCCTCGAGGACCGCCGCGCCGCCGCGGATGAGCCGGGCCTTCGCGCCCCGGCGCATGAGGCCGTCGAGCACGATGCAGCCCGCGATCGTGGTCTTGCCGGCGGTGAAGATCTGGCGCACCTCGGCGTGGCCGAGGACGCTCTCGATCATCTCCGGCGCGAGCATGCCGGTGAGTGCCTTCTGGATGTCGTCGAGCAGCTCGTAGATGACCTTGTATTGGCGGACGTCGACGTTCGTGGACTCCGCGGCGCGGCGCGCCGGCGACTCCATCTTGGTGTTGAAGCCGATGACCACGGCGCCGGACGCGGCCGCGAGGGTGAGGTCTGACTCGGTGATGTCGCCGACGCCATCGTGGATGACCTGCAGCCCGACCTCCTGCTGCGGGATCTTCGCGATCGCGCCCTTGATCGCCTCGAGCGAGCCCTGCACGTCCGCCTTGAGGACGAGCTTGAGCTCTTTCGCGCGACCCTCCTGGACCTGCGCGAACATCTCGTCGAGCGTCGCCGGCCGCTCGGAGCCGGCGCCGCCGGCACGCTCCCGCTCGTTCTGGGCGACGAGCGCCCTCGCGGTCTTCTCGTCGGGTACCGCGCGGAACACGTCGCCGGCCTCGGGGATGGTCGGCAGGCCGAGGATCTCCACCGGACGCGATGGCTCGGCGCGCCCCACGGTCTTGCCCTTGTCGTCGGTCATAGCGCGCACGCGGCCGAAGGTCACGCCGGCGACGACGAGGTCGCCGCGCTCGAGCGTGCCGTTCTGCACGAGCACCGTCGCGACCGGGCCCCGCCGCGCATCCATGTGCGCCTCGATGACCCGCCCGACCGCCGGGCGGTCCGGGTTCGCCTTGAGCTCGGCGACGTCGGCGACGAGCAGCACGACCTCGAGGAGCTCGGGGATGCCCTGCTTGGTGCGCGCCGATACCGGCACCAGCGGCGTTTCGCCGCCGTACTCCTCGATCGTGACGTTGTGCTCGGCCAGCTGCGCCTTCACCTGATCGGGGTTGGCGTCGGCCTTGTCGATCTTGTTGAGCGCCACGACGATGGGGACACCCGCAGCGCGCACGTGCGCGATCGCCTCGATCGTCTGCGGCTGCACACCGTCATCGGCGGCGACGACGAGTATGGCGACGTCCGTGACCTGCGCGCCACGCGCGCGCATCGCGGTGAAGGCCTCATGGCCGGGCGTATCGAGGAACGTGACCTTCCGGCCGTCGTGCTCTATCTGATAGGCGCCGATGTGCTGCGTGATGCCACCGGCCTCGCGCGAGGTGACGTTGGTCGAGCGGATGGCGTCGAGGAGGCTCGTCTTGCCGTGGTCGACGTGGCCGAGGATCGTGATGACCGGCGCGCGGGTCTTCAGCTTCGCCGGGTCGTCCTTTGTCCAGATCTCCTGCTTGAGCGGGAGGATCTCCTCGGAGATCTCGGCCGGCGCGGGCGCCTCCTCCTCGGCGGTCGTCTCGACGCCGAGCTCGTTCGCCGCGAGCGTCGCCGTCTCGAAGTCGATGGTCTGGTTGATCGATCTCATGACTCCGAGGCCCACGAGCGCGCGCATGACGTCGACGACGGGGACCTCGAGCAGCTTGGCCAGATCGCCCACGAGCATCGTCTTCGGGAGCACGACCGGCGCGCGACCGGTCGCGGCGGCCGGCACGGGCGCGGCCACCGGCGCGGGCGCGGGCGCCTGCTGCGGACGCTGGGGCCGCCGTCCCCGTGGACGCGGTCCGCGCTGCGGCGGCAGTCGCCTTGGTCGTGCCTTGGGCATCAGGCCTTCTCCTTGTTCCTCACGCTAGCCGCGTCGTCCATCTCCTTGCGCAGTCGCTCGGCGGTCTCGGCGTCGATCGCCACCTCGAGCGCTCGTGCGATCGCGCCCTCCCGCAGCCCGCGCTCGAGGCACGCGGCATCCGGATCGCAGTACGCGCCACGGCCGGTCGCCTTGCCACGGAGATCCACCGAAAGCCCACCCGACGGGGCGCGCACGATGCGCACCAGGTCACGCTTGGCTCTCACGGACCGACAAGCCACGCAGGTCCGCTGCGGGAGCGGACGGGCCTGCGCCGCCTCTCGAGCGCTAACGGCGCTCCTTCTTCTTCTTTGCCCCGAGGAGCGCGCGATCCTCCTCATCCAAGTCCTCCTCGTCCGCGAGCGCGGACTCGGCCTCGACCTCGGCGACGAGATCATGGTTCAGCTCGGCGTCCTCGGTCTCGACCGGCGGGGCGGCCTCGACGACGGCCTCGATCTCCGGCTCCGGCTCGGGCTCGAGCTCCGCCCGCACCTCGGACTCGCTGCGGATGTCGATCCGCCAGCCGGTGAGCTTCGCGGCGAGGCGCGCGTTCTGGCCCTCTTTGCCGATGGCCAGAGACAGCTGGCGGTCCGGAACGACCACGTAGGCGGTCTTGTCGTCGGCGACGATGTCGACGCGGACCACGTGCGCCGGCTCGAGCGCGTTCGCGACGTACTGTTCCGGCTTATCGGACCACTCGATGATGTCGATCTTCTCGCCGCCGAGCTCGTTCACGATGGCCTGCACGCGCAGACCGCGTTGCCCGATGCACGCGCCGCGCGCGTCGATACCGGGCTGGCGGGCGCGCACGGCGACCTTCGTGCGGGAGCCGGCCTCGCGCGCGAGCCCGACGATCTCGACCTGGCCGTGGTAGATCTCCGGCACCTCAAGCTCGAAGAGGCGCTTCACCAGGGCCTTGTGCGCGCGGCTCACGATGATCTGCGGGCCGCGCAGGGTGCGACGCACCTCGAGCACGACGACCTTGCGGTGCTGACCGATGAAGTAGCGCTCGTGGGAGGCCTGCTCGTTCCGCGGGAGGATGGCCTCGGCCTTGCCGAGCTCCATCACCGCGGAGCCCGCCTCGAACCGGCTGATCTGGCCGTTGATGATGTCGCCCTCACGGTCGGCGTACTCGGCAAAGACCTGCTCGCGCTCGGCCTCGCGGAGCGACTGCTGGATGACCTGCTTCGCGGTCTGCGCGCCGATGCGTCCCAGAGCCGCCGCGGACTCCTCGAGCGGCACGATGTCGCCCAGGACGGCGTCGGTCTTGATGCGCTGCGCGGCCTTCAGCTCGATCTGGAGCTTGGGGTCTTCGACCTTCTCCACGACGGTCTTCAGCAGGTAGACCTTGAAGGCGCCCGTCTGGATGTCGACCTTGACGTCGATGTTCTCTTCGGCGCCGTAGGCCCGCTTCAGCGCACGGGCGATGATGTCGCCGACGACTTCCTTGGGGAGACCCTTCTCGGCGGAGAGCTGTGCCAGCCCGGTGACGAGCTCTCGGTTCATGGCGTCGCTCCCCCCTTCTTCAATTGCGTTCCGGCGACAAAAAAAGTGGGGGTCGACCCACTTTTCCCAGGCACCCGCGGCCGACGGCAAAGCCCGTTGACCTGCGCTAACTATATCAAACCGGGTTCACCTCGGAGGGAGAGGGGCCGCCGAGCCGCCTCTACGTGAGGTTGTTCCCGACGTTCGAGAAGAAGTTGCTGACCTGGTCCTTGAAGAACACCGCGGTGACGATGAGGAAGAGTGCGATGACGGAGATGATCAGCGCGTACTCGACCATTCCCTGGCCTTGCTCATCCCGTAGGAATCGACGCATTCAAACCCCTTCCGCGGCTCGGCAGCCACTGTAAGGGTGCCACGCGGCCGACCCGGCTACCAGCCTGCCCGGCGTGCTCGTCACCGGCCTGCGACCGCACCGCGCCCCGCGGACCGCAGCGCGGCCGTCAGGCGCGCCTCGGTACTGGCCGCACCCACCGGTGGTACCACCCGAAGCGCCGCGACCGCCTCAGCGGCGGTGTAGCCGAGGGCCTGCAGCGCGGCCGCGGCCTCGTCGTCGATCGGCACGCCGATCGGCTCGCGCTCCGGCCCGCCGCGCGCGACCTTGCCCTTGAGGTCGACGATGAGCCGCTCCGCCGTCTTCTTCCCCACCCCCGGCGCGCGCGACAGCGCCGCGACATCGCCGGACGCGATCGCCGCGGCGACCTGCGCCGGCCGCGCGACGCCGAGGATCGACATCGCCGCCTTCGGGCCGACACCGGAGACGCCGATGAGCAGCTCGAACAGCGCGAGCTCCTCCCGCGTCTCGAAGCCGTAGAGCTGCTGGGCGTCCTCACGCACTACCTGGTGCGTGTGGAGCGCGACGACGTCCCCGTCGGGGTGTCGCGGCACGAAGACCTTGTACCCGACACCGTGCACGTCCACGATCACGTGGTCGTTCCCCCGCGCGGTGACCTCGCCTCGCAGGTGTGCGATCAACGGGCGAGGGCCACGGCGGCCGCGAAGCGCACGCCGTGCGCGTACGTGAGCGCGATCGCGACGGCGTCCGCGACGTTGTCCTGGCTGATCGGCTCCGCGAGCCTCAGGAGATGGCCGAGCATCTTCTGGACGGCCTTCTTGTCCGCGCCGCCGTTCCCGGTCACCGCCTGCTTCACCTGCTGGGGCGTGTACTCGACGATCTCGAGCCCGGCGCGCGCGCCGCAGAGGAGCGCGACGCCGCGCGCCTCGGCGACGGCCATCGCGGTGCGCACGTTCTTGTTGAAGTAGAGCCGCTCGAGCGCGAGGACCCCGGGCGCGTGCTCGGCGATGAGCGCGTCGAGCGCGCCGGCGATCGCGAGCAGCCGGTGGGCGGTGGAGAGCTCGCGCGGCACCTCGACCAGGCCGCAGCGCACCAGGCGCGGCGGGTCGGCGTCCAGCGCGAGGAGCGCGTAGCCCATCCCGGTCGTCCCCGGGTCGATGCCCAGGACCGTACCGGCCTCAGGCGTGCTGCAGCACCTCGACCGGGATGTCGAAGTTGGCGTGCACCTTGATCACATCGTCGAGATCCTCGAGGGTCTCGACGAGTCCGAGAAGCTTCCGCGCGGCATCGCCTTCGACGCGGACGGTCGTGGTGGGGCGCATCGAGAGCTCGGCCGCACCGGTCTTGATCCCGG
>JBGQFO010000075.1:0-9944 GCA_041496945.1 Candidatus Limnocylindria bacterium | reverse complement strand
CGCGCCGCCGGCATCGACGACGCGCGCGGACCCGGGGCGCTCGAGGCGCTCCCAGGTGTCGTCGTGACCGGTCGCAACGATGATGCCGTCACGCGACGCGACCCATCCGTCGTCGATCGCGCCCACATCGCCGGCCGCGGCTCCGATCCGCGGGCGCTCGTCCCGCAGCGGCGCGAGCGTCAGCAGGCGAGCACGGCGGATGACGAGATCGGCCTCGATGGTCACCGCGCCGGCACCCCGCTCGTGTTATCGCTCCAGGAAACGCGCTTCGATCACGCGTGTGCGGTCGAAGCCTTCGAGCCGGAGGGCGTCGGCGCTCACCTGCAGCGTGGCGTCGAGCGGGATGAGTCCGATGAGCTCACCACGTAGGACCTTCACGCCCGCGGCGGTCGCGCGCGCCTCGACCGCGCGCCAGACCGTCGCGAGCGAGGTGGTGCGGAAGTCGAGGAGGTTCATCGAGACCTGCACCCGCGGCGGATCCGCCAGCGAGAAGCCCAGCGCCTGCACCGCCGGGAGGCCGCCGGAGGATTCGCGGATCTCCTTCGCGATGCGCTTCGCGACCGCGAGGTCGGTCGTGTCGAGCTCGATGTTGAAGGCGATGAGGAACGGCCGCGCTCCGACGATGATGGCGCCGGCCCGCTCGTCGAAGGTCGCCGGGCCGGCGTCGGGCACGTGCGTCGTTGCGAGCGCTGCGGCGAGACCCTCGTACTGCACCTTGTTGCGGATGTCACCCAGCTTGACGCGATCGGGCCGCAGGGCCGCGTTCGCATAGAAGTACACGGGAAGGCGGTGCTTGTCCCCCACCTCCCGCCCGAAGCGCCGGGCCAGCGACACGCATTCGTCCATCGACATACCGCTGATCGGGACGAACGGGACGACGTCGACGGCGCCGAGCCGCGGGTGCGCGCCGGTATGCGTCCGCATGTCGATCGCGCGCAGAGAGACATCGACCAGCGCGTGCGCCGCGGCCGCGACGGCCTCTGGCTCACCGGCGAACGTGAACACCGAGCGGTTGTGGTCGACGTCGCTCGTCTGGTCCAGGAGGCGCACGCCCCGCACCGCGGTCACCGCCGACGCGACGGCCGAGATGACGTCGGTCCGCCGGCCCTCGCTGATGTTCGGCACGCACTCGACGAGCGCTGGCACGCGTTGAGCCTAGCGGCATCCCGGACCGCGGGGACGCTGGCCGCACGCGCGGCCTCCCTAGAATCCGATCACGACGCAAGGCATGAGCTTCGCGCTGTTGCAATTCAACCCCTCGTCGGTCGTCCTCATGGACAACGAGGGTCGGATCCGGTCGCTCAACCGCAACGCCGAGCGGCTCCTGGGGACCACCGAGGCACAGGCCGTCGGCAAGGTCTACACGGACGTGTTCGGCGAGTCGCTCTCGGCGCGCGTGTTCGCGCTCATGCTCAAAGGGACGCGCGCGGACGTCCGCCTGGTCGAGGCGACGCTCCCCGGTGGCCGGCGAGCGAAGCTGCGGGCCACGGCCGGACCGATGCGTGACGCGCGCGGCGGCGTGAACGGCATCATCTTCGTCGCCGACGAGGACACCTCGTCACCGAAGCTCGAGGAGATGGCCGAGCACCAGGAGCGCCTGCGCGGCGCGCTGCGCCGGTATCTCGGCGACAACGTGGCGGAGATGGTGGACGCCAGGCCGTCGTTCGTCGACGTCGGTGGGCGCACCCAGACGGTGAGCGTGCTCCACGCCGACGTGCGCGGGTACACGACGATGGCCGAGGAGATGGCGCCGGATCGCGTCGTCTCGCTGCTCCTCCGCTATCACGGGGCGGCGGCGAAGGCGATCAAAGGACTGGGCGGCACGATCGACCGCTTCGCGGGCGACGCGATCCTCGCGCTGTGGAACGCGCCGGCCGAGCAGGCCGCGCACGTCCGCCTCGCGCTGCAGGGCGCGCTCGCGATGCGCGACGCGGCGCGCGAGGTCGGCAGCGAGCTGGGCTACGGCGTCGGCGTCCACACCGGGGAGGCCATGGTGGGCAACCTCGGGAGCGAGCAATACCAGAATTTCACCGCCATAGGGGATACGGTCAACGTCGCCGCACGTTTACAGGCACAGGCGAAGGCTGGTGAAGTGATCTGCTCGGCAGCGGTCCTGACGGCGGCCGGCGACGGCGTCTCTGCCGTACCGCTGGGCGCCCTCGAGCTGAAGGGGCGCCGCACGAAGGTCGACGCCTACCGCGTCGAGGGGATCGCATGACCCTCCAGCCCGGCGGCCGCCTCGGCAGCTACGAGATCGTGGAGAAGATCGGCGCCGGCGGCATGGGCGCCGTCTACAAGGGCTACCAGACGGCGCTCGGCCGGTACGTCGCCATAAAGGTCCTGCCGCCGCAGACCGCGGGCGATCCCGCGTTCGGCGAGCGCTTCGCGCAGGAGGCGCGGGCCATCGGCAAGCTTCGCCACCCGAACATCGTCACGGCATTCGATTTCGCGCACGAGGGCGACATCGCGTACCTGGTGTCCGAGTTCATCGACGGCGGCACGCTCGCGGACCAGCTTGGGACGCCGCTTCCGCTGGACTACGCGATCGGGATCCTCACGCCCATCGCCGGCGCTCTCGACTACGCCCACGCGCGCGGGATCGTCCACCGCGACATCAAGCCGCAGAACATCCTGCTGACCCACGACGGCCAACCGGTGCTCACCGATTTCGGCCTCGCCAAGATCGTCGGGCCCGGGTCGGGGATGACGCAGGCCGGCTCGCTCATGGGCACGGCCGAGTACATCGCCCCCGAATGCGCGAGCGGCGCCGAGGTCGCGGGACCCGCGGCGGATCAGTACGCGCTCGGGCTCATCGCCTACCAGCTGCTCACCGGACGCCACCCGTTCCCGGCCGACAACCCGCTGTCCGCGCTCATGGCGCACGTGCACAAGCCGGTGCCGCTCCCGAGCTCGCTCGGGGTGGCGCTGCCGCCCGGCGTCGAGGCGGCCCTCCTGCGCTCGCTCGCGAAGCGTCCGGAGGAGCGCTTCCCGCGCAGCAGCGATCTGGTCCGCGCCCTGTCCGGCTCGACGTTCACCGGCATGGGCACGACGCCCGCGTCCGCATCCGCGTCGAACCCTCCGAGCACCGCGCCATCTCAGCCGCCCACGATCCCGCCCACGGCGACGACCGCGCCATCGCCGCTCCTCTCGCCATCGGCGCTGGTGCGTCCACCGGAACGAGCCGCGAGCACGCCACCGGCGGCGGCCACGACGGCGGCCGCGACGTCAGTCGCCGCGAAGACGCTCGTGTCCGGTGGTGGTGGCGCCGCCGCCGGGACCGCGACGACGGCCCCGATCGCACTGGCGAGGAAGACGCCCTGGTGGCGTCGGCGGCGGATGCTCGTGCTGCCGGCGGCGCTCATCGTGCTCGCGATCCTGAGCCTGCCGAAGCAGGAGCAGCGGGCCAGCGCGACGAGCGCGCCGCCCACCCGGACGCCGGCGCGCACCGCGCCCGTGGGCGGCGGGACCACGGCGACGCCCGTCGCGACACAGACGATCGTGGCGACTCCGACGCCCGCGCCGACGGTCGCGCGCACGGCGACACCCGAGCCGGCGCCCACGTTCAACTACGGACACACGCCACAGACCGCGACGGCGATCACCCCGGGCGTCTTCAACGGCGACCTCACCACGGCCGGCGAGGTGGACTACTTCCGATTCGACGCGCGGGCGAACGCGCAGATCATCGTCGAGTTCAAGGGCAGCACGCTCAGCGGTGGCGCGGCGGCGCTCCTGGTGCAGACCGCGGCCAACGGCAGCCTGACGCAGCTCGCCGAGGACATCGACAGCGGCACCGGCGCGAAGATCAGCTTCACCACGACGCAGGTCGGCGTCTACTACGTGCGCGTGCGAAGCGCGCGCGGCGACACGGGCGCGTACAGCTTCGGGCTGGTGACGACGAACAAGTAGGACGCGCGGTGCCCCGGCGACGAGCTAGTGGCGGGCGGCTCGGTCCGGAAGCATCCCTTCGGCGGAGCGGATGCGGCGCGAGAGGATCGGGAGCAGCGCGAGCGCGAGCTGTGGATGGCTCTCGAGGATGCCCAGGAAGTGCCAACGCTGGATGCCCAGCGCGGTCGTCGGCTCCACCGCGCGCGCGGTGGCCGAGCGCGGGAACTCGTCGAGGAGCGCCATCTCGCCGACCACGTCGCCGGGACCGAGCAGCGCGAGCCTGGTCTCCTTGCCGCCCTTTTCCTGGACGATCTCGACCTTGCCCGAGCGGATGATGAAGGCGCCGACGCCGGTGTCGCCCTGGCGGATGATCTCCTGACCCGGCTGGTACTTCTGCTCGACGGCCGCGTTCGAGATGGCGTCGAGCGACTTCTGGTCGAGGTCCTCGAACCAGGAGACCTTCTTCAGGAAATCGGTATTGCCTGCCACCGGCGGGATGGTAGCCGGACGCCTGATACTTCGCCACAGGAATGTCCTTCCGCATCGAGGTGGCGCGCGACATCGCGGCCTGCGCCGCCACCGTCCCCATCCAGGAAGAGGTCTGGAGCGGCGACGTCATCGTCCCGCCGCAGCTCATGCTCGCGGCCGCGCACAACGGTGGCTTCACCGCGCTCGGCCATGCCGAAGGCGATGCGCGTCCGGCGGGATTCGTCTTCGGCTTCCTCGGCATCCACGACTTCCACTTCCGCCACCACTCGCACATGCTCGCGGTGCGCGAGCCGTATCGCGGCACGACCCTGGCGCGTGAGCTCAAGGAAGCGCAGCGCGACCACTGCCTCGATCAGGGGATCGAGATCATCGGCTGGACGATGGATCCGCTCGAGGCGCGCAACGCGGCATTCAACTTCGCGAAGCTCGGTGCGTACACGCGCGAGTACCACCGTGACTTCTACGGCGCCATGCCCGACAAGCTGAACGCCGGCCTCCCCTCGGATCGCATCTACGTCGAGTGGCCGATCGGGCACGAGCGCACCTTCCGGCGCCTCCGGGGTGAGGACCGCGCTCCCTCGCTCGAGGACGCCGAGCGGGAGGGCATCGGCTACGTGCTGCGCGCCGACGGCGATCGCCCGACCGCGGTCCGCGCGCCCGATGCCGGCGAGACGCACGTGCTCCTTGCGATCCCGCCACGGTTCCAAGAGCTGAAGGCGCGCGATGGGGATCTCGCCCTCGAGTGGCGCACGGCGGCGCGCGAGGCTTTCGAGGGTGCGTTCGCGAGCGGCTTCGCGGCGGTGGAGTTCCTGCGCTCGGCCGACGGCCGCGGCGCGTACCTGCTGGTGCCGCAGCCGCGGCGCGGCGATCCCATCGATACTGACGACGCATGAAGATCGAGCGCATCGAGCTGTTCCGCATCCGCCTGCCCCTGCGGTCGCCGTACGAGACGAGCGGCTCGCGCGAGACGCATCAGACTCGGGTCATCGCGCGCATCGACGCCGAGGGCATCGTCGGCTGGGGCGAGAGCGTCGCGCCCGAGACGCCGTGGTACTCGGGTGAGACACCCGAGACGGTGTGGTGGCTGCTCGACCAGATCGCCATCCCACGCCTGCTCGCCACGGACGTCGCCGGCCCCGACGACACCGGACGCGTGCTCGGGTGGATCAAGGATCACCGCATGGCAAAGGCGACGCTGGAGATGGGCATGTGGGACGTCTTCGCGAAGGCGGCGAATGCACCGCTCTCGAAGCTCCTCGGCGGCACGCGCGACCGGATCCTCTGCGGAGTCGCGATCGGCATCCAGCCGACCGTCGACCTGCTGCTGGAGAGGATCGCGAAAGAGCTCGAGGGCGGGTATCAGCGGGTGAAGGTGAAGATCAAGCCGGGCTGGGATGGCCATGTGGCGGAGGCGATCCGGAACCGCTTCCCCGAGCTCCCGTTCCAGCTGGACGCGAACTCCGCGTACACCCTCGACGATGTCCAGCTGTTCAAGCGCATCGACGCGTACACACCGCTCCTGGTCGAGCAGCCGCTGGCGGAAGACGACATCATCGACCACGCGACGCTCCAGAGGCAGATCCTCACGCCGGTGTGCCTCGACGAGTCCATCCACTCGGCCGAGGATGCGCGGAAGGCGATCGAGATCGGCGCGACACGCGTCATCAACATCAAGGCCGGACGCGTCGGCGGGCTCGCGGAGGCGAAACGCATCCACGACGTCTGCCTGGAGCGCGAGATCCCGGTGTGGTGCGGCGGGATGCTCGAGATGGGCATCGGGCGCGCGGCGAACGTGCATCTCGCGTCGTTGCCGAACTTCCGGCTCCCGGGGGACGTGAGCGCGTCGGCGCGCTACTTCGACACGGAGATCATCGACGAGCCGTTCACGGTCGAGAAGGACGGGACGATGAAGGTGCCGACCGGCCCGGGGATCGGCGTGACCGTGCGCGAGGACCTCATCCGGAAGATCGCGCTCCAGACGAAGGAGTACCGGCCGGAGCGGTAGGCGCCGGCGCGGTCCACACCACGATCTCGTCGATCACCGTCCCGAAGGCGTCGACCAGGCGCGCGTAATCGCCGAGCTGCCAGAGGAGCCGCGCCGCCGCGATCGGACCGGCGATGTACACGTGCTTGCGGCCCTGCGCGAGGTCGTCCGGGAGCGGATGCGACGCGGCGCGTACGCGCGAGCCCGAGTGGATGCGGTAGATCTCGCCCTCGCGCACGAACGCCGGCGAGCCCCAGGTATAGACCCACTCCCACTCCACGGGCTTGGCGACCTCCTCGCGCCACAGCGCCCGCAGGTGCTGCACGCGCCAGTTCGCGAGGTCGGACGAGAGCTGGACGGCCACCTCGATCCATTCGGCGTTCGCGTGCTCGGCCGGCGTGCCTGCCGGCGCGGGATGGATGGTGAGGATGCGAGCCTTTGTCGCCTCCGTCGGACGGAAATCGGCCACGGCGCGAGAATAGCCGACCGAGGAGGGCGACCCTTGACCGATCACAACAAGGCTCTGCTGGCAGAGGCGTGCGGCACCTTCTGGTTCTTCTTCATCGGCGCCGGCGCGATCATCAACGGCGGCGACCTGCAGGTCGTCGCGCTCGCACATGGCATCACCCTGGCCGTGGCGATCTCGGCCTTCGGCGCGATCTCTGGTGGACACTTCAATCCCGCGGTCACCTTCGGGCTCGCGCTCGCCGGAAAGCACCCCTGGGCGCGCGTGCCCACGTACTGGGTCGCGCAGCTCGTCGGCGGCGTCCTCGCGGGCTTCGCGCTGCGCTACGTCTTCGACTACTCGATCGTGGCCATCGACAAGACCCATCTCGGCACGCCCGCGCTCGGCCCGGGCATCACCCCGCTCACCGCGATCGTCGTGGAGGCGATCCTCACCCTGTTCCTGGTCTGGGCGGTCTACGGCACGGCGGTGTCACCGCTCGCGCCACGCATCGCCGGCTTCGGCATCGGCCTGGCCGTGATGACGGACATCCTGCTCGGCGGTCCGCTCACCGGTGCGGCGATGAATCCGGCGCGCTGGTTCGGCACCGCGGTGCCCGCGGGCTTCTTCGACAACTGGTACGTCTACTGGGTCGGACCGCTCCTGGGCGCCGCGATCGCCGGGCTCTCCGTGCGATACGCCTTCGCGCCGCGATCGGATCGCGCCTAGGGACAGGCGCCGTCGCAGACGCGGACCGTCCCGATCATCTGCGGATGGATGCCGCAGTGGTAGGTGAACGTCCCGACCTGCTCGAAGGTGATCGTGCCCGTCTGATTCGTGTCGATGCTGAGGTCGAACGGCCGGCCGGGCGCGTCCGAGGTGACGGTGTGGAACTCCTTGCCGCGGTTCACGAACGTGACCGTGGTCCCCTTCGCGACGGCGATCGCCTTCGGCGTGTAGGCCCACCTGTCCGGCTGACCGGCGGGCTCGAAGACCTGGACCTCGTTCGGCCGCGGTGCCGGCTGCACCTGGGCGTTCGACGCGCAGGCCATCGATACGCCGAGCGTCAGGCACGCGAGGATGCGGACCGTCCAGCGAGCGGGCACGCATCATCTACGTCCGCCGCGGCGCGGCGGATGCGTCAGCTCTCGCCGTGCTCGATCGTGTAGTCCAGCAGCGCGATGCGGTTCCCGTGAGGGTCGCGGAATCCCGCGAAGCGCCCGATACCCGGCAGCGTCTCGGTCGGCCCCTCGAACGTCACGCCCTTCGCCTCGAGCTCGCGCCGCGCGTCCGCGACACGCTCGACCTGGATGATGAGCTGCGCCGGGTCCGGCGCCTGGAAGAGGTTGATCGTCGCGGAGTTGTCGCCGACGCCGAAGCCGACACCCTTCCGGTCCTCCATCCGCCAGATCTCGGCCAGTCCGAGCTTCTCCGCATACCACGTCGCGCTCTTGGCGTAGTCCTTGACCGGGAACGTCACCGAGTCGATCTTCTTGAGCTCCACGTGTCGGACCTCCCCTAGAGCTAGAGCGCTCCCGCGAGCGCGATGAGTGTGGCGGCGTTCGCATCGCTGATGGCCTTGGCCCGCTGTGCATTCACCTCGTTGACGAAGGCCTGCAGCTGGTTGTCGTGCGTCTTGCTGTTGCCGCGCGCCAGCGACGCGGCGGCGGCGTCCAGCTTCACGCAGAGCGAGTTCGCGATCCTGGAATCGGCGACGAACGTCGTCGCGAGCGCGCACAGGCTCGTGCTGCTGACGGAGACCGTGAACGTCGTGCTCGCGGTCGATCCGTTCCCCGCCCTGTCCGTGGCCGCCGCGGTGAGCGTGTGTGTGCCGAGGCCGAAGGTGAAGGCCGGACCGCTCGCGCTGTCGCAGTGGCTCGGCAGCGCGAGATCGACGCCGGAGATCGCGGCGTTGGTGGCGCAGCTGATACCCACCGTCTGGTCGACGCTGTAGCTCGTCGTGCCGGTCCAGGTGAACGCCGGCGCGGTCTTGTCGATCCGGATCGTGGCGCTCGCGGTCGCGGTGTTCCCGCTCAGATCTGTCGCCGTGCCGGTGACCGTCTGCCCGGCGGTCTCCGCAGTGAGCGTCGCGTCACCGACGCAGGTGGCGATCCCGACGTTGTCCGCGCAGGTGAAGGTGACCGTGACGTCGGTGTTGTTCCACCCGTTGGCGTTCGGGGCCGGGGCCGCCGTGAGCGTGATGGTCGGTGGCGTCGTGTCCAGGAGCAGCAACCGCGCGACCTGGGGCTCGTGATCGGACGCCTGGTCCCAGAACTCGCTGTTCACGTGGACGACGTCCGTCGTCGCGACGCCGAGCAGCGAGTTGCTCACGAGGATGTGATCGAGCGTCTGCGAGTTGCCCTCGAAGACGTACGTGTACCGCTCCTTCGCGGGCAGGGTCTCGATGAGGTCGTTGAGCGGCGCGGACTTCAGCGTCAGGAGCGGGTTCGAGAACTCGAAATCATTGAGGTCGCCGAGGACGACGATCTCGGCGAGGGCGTCGAGCGCCAGGATGTCCTGCACGAAGCCCTTCACGACGTTCGCCTGCTGCTGGCGTTGGACCTCGCTGCTCAGGACCGGCGGTTGCCGGCGTCCCCACAGCGGGTCATCGCCACCCTTGGAGTTGAAGTGGTTCGCGATCACGAAGAGGCGATGGCCGTTGTAGGTGAGCTCCGCCGCCAGCGGCTTGCGGCTGCTGTTGAAGGCGCCATTGGCTGGGTCGATGCGACCGGGGCTGTACTGCAGCTGAGGTCCGCCGCCGACGCTCACGACGCTGTTCGCGGTCGTGGAGCCCGCACCCGGGCGGTCGACGAACGACACGCCGCGATCGGCGCGGAAGAAGAAGACCTGGCGGATGTTCCCGCCTGGCGCGCCGCCGTCCTGCAAGTCCACGGGGTCGATCTCGCGCCACTGGTACGTCGGCCCACCCGCGACGACCACCGCGTCACGGAGCTTCGTGAGCGTCACCGTCGCGTCGACCGTGCCGTCGTTCGTCTCGCCGTTGTTGTCCTGGATCTCCTCGAGGCTGATAACGTCGGGCGAGAGCAGACGGTTCACGATGAGATCGGCCATCGTTGCGAACGTCGCGTCCCCCGGGTCGAGGTTCTCGACGTTGAACGTGGCGATCGTGAGCTCGTG
>JBGQFO010000074.1:0-10001 GCA_041496945.1 Candidatus Limnocylindria bacterium | reverse complement strand
GTGACCACCTACCGCACCGAGGCGGGTTACGCGGACCATCGCCGGCCCGACACCGTCGCCTTCACCGCGTCCCTGCACGAGGACCTCGCGCGGCGCGACTTCACGATGAACGCGATGGCCTGGCGCCCGCCGCGGGACGGCAGGTCCGGCGAGCTGGTGGATCCGTTCGGCGGTCGCATCGACCTCGATGCGCGCGTCCTGCGCGCGGTCGGCGATCCGGACGAGCGCTTCAGGGAGGACGCCCTGCGCATGCTCCGTGCGGTGCGCTTCGCCACGCTGCTCGATCTGCGCATCGAGCCGAAGACCGCGAAGGCGATCCGCCGCAACGCCGCGCTCACGGCGTCGCTCTCCGGCGAACGCATCCAGCAGGAGATCACGAAGATGCTCTCGGCGCCGAAGCCCTCGGTCGCGCTTCAGCTCCTGTCGGACGTCGGCGTGCTCGCGGTGATCTGCCCGGAGCTCGAGGACTGCAAGGACACGCCGCAGGAGAAGGCCGCTGCGGAGAACGTGTTCGAGCACCTCCTGGCGACCGTCGACGCCACGCCGCATGGTGATCTGCCGCTACGCATCGCCGGCCTCTTCCACGACATCGGGAAGCCCGAGACGTTCGCCGATGGGCACTTCCATCAGCACGAATTCGTCGGCGAGGCCAAGGCACGCGCGATCCTGCGGCGCTGGAAGTTCGACAAGGAGACGATCGCCGAGGTCACCCATCTCATCCGCAACCACATGTTCTGGTACCAGACCGAGTGGACCCCCTCGGCGGTGCGCCGCTTCATGAACAAGATCGGCATCGAGTACATCCCGGCGCTCTTCGCGCTGCGCCGGGCAGACAACATCGGGAGCGGGGCGCGCTCACCGCGGATGTACGCGCTCGACGCGCTCTGGCAGCGCGTTCAGGAGGAGATCGCGGCCGCGAACGCCTTCTCCCTGAGCGACCTGGGAATCGACGGCAACGACGTGATGAAGGAGCTCGGACTGGGGCCGAGCCCCGAGGTCGGGCGGATCATCCGGGCGCTGTTCGAGAAGGTGCTCGACGACCCCGCGCTCAACACACGCGAGACCTTGCTCGGGCTCGCGAAGGATGAGGCGGCGAGAAGGCCGAGCTAGTCCAGGGCGTAACCGCCGGATGGCGTCGCGACGGAGTGCCCGTTCGTCTCTGCCTCTTCATGCTGACGACGCATCTTCTCCACGCGCGCGGTGATCTTCGCCCGCGCCTGCGTTCCGCTGTACGGCGACGCGAGGATCGCCGCGACCATCCCGATCGCCGCGCCCAGAACGAGGCCGATACCCAGGATCAGGAGTGCCGGGGGTCCGCTGCGACGACCGATGTCCGCGTCGCTGATCGCCTCACCGGCCCGCTTGCCCGCTTCGCTCCTCAGACCGTCGAACATCTTGCGCAGTTCCTTCGTGTTGACCATTGCAACCTCCCGCCGTGTCTCCAGCTCACACGGTAGGTCGCGCCAGCGCGTCGCGGATGACGAAGCCGTAATGAAGCCTCGCCGGACAGGGTTACGGAGCACCGGCAGCGCCGGCGGGCCGCGAAAGCGCCGCCTCGATGAACGGATCGATGTCGCCGTCGAGCACCCGTGTGGGATCGCCGACCTCCACGCCGGTGCGATGGTCCTTCACGACCGTGTACGGGTGGAGCACGTACGAGCGGATCTGGCTGCCCCAATCCGCCGAACGCATCTCCCCGCGCTCCCGCGCCTGCTCCTCCTCCTGCGCGCGCACGCGCTCTTCGAGCAGGCGCGCCTTCAGGATGCGCATGGCGGTCTCGCGATTCTGCAGCTGCGAGCGCTCGTTCTGGCACGAGACGACGATGCCGCTCGGCAGGTGCGTGATGCGCACTGCGGTCTCGGTCTTGTTCACGTTCTGCCCGCCCGCGCCGGTGGCGCGGTATGTGTCGATCCTCAGGTCGTCCGGCCGCACCTCGATCTCACCCTCATCCTCGATCTGTGGCGTCGGATCGACGAGAGCGAACGAGGTCTGCCGACGGTGCTGCGCGTCGAACGGCGAGATCCGGACGAGCCGGTGCGTCCCGCGCTCGGTCCGGAGGTACCCATAGGCGTACGGACCCTCGATGGTCATGAGCGCGCTGCGGATCCCGGCCTCGTCGCCGGGCGTCGTCTCGACGATCTCGGCCCGGTACCCACGCCGCTCGGCCCAGCGCAGGTACATCCGCACGAGCATCTGCGCCCAATCGGCCGCGTCGGTGCCGCCGACACCCGCGCTGATCGCGAGCACCGCGTCGCGCTCGTCGTACGGACCGCTCAGCTGCGCCTCGAGCGAGGCCTGCGCGACCTCCTCGGCCAGCGCCGCGAGATCGCGCTCGAGGTCCGCGGACATCGCGGGGTCGTCCGCGAGCGTCGCGAGCTCCACAAGATCGTCGACGCGCTCCTTGAACCCGTCCCAGCGATCGATGCGCGCGCGGAGGAGGCCGAGCCGCTTCAGGATCTTCTGGGCTGCCTGTCGATCGTCCCACAGGTCGGGGCGCGCGGATTCGGTCTCTAGACCCTCAAGCTCTTTTCGGAGACCGGGGAGGTCAAAGGAACACCGCCATGCGATCGATGCGCTCGCGCAGGGCGGCGAGCGCGGCGAGATCTACGGTCACGCTTCAGCGCTTTGTGCGGGGCCGTTCGAAAGTGATCATGACCGGCTGGGCCACCGGGGCCAGCTTGCCGGCAGCGAAGCTCACGAAGGTCACGCAGGGGCAGTAGGTGTTCCGCGGACAGCGCGGGCAATCACCGTCGCAGTCGAGGGTCGCTCCGTAGGAACATTTGAGGCAGTTGTCCTCGCAGACGATCCATTCCTTCATGCGGGGATCCTCTCTAGACCTTCTGGGCCATGGGCACGCGATCCGTCAATCACTTGCGCTCCCCACAGGTCGTGTGCCGGGTTGCGTACGAATCTACCGAACCGAAACCCCGTTGTGAAGGGGTTTTGCCCCCATTTTCGGGCGACCGGACCGCATCGTGAGCACCGGCAGCACGACCGCGGCCACGAGCGCGTACGCCAGGCCGAGCAGCTGCGCCTCCTGAAGGCCGAAAGCCACGACCGGGTCTTGACGGAGGAACGATTCGAGGAAACGTCCGGCCCCGAGCAGGAGCAGGTACGCCCAGTAGACACGGCTCTCGGGCGGCCGGCCGCGCACACGACGCCAGTACAGAAGAAGGACCACGAAGACCGCGAGCATGAGGACGCCGTCGTAGACGCCGATCGGATGCACCGGCGTGGATTGACCGAGCGTGTTCGGGCTCGTGTAGCGGACGCACCACGGGAGACCGTCGCACGCGGTGCCGTGATGCTCGCCGTTGATGACGTCGCCGATGCGCGCGATGGCCTCGCCGAGCGCGATGCCGATGACGGTGATGTCGAACATGAATCCGATCGGCAGGCGCAGCCAGCGGCTCGCGAGGTACCCGGCGATGGTCGAGCCGAGCGGCGCGCCCATCGTCGCGATGCCGCCGCCGGCGAACGAGATCATCTTCACGACGTCGCTGTCATAGCTCGCCCAGTTGTCGGCCACGTGCGCCGCGCGAGCCGCGATCAGCCCGCCGAGGACGACGGCGATCGCGAACGGGTAGATGCGCTGGTCCTTCACCAGGTAGCGACCGAGGCGGATGGACAGCCCACCGCCGATGAGCATCCCGACGAAGGCGAAGATGGAGTGCCAGGCGACGCGGACCGACCCGACGACGAGATCGGGGTCGAAGTTGAGGTCGATCAGGCCGGCGCGACCTCGGCGCGCGGACCGCGGGGCCGGAGTCGGATGAGCATCGGGATCGCGGCGGTGAGCACCAGCAGGCCGATGGCCTGATCCTCGCGCAGCCCGAAGGCATAGTTCGGCTCGCCCACGCGCAGGAAGCCAAGGGCGAACCGCCCGATCGCGTACCAGGCCATCCAGAGCCAAAACATCAGACCGTCGGATAAACCTCTGCCGCGTAGGAGCAGAAGCCAACCGACCGCGAGCGCGGTCCAGATCAAGTCGTACCCGACCGCGAGATGGACCGGTCCGGGCTGCCCCAGCGTGGCGGGGTTCGTGTAGCCGACGCAGATGCCGAGCGGCGCGTCGCACGCGATGGCGTGATGTTCGCCGTTGATGATGTCGCCGATGCGGCCGACGGCGAAGCCAAGCGCGATGCCGGGCGCCGCGGCGTCGGCGCCGAATCCGATCCAGGGAATCCCGCGGCGCAGCGCGATGAAGAGCCCGCCGAGCACCCCGCCGACCGCCCCGCCCCACACCGCGATGCCACCGGTCCAGATCTGCGGGATGAGCTCGGGGTGCGACACGTATCCATCCGGTAGCGGCCCGCAGCTGGTCCAGCAATCGGCGACGTGGAAGAGGCGCGCGCCGATGATCCCGCCGACGACGCCCCACGTCGCGATGGCGGTGGCGTCGGCCTCGGACACGCGCTCGCGCACCAGCTTCGTCGAGAGCCACACGCCGAAGAAGATGCCGACCGCGGTGAAGATGCCGTGCCACGCGAGGGTGATCGGGCCGAGGTGGATGCTCGGGTCGAGGTCCAGGATGATCACGGCACGGACCAGCCTAGGTCGCCCCGCGGCGATCGTGATCCTGGATCTCTACCGGCCATGACACTTCTTGAACTTCTTCCCGGAACCGCACCAGCAGGGGTCATTTCGGCCGATCTTCTCGTTCGAAGGGCGTGTCGCAGAGGTGGGCGTGTCGCGGTTGGTCTTCAGGTCGGCCCGGCCGGTGGCGGTCTTGCCGTTCCCGCTGGTCGTCGTGGTCGTCGGCTTCTGCTTCTCTTCCTGATCGGCCTGCTCGGCGGTGCGCACTGAGACCCGCATGACCGTCTGCGCCACACCGGTGGCGATCCGGGCGAGCATCTGCTCGAAGAAGTCGTGCGCCTCGCGCTTGTACGCGACGAGCGGGTCCTGCTGGCCGTAGCCGCGCAGGTAGATGCCCTCCCGCAGCTCCTCCATCGCGGTCAGGTGCTCGATCCAGTGCGTGTCGATGGTGCGCAGGAGCACCCAGCGCTCCACGGCGCGTGAGATCTCGGGCCCGAGCTCGGCCTCGCGGGCCTCGTACGTCTTGATCACGAGATCCGCCGCCGCATCGCCGAGATCGTCCGGTGTCGCCGGCTCGCCGAACGACTTCGCCGTGACGTCGGTGCGGCCAAGCAGCGACCCCAGGGCCAGCGCGAGGTTGTCCAGGTCCCAGTCCTCGGGGTCCCCCGCGGCGGCTTCGGCGTCCACCAGGGCCGCGGCCTCGTCCTGGAGGTAGCCGAGCACGGTCTCACGCACGTCGCCCTTCTCCAGGATCTTCCGCCGCTCGCCGTAGATGACCTCGCGCTGGCTGTTCAGCACGTCATCGAACTCGAGGGCGCGCTTGCGGATGTCGAAGTTGCGCGTCTCGACCTTGATCTGCGCCTGCGTGATCGCGCCCGTCACCATGCCCGACTCGATGGGCTGCGCGTCGTCGAAGCCAAGGCGGGTCATGAGACCCGCGACGCGCTCGGACGCGAAGATGCGGATGAGATCGTCCTCGAGCGAGTTGAAGAAGCGCGTCGTCCCGGGGTCACCCTGCCGGCCCGAGCGGCCGCGCAGCTGGTTGTCGATGCGGCGCGCCTCGTGGCGCTCCGTGCCGATGACGTGCAGGCCACCGAGCTCCTTCACGCCCTCCCCGAGCAGGATTTCGACGCCGCGGCCGGCCATGTTCGTTGAGACGGTGACCGCGCCACGCTGCCCCGCGCCGGCGATGACGAGCGCCTCGCGGTCGTGGTTCTTCGCGTTCAGCACGTCGTGCGTGATGCCGTGTCGCTTGAGCTCGTCGGAGAGACGCTGGCTCTTGTCCACCGAGGTCGTGCCGATGAGGATCGGCTGCCCCAACAGGTTTCGCTCCTTCACATCGGCGACGACCGCGTTCCACTTGCCCTGTTCGGTCTTGTAGACGAGGTCCTTCTCATCGGCGCGGACCATCGGCCGGTGTGTCGGGATGACGGTCACCTCGAGCTTGTAGACCTTGAAGAGCTCCTCGGCCTCGGTCGCCGCGGTCCCGGTCATGCCCGCGAGCTTCTTGTACATGCGGAAGTAGTTCTGGATCGTGATCGTGGCGAACGTGCGCGTCTCGCGCTGGATCTTCACGCGCTCCTTTGCCTCGACGGCCTGGTGCAGGCCGTCGCTCCAGCGGCGTCCGGGCATGAGCCGCCCGGTGAACTCGTCCACGATGACGACCTCGCCGTCCTTGACCACATACTCGCGGTCCTTGAGATAGAGGGCCTGCGCCTTCACCGCGTTGTCGAGGTAGTGGACCGCGGTCACGTCACCCTCGTACATGTTCGGGATGTTCAGCAGGCGCTCGGCCTTCGCGATGCCATCCTCGGTGAGCGTGGCCGCGCGGTGCTTCTCCTCGATGATGTAGTCCGCGCCGGCGTTCAGCTTCGCGGCGACCGTGGCGAACCGGTAGTAGAGCTCGGACGAGTCCTCGGCCGGCGAGGAGATGATGAGCGGCGTGCGCGCCTCGTCGATGAGGATGGAGTCCGCCTCGTCGACGATCGCGTAGTTGAGCTCGCGCTGCACGACATTCTGCAGGTCGTCGATCATGTTGTCGCGCAGGTAGTCGAAGCCGAACTCGCTGTTCTGCCCGTAGGTGATATCCGCGAGGTACGCGTCGCGGCGCGTGACGTCGCGCCAGTGCTGGTGGCGCGGGTCGAGCGCCTCGAGCACCACCGCGGGGTCGTACACCGCGGACTTCTCGTGCGCGATGTAGGCGACGCTCATCCCGAGCGAGTGGTAGATCGGCGCCATCCAGCCCGCGCCGGTCTTCGCCAGGTAGTCGTTCGTCGTCACGAGGTGCGCGCCCTTGCCCTCAAGAGCGTTCAGGTAGAGCGCGAGCGACGCGACGAGCGTCTTCCCCTCGCCCGTCTTCATCTCGGCGACGTGGCCCTTGTGGAGCGCCATGCCGCCGAGCAGCTGCACGTCGAAGGGGCGCTGGCCAAGGGTGCGCCGCGCCGCCTCGCGCACGGCGGCAAAGGCCTCGGGCAGGACGTCGTCGAGCGTCTCGCCTTTGGCCAGCCGCTCGCGGAAGAGCTCGGTGCGGCGGCGGAGCTCGTCGTCGGAGAGGGCCTTGGTCGCCTCCTCGTGCGCGTTCACGCGCTCGGCGACCCTCCGCAGTCGGCGAAGCTCCCCTTCGTTGGAGTCGAAGAAACGGCCGAGGGCGCTCATGGCGCGGCGGTCAGGTGACCTGGAGCGGCAGCTGCAACCCCGGTGGATTGAAGAGTGCGCCGACGGACTCGCCCTCGTGGATACGGCGGATGGCCTCCGCGAAGAGAGGAGCGACGGTGAGCACGCGGATCCGTGGGTCGTTGCGGACTGACGGCCGGAGTGGGCAGGTGTCGGTGGTCACCAGTTCGACGATACCGCTCCCGAGCAGCTTCTCGGCGGCGTCGCCCGACAGCACGGGGTGCGTGCAGCCGACCCAGATCTCGGTAACGCCGCGCTCCTGCAGGACGCGGATCGTGTTGAGCATCGTGGTCCCGCGGTCGATCTCGTCGTCGATGATGATCATGCGGCGGCGGTCGATGTCGCCGATGACGCCGACGACGTCGCTGCGGCCGCTGTTGTCGCGGTGGGTCTTCTGCATGAACACCAGCGGGACGTCGAGGAGCTCCGCGATGCGGCGAGCCTGGTTGGCGTAGCCGAGGTCCGGCACGACGAGCGAGATGTCGCTCTTGTCCTTCTCGACGATGCCGCGGAAGTATTCCACCAGGAGGTTGCGCGCCGACAGCTCGTCACCCGGGATCCCGAAGAAGCCCTGGATCTGCATCTGGTGCATGTCCATCGTGAGGAAGCGGTCCGCCCCGGCGACCGCGATGAGGTCGGCGAGCAGGCGTGCGGTGATCGGCACGCGCGGCTGGTCCTTCTTGTCGCTCCGCCCGTAGGCGTAGTACGGCATGACCGCGGTGATGCGCGCGGCCGACGCGCGCTTGAACGCGTCGATCATGATGAGAAGCTCCATGATCGCGTCGGAGACCCCGATGGCCGAGGGCCCGACGCCCGCGGTCAGGGACTGCACCACGTAGACGTCGTGCTCGCGGACGTTGTCGTTGATCTTCACGAAGATGTTGTCGTTCGCGAACTTGAACACGTCGATCGGGCCGAGGGGCATCTCGAGGGTGCGGCAAATGTCGCGTGAGAACGCCGGATGGGCGTTCCCGCTGTAGACGGCGAGTCCCCCGTACTGCACGGCTCCCCTCCAAGCCTCTCTGTGCGGAGCGCGCGTCGCTGCGTGGCGAGTATATCGGCGGTAGCCTTGCCCGATGAGCATGGCCGCGGGGCACCGCATCCGCTGGATCGTCATCTGGGTGCTCATCGCCGCGTGGTTCGGCGCGCTTGCCTTCAACCTCCTCGGGAACGGCGCCCATCTGCTCCTGCTCGTCGCCATCGGGCTCCTGGTCTACGAGCTCCTCATCCCCGAACAGGCCTAGCCACGCTGACTTCGTTCGCCGACAGGGGCCCCTACCCCTGGGCCGACCGCACCCGCCGTCCGTCCAGGAATCTGTCCGCGCGCAACCCTGCCGTGGCGATCATGGCCATGGTCTTGTCGAGCGGCTTCAGCGCGAAGTGGGTGTCCGAGCCCACCGAGAATCGCGCGCCGAGACAGTGCGCCCGCTCCAGGAACGCGCGGTGGGGCACGCCGTACGCCTCGTTGACCTCGATGGCCACATCGCCCTCGACGCACAGGCGGATGAGCCGCTCC
Organism: Candidatus Limnocylindria bacterium; assembly: GCA_041496945.1. Taxonomy (GTDB): domain Bacteria; phylum Chloroflexota; class Limnocylindria; order P2-11E; family P2-11E; genus CF-39. The sequence goes on along the minus strand of JBGQFO010000074.1, from coordinate 1,276 downwards.
TGCCACTCGGCCGGGTAAGCCGCCTCCGGATCGGGTAGAGCGCCGAGCGGCGACATCGTCGCGTGGCCGAGGATGTCGATGCCGATCCGGTCGATGCCATCGCGCACGACCTCGAGGGTCCGCTCACGGATCCGCGACTGGAGCGCCGGGTCGCTGAAGCGCGCGGCGTCGGGGAACGATCTGGTCTGGCCCTTGAGGAACGCGCCGGCCGGGTCGTAGCGGATCCACGCACCGTCCACCTCGAGCTGATGGAGCGCGCCGATGAGGTAATGGAGGCCCGCGCGCGTGGAAGCGCGCAGGTCCGGCGCCACGCCCAGGTCGTACTCGAGACCGACGCGCAGGCCGAGGCGCGACGCGTCCTCGAGGTAGCGCAGGACGTCGTCGTCCCCCTTCATCTTGTCCCGCCAGGGGAAGTGGTCCGAGACGCCGTGCGGGCGCACGGCGACGGTCTTCGCGCGATCAGCGAGGCTCACCGTGCCATCGGAGCGATCGCTGTGGATGTGGTGGTCGAAGAGGCTCACGCGACCGATGGTACGAGCGAGCGCGCCGCGCTACGGCGCGACGAACGGCAGCGCGAACGTGAACGTGCTCCCCTTGCCGACCTCGCTGGCCACCCAGATGCGGCCACCATGCAGCTCCACTAGACGCTTCGCCAGTGCAAGGCCCAGTCCGGTGCCTTCCTTGCCACGCGCGGTGCTCGTCTGCTCGAACTCCTTGAAGATGCGCACGACGTCTTCAGTGGCGATCCCTGGTCCGGTGTCCTTCACGGCGAACAGCACCTGTCCGTCCATGCGCTGCGCGCTCACGGAGACTTTGCCGCCATCCGGTGTGAACTTCACCGCGTTTGACAGGAGGTTCACGAGGACCTGCTTCACCTTGCGCTGATCGGCATCGATCGAACCGATCCCGGGTTCGACATCCTCGGACAGCGCGATGGCGTGCTGCGTCGCCCGCTCGCGCACGAGCGCGACCGCGCCGGCCACGGTCTCGGAGATCGAGAAGGTCGAGCGCTCGAGCTCGAGCCGTCCGGCCTCGACCTTCGACAGATCGAGGATGTCGTTGATGAGCGATAGCTGATGCTCGCCTGAGGATCGGATGTCTTGCAGGTAGTCCTCCTGCTTCTCGTTGAGCGTTCCGAAGATCTTCTGCAGGAGTACGTCCGAGAACCCAATGATCGCGTTCAGCGGCGTCCGCAGCTCGTGGCTCATGTTAGCAAGGAACTGAGACTTATGGCGACTGATGGCTTCGAGCTGCCGGTAGAGGCTCCCCAATTCCT
>JBGQFO010000073.1:0-10060 GCA_041496945.1 Candidatus Limnocylindria bacterium | reverse complement strand
CGATCGTTCGCGCGCCGGCTGAGTCGACCGCCGCGAGCTAGGCGCGCGTCGCTCGGCGCGGATCCTCACCGGGACTGAGGCGCCATCCCGAGCGGGCCACGGTGCCGAAGACGATGTCGTCGGGGCGCACCGGCACGCGGTTCAGCTCCCGGCCGGTGGCGGCGCGTATGGCGGCCACGATGGCCGGTGTGCTCGAGATGGTCGGCGGCTCCCCCACGCCCTTCGCGCCGTAGGGGGCATCGGGGTGCGGATGCTCGACCAGATCGCACACCACCGGAGGCATATCGAGCATCGTCGGGAGCAGGTAGTCGGTGAACGAGGCGTTGCGGACCTGGCCGTCCCGGAGCTGGAGCTCCTCCATCACCGCGAGCCCGAGGCCCTGCGCGATGCCGCCCTCCAGCTGGCCGACGACGGCGACGGGGTTGATCGCCCTGCCCACGTCCTGGGTCGTCGCGACCTGGACGACCTTCACCAGGCCGGTCTCCACGTCGACGTCGACGGTCGCGCGGTGCGCGGCGAAGAGGAAGGCGACGTGCCCGTCGTTCTGCGTGGTCGGGTTGCGCGGCTCGGTCGGGCGATGGCGGTGCTTCACGGTCCGCTCGATGGGCTCGTCGAGCAGATCGGCGACGTCAATCTCGGATAGGCGCCGGCCGCGCGCCGCAGCGCGCTGCGCGAGCTCGGTCTTCACCTCAGTGCAGGCCGCGAGCACCGCGCCGCCGGTCATCCAGGTCTGACGCGACGCCGACGACGAGCCCGCGGAGTCGATGCTCGTGTTCGGCGTCTCCACCACGACCTGCTGCACGCCCAGCGCGGTGCGCGCGATCTGCTCGCACACCAGCACGATGCCCTGCCCCACCTCCGCCGCCGCGGTGAGCACATAGGCCACGGCCTCGCCGCGCTCGCGCACGAGGCGCACGCGCGCCGTGGAGAAGTCATCGAAGGCGTGGCTGTAGCAGACGTTCTTGAACCCGGCCGCGAGACCGGTCCCGCGGCGCACGCCCTCGCCGCGAGTGATGTTGCCGACGCCGCCGGGCATCGCGACCGGGTCGTCGCGCGCGGCCGCGGCGGGCTGCGGGAGCGCAGCGCAGCGGCGCACGATCTCTGCGACGGGTTCGCTGCCCTCCACCGGCTGGTCGGTGATGATCCTGTCTCCGTCGCGCAGCGCGTTCTTCACCCGTAGCGCGACCGGCGACAGCCCCAACGCCGTCGCGAGCTTGTCCATCTGCGCCTCGTAGGCGAAGCAAGACTGCACCGCGCCGAAGCCACGCATCGCGCCGGTCGGGGGATTGTTGGTGTACGCGCCGACGGCGTGGATCTGCGCGTTCGGCACGCGGTACGGGCCGGCGCCGAAGCACGCCGCGTTCGCCACGACCGCAGGACTCGACGAGGCGTACCCGCCGCCGTCGAGAACGATCGTCGCGCGAACGAAGACGAGCGTGCCGTCGCGCGTCGCGCCGTGCGCGTACCAGAGGCGCGCGGGGTGGCGATGCACGTGTCCGTAGAAGGACTCCTCGCGGCCGTAGACCATGCGCACCGGCTTCTTCGCGGCGAGCGCGAGCAGGCAGCAGTGGATCTGCAGCGTGACGTCCTCGCGCGCCCCGAACGCGCCGCCGACGCCGCCGAGCACGAGTCGCACCTTCGACCGCGGCAGACCGAGGCAGTCGCTGATCTGGCGCAGGTCCTCATGCAGCCACTGCGTGGCGATGTGCAGCGTCACGCCGCCGTCGGGATCGCTCGTCGCGAGACCGGCCTCGGGTCCGAGCGCGGCCTGGTCCTGCATGCCGATCTCGTACTCGCCCTCGACGACCACGTCCGCCTTCGCCGCGGGATCGCCGTGCACCACGCGCACGTCCTCGATCACGTTCCCGTCGTCGTGCAGCCTCGGCGCGCCGGCCTGCAGCGCGGCCACCGGATCGGTGATGGCGGGTTGCGGCTCGTACGTCACGGTCACCGCTTTCGCCGCGAGGCGCGCCTGTTCGGCATCGTCGGCCGCGAGGATGGCCACGGGCTCGCCGACGTAGCGCACGACGCCGTCGGCGAGGACCGGCTGGTCGAGCTTCATGAGCCCGAACTTCTCGCGGGTCGGCAGATCCGCAGCGGTCAGGACGACGCGCACCCCGGGCATCGCTCGCGCGGCCGCTGTGTCGATGCGTGTGATCCGCGCTCGGGCGTGCGCGCTGCGCACGGTCGCGCCGTGCAGCATGCCGTCGCGCGCGAGGTCGCTGGCGTACAGGTACGCGCCCTGCGTCTTCGGCGGCGCGTCGCTGCGCGGGGTCGACTCGCCGACAAGGCCGCGGAGCCGCGGCGGCGCGGCGACGCTCACATCCGGCTCCCGGCCACGCGGTGGACCGCCTCGAGGATCTTCCCGTAGCCGGTGCAGCGGCAGAGGTTGCCCGCGAGGGCCTCCTTTATCTCGGCGTCGCTCGGCTCGGGGTTCGCGCGCAGCAGAGCGACCGTGGAGATGACGAAGCCCGGCGTGCAGAAGCCGCACTGCACCGCACCGGCGTCGACGAACGCCTGTTGCACGGGGTGTGGCGCGTCAGCGGTCCCGAGCGATTCGACCGTGCGGATGTCGCGGCCGCTCGCCGCGCCCGCGAGCACGAGACAGGAGCACACCAGCTCGCCGTCCACGAGCACCGAGCACGAGCCGCACTCGCCCTGCTCGCAGGCGTCCTTGCTGCCGACGAGGCCGAGCTGCTCGCGCAGCACCGTGAGCAGGCTCTCGTGCTCCCGCGCCTCCACCTCGCGCGTGCCGCCGTTGACCTGAAGCTTCAGCCTCATGCGATGGCCCCCACGCGGTCCAGCGCCCGCCCGGCGATGACCGCGAGGACGTGACGGCGATACGCCGCGGACCCGCGCACGTCGTCGATGGGACGCGCGGCGGCGGACACCAGTCGGCCGAACTCGGAACGCGCCGCGGCGGTGAGCCCGAGCGGTCGCTCCCACCCGCGCTCCGCGAGGAGGTCACTCGCGAAGCGCTCGGCCTCGGCGGCCCGCAGGATCGTCGGCCCACACGAGCCGAGCGCCACTCCGACACGGCGGCGAGTGCGGTCGACGACGAGCGCCAGCGACGCGACCGCGATGACCATCGCGTTGCGCGTGCCCACCTTGATGAAGGTCTGCGCTGGACCGGCGTCGTCCCACTCCGCGGCGATCACGAGCTCGTCGGGACGGCGGACGCTCCGCTTCGGGCCGGTCATGAACTCGGCGAAGGGCACGCGGCGTTCGCCGCGCGCCGAGCGGAGGACGATCGTCGCCTCGAGCGCGGCGAGCACCGGCAACGCGTCGCCGGCCGGTGAGGCCGTGGCGACGTTGCCGCCGAGCGTGCCGACGTTGCGGATCTGCGGCGATCCCACCGTGCGCGACGCCTCGCGGAGGGCCACCGAGCCCGCTCCCTCATTCAGGAGGCGCGTGTAGGTGACGCCCGCGCCCACGTGCACCCGCGCGCCTCTCGACAGCGCGCGCAGCTCCTCGAGGCGATCGATGGCCACGACGCGATCGAGCCGCTTCCGACCGAAGTTGATGTCGACCATGAGGTCCGTACCACCGGCGAGCGGCTCGGCGCGCGGTTCGGCTCCCATCGCCGCGAGCGCCTCGTCGACGCGTCGCGCGACCAGCACCGGCACGCGCGGACTCTACCAGCGGCGGCCAGACCCTCCGGCGGCCCCGGCTAGGTCAGCGCCGCTCGTCCCAGGAGGGCGGTCTGCGCCTCGACGGCCTTTGCGCGCGCCTCGGCCGCATCGAGCGTCACCGCGACGCGGTCACGCACCAGCACGGTCCCGTCGACGAGGACATCGCGGACCGCGCGACCACCGCCGCCGAAGACGATGCGCGTCGCGGGATCGCCGCCCGGACCGGCGAGCCGTGCGGGATCGAGGACGACGACATCCGCGCGCTTCCCCACCTCGAGCGTCCCGACCTCGCCGTCGATGTGCAGGGCGCGCGCGCCGTCGCGCGTCGCCATCACGAGCGCCTCGCCGGCGGTGAGGGTCCCCTGGCCATGCAGGGTGCGCGCGAGCAGAGAGGCGAGCCGCGCCTCCTCGAAGCCGTCGAGGCGGTTGTTGCAGGCCGCGCCGTCCGCGCCGAGCCCGACCGTGATCCGGGCGCCGCGCAGCCGTGCGACGTCCGCGACGCCGGCGCCGAGCTTCAGGTTCGAGGTCGGGCAGTGGGTGACGGATGTCCGCGTCTCCCGCAGCATCGCGAGCTCGGCGTCGTCCACGTGCACGCCGTGAGCGGCGACCAGACGCTCCGACGCGAGGCCCGTCTCGACGAGGTAGGCGACCGGCGAGCGTCCGGTCGCCGTCTCGATGGCGGCGCGCTCGGTCGGATCTTCGTTCGTGTGCGTGTGCACGATCAGGTCGTTCATCTTCGCGAGCGCGGCGACGGCTTCGAGGAGCGCGCGCGAGCACGAGAGCGCGAAGCGCGGCGCGTATGCGTACTGGATGCGGCCGTTGCCCGAGCGATGCCAGCGTTTCGTGAGCGCGGCGCTCGCATCGAGAGAAGACCGGGTCGTCTCGATGAGACCTGCTGGTGTGCCCTCGCCGGTGTCCATCATCGCCTGGCCGAAGAACGCGCGGATGCCCGAGCGCACCAGCTCCTCGCCGACCACGTCGCCGTGCTTCGTCGTCCCCATGTCGAGGATGGTCGTCGTGCCGCTCGCCAGCAGCTCGAGGAGGCCCAGACGCACCGCGGCGCGCACGGTGTGCTCGTCGTGTGCGGCCTCGAGCGGCCAGACCCGGCGGCGCAGCCACTCGAGCAGCGTCAGGTCCTCGGCCATGCCGCGGAAGAGCGTCTGCACGAGATGCAGGTGTGTCTGCACGAGGCCCGGCATGACGTAGTGGCCGGGACGCTCGAGGACCTCCGCGTCAGCCGGCGCGACGGCGCCGGGGCCGAGCGCGGTGATCCGCGCACCAGAGACGACCAGATCGCCGAGCACCGGGCGTGCGCCCTCGATCATCGGGAGCAGAGTCGCCGCGCGGATCACGACGCTCATGTCGGCCTCTGTCCCGGGGTGCTCACGCGGTGTACACGAGCTCGCGCAGCGCGGTCGCGAGCACGCGCGTCCCGAGCACGACGTCCTCCGCCGCCGTCGCCTCGTCGGCGCGGTGCGAGCGCCCGCCGAGGCTCGGGACGAACAGCATTCCGACGTTCGCCGCCGCGGTGAGGATCTGCGAGTCGTGGCCGGCGCCGCTCGTCATGTCGCGCGGCTCGATGCCCGCGGCACGGGCGGCACGCCGCAGGACGTCCGTCGTGCGCTCGTTGAGCGCGACCGGCGGCCGATCGCGCAGCGTGCGCACCTCGACGCCGAGCTCCCGTTCGCGACCGATGACCTTGCAGGCCTTCTCGATCTCGGCCACCAGCTCGAGGCGTTTGGCGTTGTCGTTGTGACGCGCGTCGACGGTGAAGCGCGCGAGCCCGGGGACGACGTTCACCTGCGCCGGCTCGACCACGATCGTGCCGACCGTCGCGACGGCGGGCGCGTCCATCTCTCGTGCCACCTCGGCGATGCGCAGGGTCATGGCCGCGGCACCAAGGAGCGCATCACGCCGCCGTTCCATCGCCGCGGCGCCGGCGTGATCGGCCTGACCCCTCACGGTGATCTCGAGGTGAGCGGTGCCGGCGATCGTCCGCACCACGCCCAGCCGCGCGCCGGACTCGTCGAGGATCGGACCCTGTTCGATGTGCAGCTCGACGAACGTGTCGATGTCGCGCCGAACGGCCTGCGAGGCCTTCGCGGGATCGAGCCCGACGCCGCGCATGGCGTCGGCGAGCGTCACGCCGTCGGCGTCGCGCACGCGGTCCGCTTCGTCCGGTTCGAGCCGGTCGGCGATGGCGCGCGCGCCCCAGAAGTTCGTGTTGAAACGGCTTCCCTCCTCCTCGCAGATCGCGACGCACTCGAGGATCCGCGTCGGGCGGCCGAACGCGGCGACCAGGCTCGCCACCGCCTCGAGACCCGCGACGACGCCGAGGGCACCGTCGAGCGCGCCGCCACCGCGCACCGTGTCGATGTGCGAGCCGGTGGCGATGGCGCGACCGCCACGCGAGCCCTCGATGCGACCCCAGACGTTGCCGACCGCGTCGCGACGCGCGAGCAGGCCGGCCTCCTTGCACCAGCCCGTGACGAGCTCGGTCGCAGCGACCCACGCCGGCGTGTAGAGCGCCCGGTAGAGCCCGCCGCCCGGGAGAGCGCCGCGCTGCGCGAGCTCATCGAGCCGCCGGAGGAGACGGCGCTCGTCGATCCGCACGAGCTCGGCGGTGATCACCCGAGCCTCTGCACGAACCAGCCGTCACCCGGCGTCCCGGTGACCGCGCCGTCCGCGTACACGGTGCGGCCGCGGACCAGCGTGCGCTCCACCGAGCCGACGAAGCGGCGGCCGACGTAGGGCGAGAGACCGCTGCGCGCCTCGAGCGCCTCGGCGGCGAGCGTCCACTCGCGATCCGGGTCGACCAGGACCAGATCGGCGTCGGTGCCCGCGCGGATCTCGCCCTTGCGCGGCCACAGGCCGAGGCGTTTCGCGGGCCGCGTGGCGAGCAGCTGCGCGAGGAGCTCGAGCGACATGCCGCGCTCGTGCACGCCTTCACTGAGCATCAGGGGAAGTGTGGACTGCAGCCCGGTGATCCCGCCCCACGCCGCGAACACGTCCGCCGCGCCACGCGTCTTGAGCGCGGCGGGGCAGGGCGAGTGGTCCGACGCGACGTACTCGACGCGGCCCGCGAGCACCTCGTCCCAGAGCCGCGTCCGCTCACCGTGCCGGATCGGTGGTGCGCATTTGAGCAGCGGGCCGTACAGCTTGAAGTCGGACGCGCCGAAGCCGAGGTAATGCGGGCAGGTCTCGGCGGTCATGTCCACGCCCGCGTGCCGCGCCCGGCCGACGGCCGCGAGCCCTTCGGCCGACGAGACGTGCACGACGTGCACGCGGGCACCGGTCTTCTGGGCCGCGGCCGCGAGCCGCTCGATGGCGACCCGCTCGGCCTCGACCGGCCGCGAGTCGACCCACGCGCGCAGGTCCTTTCCGCGCGCCGTCTCGTTCGCGCGCTCCACGATGCCCTCGTCCTCGCAATGCACCGCGACGAGCAGCCCGGCCTCCGCCGCCGCGCGCAGCGCCGGCACGAGCTCGTCGTCGTACAGGTGCGCGAACTCGGTCACGCCGCTCGGGCACAGGAACGCCTTCACGCCGACGACGCCGCAGTCCGCGAGAGCGCGGAGCGCGTGCGGATCGGCCCCGACCAGACCGCCCCAGAGCGCGTAGTCGACGACCGCGCCCGCGGACGCCGATGCGTCCTTTGCGTCGAACGCGGCCTCGTCGACTGTCGGCGGGATCGAGTTGAGCGGCATGTCGGCGATCGTGGTCACGCCGCCGCGCGCCGCGCCGCGTGTCGCGGCGGTCCAGCCCTCCCAATCGGCGCGGCCGGGCTCGTTCGTGTGCACGTGTGCGTCGACGACGCCGGGCAGCACGACGAGACCGGAAGCGTCGATCTCCGCCGCAGCGCGCCCCTCGCCCGGCGCGACGACGCCGGTGGTCACACCTTCGAGGATGAGCACGTCCGCCTCGCGGACCCCGTCGGCCAGGACGACGCGTCCGCCGCGGATGGCGAGGTCGGCCACGCTAGACCCGCGGCACTCAGGCGATCTCTTCGATCGCGAAGTCCAGCGCGCCCTCCCACAGGGTGAGCCGACCGACCTCCGCAAGGTGCTCGTTGCCTTCGATCACCGTCGCGAAGTGGTTGCCGGCGAGCTGACCCACCTTGCTCGAGAACTGGCATGCGCCGTAGGGGAAGAGGATCTCCATCTCCGAGATGCCGCCCGGATAGACGAGGATCTCGCCCGGCGCGGGATGGCTGGTGTGATTCTCGTAGTCGACCCCCAGGCGCCGATCGCCCATCGGCACCCACGTCGACTCACCGCTCCACCGCACGTGGACGAGCTTGCTGCGGAACGGCAGCAGCTTTCTGATCGCGGCAACGGTCTTCGGCGCGCGCTCCTCTTCGAGCCGCGCCTTGAACGTGTACTTCCCCGCGGTGATGCGAAGCATGCGCACAGCGGGCGTACGATACGCCGCCGATGGCGAAGGCCTCGCTCTCGACCCATGTGCTCGACACCACCACCGGGAAGCCGGCTGCGGGTGTGCGCGTCGAGCTTCAGCGCGACGGCAAGGCCGTCGCGAGCGGCATGACCGATGCCGACGGGCGCGTCCGCGAGCTCGCGCAGGAGCTCGAGGCCGGCACGTACCGCATCATCTTCGACACCCGGGCGTATTCCCCGGACGACTTCTTCAGCCGGGTCGCGCTCGACGTCGACCTCGTGGCCGGCCACACCCACGTCCCGCTCCTGCTCTCGCGGTACGGCGTCACGTCCTACCGAGGGAGCTAGTGCCGCACGCCCTCCTGCGGGTGTTCGAGCGCAGCCCCGAGCTGGTGTCGCGCCTTCTTCCGCTCGTCCGACCGGGTGACACCCCCGAGGGGATCATCCAGAGGGCGCGCGAGGTCATCGCCGCACTCCCGGAGCGCGAGCTCGTCGCGACGCTCAACGCTCATCCGCGGATCGGGGACGATGTGCGCGCGCTCTCGGAGCTTTCGCTGCGGGAGCAGGGCGACGACCAAACACCGGCAACGCTCGCCGAGTTGCGGAATCTCAACGACGAATACGAACGCCGCTTTGGCTTCCGCTTCGTGGTGTTCGTGGCTGGACGAAGCAAGTCCGAGATCATTCCCGTCCTGCGGGAGCGGATCCGGCGCACCCGCGAGTCGGAGCTGCGGACCGGCATCGAGCAGTTCCTCGCGATCTCACTCGACCGCCTGGAGCGCGGCAGGGACGCCGACGACATGCGTCGCGCGATGGACGTCGACTCATGAGCGATCAGGGGATCGGCGCGCCGCTCCTCACCCATCGGGCGATGAGGTCGCGCTCGCCCGCCGTCATTCCCGTGATGTTGTTCAGGGGCATCAGCTTGCTCACGACGGCCATCTGATACATGCGCCGCGACGCGGCCTGCATCTGCTGCGCCGTGTCGAACGTGACGCCCTTCGGGGCGGCGAGGATGCCCGGGTAGCTCGGCGCGGCCGAGTGGCACACGACGCACCGCTGCGTCACCACCGCTGACACCGCGGGGAAGTCAGCGGCGGTCAGTGCCGCTCCGGTGACCTGGATCGGCGCGAGCGCGACGGCGACCAGCGCGACGATCGCGAATGTGCCCGCGACGAGCGGCCAGGACACGCGGCCGTCGTGGCGCTCGTTCAGCAGATGCTGGGCCAGCACGCCGACGGCCATGAGCGCGAGGAGCACCGCCCAGCGCTGATCGCTTCCGTACGTCAGCGGGAAGTGCTGGCTGATCATCGCGAACAGCGTCGGGAGCGTCAGATAGTTGTTGTGCACCGAGCGCTGCTTGCCGCGGATGCCGGGCCCGGGATCGGGCGCTCGACCGGCGGCGGCCGCCGCCACGAGCTCGCGCTGCCCCGGGATGATGACGAAGAACACGTTCGCGGCCATCCACGTCCCAAGCATCGCGCCGACCTGGATGTACGAGGCCCGGGCACTGAAGATCTGGCTCGAGCCCCAGGCGACCAGCGCGATGAGGACGCAGAGGATCACCGCGAGCGCGCGCTGCCGCGTCTCGAGCCGTCGTGAGAGCTGGTCGTAGACGACCCAGCCGATGGCGAGAAGGAGCACGCTCGCGCCCACCGCCTGCCATGGCTCGAGCGGGGCGACGAGCGGATCGATGAGGTACGTCGTCGGGTCGAGGTAATAGAGGATGACGAGCAGCGCGAAGCCGGACAGCCAGGTGAGATACGCCTCCCACTTGAACCAGCGGAGCGCGTCCGGCAGGCTTGCGGGCGCGACCTTGAATTTCTCGATCCGGTAGAAGCCGCCGCCGTGGATCTCCCAGGCCTCGCCGCCGATCAGCGGGCGCTCGCCACCGGCGGGTGGCCGCAGCGAGCGATCGAGCGCGATGAAGTAGAAGGACGCGCCGACCCAGGCGATCGCCGCGCCGAGGTGGAGCCAGCGGATGAGGAGGTGAAGCCAGTCCGCGAGGTAGGCCCCGACGACCGGGTCCACCGCGCT
>JBGQFO010000072.1:0-10071 GCA_041496945.1 Candidatus Limnocylindria bacterium | reverse complement strand
TCGCTCTCGATGAGCTCGGCGAAGATCGTCGCACCCTCGGCGCCGTAGACCGTTCCGACCATCGGGCCAAATGGCATATCGGCCGGAAGGGTGGCCCGAACGACGTTGCGCGCAATTCGCTTGAACTCGGCCACGCCGCTCTCGAGGGCCTCCTTCGCGGCGGGCGATGCGTGATCGGCGATGTCCTCTTCGGCGTACGCGACGGTGATGTCGCTGATCCGTTTCCGGGCCGCGCCCGCGTCGAGCGGGCGGTAGCGCTTGCCGGACGACGTGGCGTCCTTCCGGTCCGGCCCGGCGATGGCCTGGAGCACCGCAGACGCGTCGTCGGCGCTGCGGGCCATCGGTCCGATCTTGTCGAGCGTCCACGAGAGCGCCATCGCGCCATGGCGCGAGACGAGCCCGTATGTCGGACGCACGCCGGTGACGCCGCAATACGCCGAAGGCGTACCGATCGAGCCCGATGTCTCGCTCCCAAGCGCGTACGGAACGAGACCGCCGGCGACCGCGGCGCCCGAGCCGCTGGACGATCCACCCGACCAGTGGTCGGTGTTCCACGGATTCCGGCCCGGACCCTGCAGCGATGCGCTCGGGTAGCGGTACCCGCCGCCGCCCGCCAGCTCGACCATCGCCAGCTTCGCGGTCAGCACGCCACCCGCCCGGCCGAGGCGCGCGATCGCGGTCGCGTCCTTGTCGAAGACCTGGTCGCGATACGGCGGCGCACCCCAGGTGGTCGGCGCGCCCTTGGCGGCGAGCAGATCCTTCGCACCGTAGGGGACCCCGAGGAGCGGCCGCGCATCGCGGCGCGCGAGTGCGGCGTCGGCGCGGGCGGCCTCACGGCGTGCGCGCTCGCGCGTCACCGTCGCGACGGCGTTGTAGGTGGGCCCGACGCGCTCGAGAAGATCGCAGAACTCATCCGCGAGCTCGACCGCGGACACATCGCGCTTGCGGAGCGCACGGCCAAGCTCGGCGACGGTCGCGAAGCGGTGCTCGCTCAGGGTCGATAGACCGTCGGCGGCTCGGCCGCGATGTCGACGCGCGTCTTTCGAAGCTCGGCCGCGCTCTTCTCGATGCCCTCGCGCGCCTGTGTCGCGAGCAGCTCGGGATCGTCGATGTCTTGCTTTGTCTCTGGGCTTCGCCCCGGAGACTCGCGCCGCTCTTCCGGTGTCGCTCCGCGCGGCGAAGCCGCTCGTCGCTCTTCTTCAGTCACTGGATGCAGAGATTAGCGTGATACCCTCGGTCGATGGAGCCGTCACGCGGGCAGCGCCGATACGTGATCGCCGAGCAGCCCCTCAGCGCGCACGACTACGACGTGCCGATCGGCTGGTGGGGCTGGAATTGGGAGCCGCCCGTTCCCATGTCGATCACCGAGATCGTTCAGGCGGGCAACATGGACGCGCGGACCGCGGCATTGTGCGGGATGGCCATCGAGGCCCACGGATCGCTGCTCATCGCGGCGGAGCATCCGCACTCCGGGAAGACGACCACGCTCACCGCGCTCCTCGACTATCTCCCCGGCGCCACGCGCCGCATCTTCGTGCGCGGCTGGTCCGAGACCTTCGACTTCCTCTCGCAAACACGGCCCGCCCAGACGCTGCTCCTGGTGAACGAGCTCTCGTCGCATCTGCCCGTCTACTTGTGGGGCCCGAAGGCGGTGCGTCTCTTCGCGACGCTGCGCGGCGGCTACGCCCTCGGGTCGACCCTGCACGCCGACAGTGCGGACGAGGCGGTCGCGCAGCTCACCGGCGAGCTCGGGGTCGATCCGGCCGACCTCGCGCGCGTGCACCTGCTGATGGTCATGCGCATCTACGCCACGTCGCACGGCGGCCACGCCCGCCGCGTCGTCTCGCTCCACGCGCTGTCCGCGCGCGGCGGTCGCGTCGACCTCCGTCCGCTGGTGCTGCACGATGCCGACGACGACGCGCACCGCCACGAGGCGGACGCGGAGGCGGAGGTGCTCGGCCGGCTCCGCGGGGCGGACAGCGCTGAGGCAGCCGAAGAGCTGGCGCGGCGCACCGAGCGACTCGCCGACCTCCTGCGGGAGGGGACGCTCGAGATCCCCGAGGTACGCGCGGCGCTCGCCGCCGACCGCGGCGAAACGGCCCCCAGACGGCTCAGAGGAGATCCGGTGCAATGACCGCACGACCGATGACCGTCGGCGCGCTCCGCGAGACCGGCTACCGGCCGCGCTCGGTGAAAGAGGAGCTCCGCGCGAACCTCATCGCATCTCTCGCGAAGAAGGGGACGCTCTTCCCCGGGATCGTCGGGTACGAGGCCACGGTCGTCCCGCAGATCGAGAACGCGATCCTGTCAGGTCAGGACATCATCCTGCTCGGCGAGCGCGGTCAGGCGAAGACGCGCATCGCGCGCCAGCTCATCGAGCTGCTCGACGAGGCGGTGCCCGCGATCGCCGGCTGCGAGATCAATGACGATCCGTTCGCGCCGATCTGCGCCGCCTGCAAGTACCGCATCGCGAACGACGGCGACAGCGTCGAGCTTGTCTGGCTCACGCCGGATCAGCGCTACACCGAGAAGCTCGCGACGCCCGACATCTCGGTGGCCGACCTCATCGGCGAGGTCGACCCGATCAAGGTCGCCGAGGGCCGCTACCTCTCGGACGAGCTCACGATCCACTACGGCCTCGTGCCACGTACGCACCGCGGCATCTTCACGCTCAACGAGCTCCCGGACCTGGCGGAGCGCGTGCAGGTGAGCCTGCTGAACGTGATGGAGGAGCGCGACGTTCAGATCCGCGGCTACAAGGTGCGGCTGCCGCTCGACCTCTTCGTCGTGGCGTCCGCGAACCCCGAGGACTACACCAACCGCGGCCGCATCATCACTCCGCTCAAGGACCGCTTCGGCTCGCAGATCCGGACGCACTATCCAAAGGAGATCGGCATCGAGGTCGGGATCATGGAGCAGGAGCGGAACACCTTCACCGACGAGGGCCTCACCACGATCGTGCCCGGCTACAGGAAGGAGGTCCTGGCCGAGGTCTCACAGCTCGCCCGGCGCTCGCCGGAGATCTCCCAGCGCTCCGGCGTGTCGGTGCGCGTGTCGGTCGCGAACTACGAGAACCTCGTCTCGAGCGCGCTCAAGCGCGCGCTGCGCACGGGGGAGACCACCGTCGTCCCGCGCATCAGCGACCTGCCGGCGGTGATCGCGTCGACCGCCGGGAAGATCGAGCTCGAGTCGGTCGGCGATGTCACCGAGGAGCGCGTGATCGAGCGCCTCGCGCAGCGGGCCGTCCTCAACGTCTTCAATCGCACCTTCTCGCTCGGCGAGTTCGATTCGCTCCTCGCGGCGTTCCAGCGCGGCGCGACCATGCACGTCTCGTCGAGCCTCGCGTCCGGCGAGTACGTGAAGCAGGCGCTGCAGATCCCGGGCATGAAGGGCGCGGTCGCGAAGCTCGGCGCCACCGGAAACCCCGGGACGATCGCGGCGGCCGTGGAGTTCGTCCTCGAGGGCCTGCACCTCAATCGCAAGCTGAATAAGGAGCGAGGCGACACGCGGAGCACGTTCCGCGCGTGACGATCACGTGGCGCGAGACGGCGAGTGGCGCGGCACTCCCTCGACGAGCGTTTGCGCCCAGGCCGCCCGAGCGCGACGCGCCACGTGGACAGCGGGCGGCCGTAGCCAACAGCGAGGAGAGGGAGTGCCGGCCGCGAGCCGTCATCGCCACGCGGGCAAGGGCGCGCGTGTGAAAGAGACTCCACACCTCGACGAGTTCGGGCGCGAGATCAGGTACTCGCGCTGGGACGGCACCCAACGGCTCGACGCGCTCGAGGCCGAGGAGCTGCTCTCCGCCATGTCGGACGAGCTCCTGTCCGGCGGCAACCTCGAGGACGCGATGGCTCGGCTGTCGCGCTGGGGCATCCCCGGTCGCATGGAGGGCATGAAGGATCTCCTCGAGAAGCTTCGGTCCGCGAAGCAGCGGCGCGCGCAGCGCCACGACCTCTCCACGGCGTTCGACCAGCTGAAGGAGAAGCTCGAGGAGGTGAAGCGCCTCGAGCGCGAGGGCCTCGAGCGTCGGCGCGCGGCGGAGGCGCCGAACGAGCAGCTGCGCCAGGCCATGGAGCGCCTCGCGCAGGAGCGGCTCGGGCAGCTCGAGGCCCTGCCGGAGGATTTCGGACGCGCCGTCCGCGCGCTGAAGGACTACGAGTTCGTCGAGCCGAAGGCCGCGGAGAAATATCAGGAGCTGCTGAACGAGCTTCAGAAGCAGGTCCTCGGCTCGTACTTCAAGAACATGCGCGAGTCGCTGCAGAACCTGACACCTGAACAGCTCGAGCGCACGCGCCAGATGATCCGCGACCTCAATCGCGCGCTGAAGGAGCGGATGGAGGGCGGCGAGCCGGACTTCGAGGCCTTCCAGCGCCAGTACCCCGAGCTCGCCGGCAGCGCGAAGGACTGGGACGATCTTCTCCGCCAGCTCGCGCAGGGTATGGCCGCGATGCGCTCGCTCTGGCAGAGCATGTCGAGCGACATGCGCGCGCAGCTCGAGGAGCTGCTCGGCACGGCGTTCGCCGACCCCGGTCTGCAATCGGCGATGAACGAGCTGGCCGACACGCTGTCGCAGCTCATGCCGACGGAGAGCTACGAGCACGGCATGACCGGCGACGAGCCCGTATCGCTCGCCGAGGCGCTCGGACTCATGGACGAGATGAACCAGCTGTCGGACATGGAGGACATCGTCCGGAGCGCGCGCGCCGCCGATGACCTCGATCCCCTCGACCCCGATCAGGTCGAGCGGCTCGCCGGCCCGGGCGCGCGGCAGTCACTCGAGCAGCTGCAGAAGATGATCGAGCTGCTCGAGGAGGCCGGCCTCATCCGCAAGGACGGCGAGCGCTACGAGCTCACCCCACGCGGGATCCGCAAGATCGGACAGCGGTCGCTGGAGGAGATCTTCGCCACCCTCAAGCGCGACGCGTTCGGCAGCCACCGCTCGCGGTCGCGTGGCCGCGGCGGCGACCCGACCGACGAGCTCAAGACGTACGAATTCGGCGACCCGTTCCTGCTCGACCTGCCAGGCACGGTGCGTAACGCGGTGTTCCGCGATGGCGCGAAGGTCCCGGTGAAGCTTCAGGCAAAGGACTTCGAGGTCTACCGCACCGAGCTCATGACGCAGTCCGCGACCGCGATCCTCGTCGACGTCTCGCGCTCGATGCTGTTCCGCGGCTGCTTCCTCGCGGCGAAGAAGGTCACGCTCGCGCTCGACTCGCTCATCCGCACGACATTCCCGAAGGACGACCTCTACATCGTGGGGTTCTCCGCGCTGGCGCAGGAGCTCAAGCCGCAGGACCTGCCCGGGCTCACCTGGAACGAGTACATCTACGGGACGAACATGCAGCACGCGTTCTCGACAGCGCGCGGCCTCCTCTCACGGTCGCGCGGGAAGAACAAGCAGATCATCCTCATCACCGACGGCGAGCCGACGGCGCACTTCGAAGCAGGCGATCCCGAGCCGCGCTTCAACTATCCCCCGACGAAGCGGACGTTCGAGGAGACATTGCGCGAAGTGGTCCGGTGCACACGCGAGCAGATCACGATCAACACGTTCATGCTGGCGCGCGGGCACTACCTGGTGGACTTCGTGAATCAGATGTCGAAGATCAACACCGGCCGCGCCTTCTACGTCGAGCCGGAGCGCCTCGGCGAGTACGTGCTCGTGGACTACGTCGGCCATAAGCGGAGGCGGGTCAGCTAGACCGCCACAGGCGCGCGGGCGCGGCGGCTAGCCTCGGACGCGACGCGTCGTGACCACGAAGGCGGTCCCGGCGCAGACGAGCGCGCCGACCAGCGGCCAGTACACCAGCCCGATCGTCGCGCCGACGAAGCCGAACGCCGCACCGAAGCGGTCACCGGGCGGCGTGGTGAAGCCGAAGAGATTCCCGGTCTGCGCCGCCCAGGCGGTGAGCGCGCCGATGAACCCGGTGAACCCACCGAGGAGTCCGGACCAGGCGACGCCGACGCCGCTCCGCAGGAGGTCCCACTCCGGGTCGTACACGAGGCCGCGCGTGAGCACGATCCACGCGCTGATGGAGATCGCGCCGCCGAGCCATCCGAGGACGGGCAGCTGCTCGAGGAAGGTGATCGCGATGAAGACGGCGGTGCCGATGACGAGATAGAGGAGGCCGCGCATCAGGCCGCCCGCGGCGCGTCACACATGCGCTGGGTATCCTAGGTCGAATGGCCGATCTGAAGCAGCGCGTCGCCGCGAAGCTCGATGAGATGCGTCCATACCTCGAGCGAAGCGGCGGCAGGGTCGAGCTCATCGCCATCGAGGACGGGATCGCGCTCGTGAACGTGTGGCTCACGCGCCCGGGGCCCAGCCGCCTCGTGGTCTCGCTGCAGCTCAAGAGCGGTGTCGAGCGCGCGCTGCGCAACGACATCCCCGATCTGCGCAGCGTCGAGGCGGTGAACCTGCCGCCGTACGCCGAGCTCGGCTGGGATCAGCCCGGATTCACGCCGATGGACCTCGCCGCTCCGCCCGGGAGTCCCGCGCCGAAGACCTAGCGACCGCGCAGCAGCGCGGGCGCGAGCGTGCGCCACTCGAGCGTGACCGGCGCGGCGAGGTCGGTCCGTATCACCTGGATCGCGACGTGGTCGGCCCCGCGCCGGCGGTGCTCGTCCACTCGGCTGCGGATCGCCCCCGCATCGCCCCACGCGACGATCGCGTCGACGAGCGCGTCGCTACCGCCGTTCGACAGGTCGGCTTCGCCCCAGCCGAGCCGCCGAAGATTGTTCGCGTAGTTGTCGAGATCGAGGTAGCGCTTCATGTGCCGCCGCGCGGCCGAGCGCGCCGTCGTGGGATCGGTCGACAGCACGGCGGCCTGCTCGACGGCGAGCAGCGGTCCTCTGCCGAGCGCGGCGCGTGCGATGGTGGTGTGCTCGACCGGTACGAAGTACGGATGAGCGCCGAGCGAGCGTTCCGCCGCGAGCTGGAGCATGTTCGGCCCGAGCGCGGCGAGCACGCGGGAGCCCTCCGTGGGCCTGCCGGTGTACGGCGCCGCGTCCATCGCGTCGAGGTACGCGCGCATGTGCGCGAGCGGCTTCTCCCAGCGAGCCCCCTGTCCGCGCATCTTCAGCACCGGCGCGTGGCTCA
Source organism: Candidatus Limnocylindria bacterium (assembly GCA_041496945.1). Classification (GTDB taxonomy): domain Bacteria; phylum Chloroflexota; class Limnocylindria; order P2-11E; family P2-11E; genus CF-39. The sequence goes on along the minus strand of JBGQFO010000072.1, from coordinate 2,972 downwards.
CGCCGAGGCCGAGGAGGAAGCGACCTGGATATGCCTCCGACAGGGCGCGCTGTCCGTTCGCCATCGCCACCGGATCGCGCGCCCAGATGTTCGCGATGCCGGTGGCCACGACGAGCTGCTCCGTCGCGGCGAGGAGGATCCCCGAGTGCGCGAAGATCTCCTTGCTGCCGAGCGACTCGGGAAGCCACAGGGCCGGGACGCCGAGCGCCTCGAGCTCCCGGGCGTAGGCACGCGCGTCGTCGGCCCCGAGGCGCTCGACATCGAAGCTCCAGGCGCCGACGGGGCCTAGCTTCTGCGCCCAGGCACGGGCGCGGTCGGTCTGCGTCGAGGCGTCCGTTGGCGCGGTCGTCATCGCGTCCAGCCTATCCGCCCTATCCACCCTATCTGCGGCGCGATCGTTCGGACGTCGGCATCGTTCATGTGGTCGGCGCCGAGCGCACCAAGCGTTGCGCGGGCGGCGGTCGCGTCCGCGATGAGCCGGGCGACGTCGACGCCCTGGCAGGACGGCCCGAATGGGCGAAGGCGCTCGATGCCCTCGTCGAGCAGCGTCGTGGCGCCGTGGAAGTTCCCGCGCTGCCAGTGGTGGAAGGCGACGCCGACCTGAAGGATCCCGTGGTACAGCCCGCGATCGGGCGTGCGCGTCGCACGCCAGAGGAGCTCGAGCGTCTCGTGCTGCTCGAAGAATTCGCCATTGTTGAACTGCTCGACGCCGGCGCGCAGCTCGGGCGGCGGGGGCTCGTCGCAGCGGGCGCGGACGGGCTCGACGACGGCGCCGCCGGGCACGCGCTTCGCCGGCCGCGCGGCCTTACGGTCGCGGCTACTCGGTGCCGTGCGCGGACCCGATGACCTTGCGGTAGCGGAGCTCGTCCTCGATGAACTCGCGGACGTTGGGGTTGTCGAAGGCGTCCGCCAGCCGCTCTGCTGTCGCCGCGAACGCGACCTTGATGCCCTCGTGGAGGTCGCGCGCCGCGACGAGGTAGCCGTTCGGCACGCGGTACAGGCGGGTGTACTGGAAGTGCCAGACCGGGCCGGTCTGGCCGATCGGCTCTCCGACGAAGCGGATGACGCGGTCGCCGTCGCCGACGAGCTCGGTGTACTTGGCGATCTCGCGTTTCGCGGTATCGCGCTCGCTGTCGGTAGCGTCGAAGGCCAGGGGGAACTCCGCCGTCTCGCTCATGGGCGTTCGCGATGATAACCTTCGGAGACCGACCCGCCGTTCCGCTAGGAGGATGTGTCTCGATGGCCTACGTGATCACCGAGCCGTGCATCGATGTGAAAGATGCGAGCTGCGTGGATGTCTGCCCGGTCGACTGTATTTATACGACCGACGCGGACAACATGTACTTCATCCATCCGGATGAGTGCATCGACTGCGGCGCGTGCGAGTCGGTGTGTCCGGTGAGCGCGATCTTCCCGGAGGACGCCGTGCCGGACAAGTGGAAGAACTACATCGAGATCAACAAAAGCTACTTCAACAAGTAGGCGTCTTGTGCTCTGAGAGGGATCGGTGGTCGTCATCGGCCGGCCGATCCTTTGTCTTGCTCGCGACGCTCGCGCGCCTGCTCGCGGACGCATTGGAGACACTGCTGACTGTCGCGTCGGGGGATACCGACTCCCCGCGCGACGTAAGAACGGCGTCGTGCGGCGGCGTACTCGTGGCCATGGATGCAGTGCGTCCTGCCACGTGGGAGCTCGGACTGACTCTCAAGAACGGTCAGGACACTTGCAGCCTGCGCACGCTTCACCTCGGAGAGCCACGGCCAGAGCGTCGCGATCGCCTTCTGGATGTCGGGCTGGGCGGTGATCTTCCAGCGGTACACGTCCATCGTCGCGCCGGCCTGGTAGTACGGGCCGTACACGTGACCGCGTCCGATGATCAGGGCCAGGCGCTGAAGGACTTCGGGTGCGACGCCGTTCGCCGACTGCGTGAGCGCCAGCTCGCCGATCCGACGGGCGGCATGCGATCGATGGTCGAGCAGATACGCGGACCCCTCGCCGTCCCAGAGGCCCGCCGACCACGCTCGCCATTCGTCGCGTGGCGCAGCGGGCCGCGACGTGGCCGCGGTGCGCTCGAGCGCCGACGAGAACTGAAGCACCTTCACCTGGCCGAGCCACGGCACAAGGAAGTGGTGCAGGAGCTCGACATCGCCGCGGCTCGAGACCTCCCAGCGGTACAGGTCCTGGCGTCCATCCTTCACGTGGGGACCGCCGATCCGGCCAAGACCGCCAACGGCGGCCTGGAATCGGATGAGGACCGCGGGCGCGCCGTGTGCATCGGCCTGATTGATGCGCGCCACCGGGCGCCGGGTGCGGCGCCCGTGTTGCCCGACGGCGTTCGTCCAGCCCTCGCCGTCGAAGAATCCCGCGGCCCAGGCCAGCTCGTATCGATCCATGACGGAATAGAGACCACATCGGCGCGCCGTTGTGAAGGTCTCAGCTGTCGCACGTTCGTGCGACGAGGCGTCGCACGTTCGTGCGACGAGGCGTTAGTCCTCGATGATCTTGCGGCCGGCGAAGCCCGTGTCCAGGTCGTGCCAGAACGCGATGCGGTCGCCCTCCCCAAGCTGCCAGCAGAGATAGACCTCGCGGCCACGCCGCACCGTGCGGAAGTCGACGAGCCCGCGGTCCGGGTCCTTCAGCTCGACCCCGAGCTCGGCTATCTCGCGCAGCAGCGCTTCGATCTCATGCGCCACCGGTTGGGTCGCACGGCGTCGGTACGCCGCGATGCGGCGCTGCAGATCCTCGAGCAGCGGCCGCACCTTCGGCAGGAGCGACTCGGCCTGAGCGCGGGTGTAGGTCGGCATATGCTTCGATCGAGTATCCGCCCAGGAGGGATCGATGGCGACGTATGTTCTCCTCACGAAGGTCAGCGCGGCCGGCGTGAAGACGATCCAGTCCAATCCGCGGCGCATCAAAGAGGTCAACAAGGAGATCGAGGCCCTCGGCGCCAGAGTGGTGGCGCAGTACGCCAC
>JBGQFO010000071.1:0-10162 GCA_041496945.1 Candidatus Limnocylindria bacterium | reverse complement strand
CTGGTCCTGGATCGCCGTGCTCGCGCTCCGAACGATGCGGGAGGAGCCCACGATCTAGGGACGGCGCGGGTGCGACAATTGACCTGACCACCCGCGGTCAGGGAGCACCAACGTGAAAGATGTAGTCATCATCGACGGCGCGCGCACCCCCTTCGGTACCTACGGCGGCGCGCTGCGCGACACCTCGGCGACGGATCTCGGCGTCATCGCGGCGAAGGCCGCGCTCGAGCGCTCGAAGGTCGACCCGAAGCAGATCGACCAGGTCATCTTCGGCAACGTCCTCCAGACATCCGGCGACGCGGTGTACTTCGCGCGTCACATCGGGCTGAAGGCCGGTCTCCCGAAGGAGGTCCCGGCGCTCACGATCAACCGCCTCTGCGGCTCCGGCCTGCAGGCGATCCTCCTCGCCGCACAGGAGATCCAGCTGGGCCAGGCCGAGTTCGTGCTCGCCGGCGGCGCGGAGAACATGAGCATGGCCCCCCACCAGATCCGCGGGGCGCGCTGGGGTCTGCCGCTCGGCGAGCAGAAGCTCGAGGACTATCTCTGGGTCGCGCTCGTCGACTCGTACAACGGCCTGGGCATGGCGAACACCGCGGAGAACCTCGGCCGCAAGTACGGCATCACGCGCGCGGCCGCCGACGAGTTCGCGTACCGCAGCCACATGCTTGCGTCTAAAGCACGAGAGGCGTGTCGTTTCTCGAAGGAGATCGTTGCGGTCGAGGTGAAGGGCAAGAAGGGCACGACCACCGTCGACAAGGACGAGCACATCCGTCCGGACACGACGCTCGAGGTCCTCGGCAAGCTCGTCGCGCGGTTCGAAAAGGACGGGACGGTCACGCCGGGGAACGCGTCGGGTATCAACGACGGAGCCGCCGCGGTGGTCGTCGCATCGGCCGACGCCGCGCTGAAGGCTGGCCTGAAACCGATCGCGCGCATCGTCTCCGGTGGCGTGTGCGGCGTGGACCCGGACATCATGGGCATCGGGCCTGCGCCGTCCTCACGTCAGGCGCTCGGTCGTGCGGGCCTGAAGGTCGGGGACATGGACCTCGTGGAGATCAACGAGGCCTTCGCGACGCAGTACCTCGCCGTGGAGAAGGACCTCGGGCTCGACCGCGAGAAGACGAACGTGAACGGCGGGGCGATCGCGCTCGGGCATCCGCTCGGCGCGTCCGGCGCGCGGCTCGCGCTCACGCTCGCGTACGAGCTGCGCGAGCGCGGCGGGAAGTACGGGCTCGCCTCCCTGTGCATCGGGGGCGGTCAGGGGATCGCGGCGATCATCGAGCGCATCTAAGTTGAGCCCGCGCGTCTTCGGTGCCCTCGCGATGGGCCTGGTCGCGCTCACGCTCATCGTCGCGTGCAGCCGGCCCCCCGTCGCAGCGCCGACCGACAGCGCTGGCGACACTCCTGCGCAGCCCGGCTTCGCGTCACCAGGGGTCACGTCGCAGAACAGCGTGACCGCGACGGCCACGCCGCTCACCGGCGCGTCGGTCACCGTCACCGACGCGAGATACGGCACGCTCGCCGCGACGACGGCCGCCGGCGCCACCTGCAGCGCGCAGCTGAGCGTCGGCTTCGGCTTCTACGGCGAGCGACCGCCGGAGTCGCTGCCGCAGCTGACCGCCAGTTCGGCCGGCATCGTGCGGTGGTCCTATGCCCGCCCGCGCGTCCCGCGCCAGACGGCGAGCTACACGGTCACCTGCCACAAGGAGGCACTCACGGGGACGGCGTTCGGATCGATCGACATCGCGACGGAGCCGCTCCAGGCCACCTCTTTCAGCACGCGTGTGACCGTCGAGGCGCCGCCACAGGTGCCCCTGAACCCCGATCCCTCCCTTGCGTCGCTGCGCGACGCGGTCGCCGCGAAAATGAAGGCCACGCTCGCGACGGAGTGGCGGAACGCGACGCGCGCTCTCGGTGGGCTCACGGTGGTCGAAGAGTCGTCGGACATCACGATCTACGTCGTGGCGGCGAAGGGCACGTCCGTCCACCGGCTGTACGAGCCGGACGGCTCGCAGGACATCATCGTGTACGTCTCCGATCGCTTCGGCCCGCAGTCGGTCGAGAACTCCATCGCCACCGCGCTGCACGAGCTCGGTCACATCTGGTGCTGCTACGGACCGGGCACGCAGGACGGCCACTGGCTCACGAAGGACCGGAGCCCGAACCTGTTCGGCGTGGACAAGTACGGTCTCATGACCGACCCGGTCACCTGCGTGACCTTCGCCACCGTCATCAGCTGCCCGAACCGCTTCAGCGACCGCGAGATGACCGCGCTCGGCTTCGCGACGTTCCCGCCGCCGGTCGCCGACCCCTGCGTCGTGCAAGCGCTCTCGTTGAAGAGCGCGCTCGACGCGACCAACGCGCAGCTCGCGACGATGAAGACGCAGCTCGACGCCCAGGAGGCGACGCTCACCTCGGTCGACGCTCAGATCCGCGCGATCGAGCGGCAGTACCCGGGCGGTGGATATCCGCCGTCCGTCGTCGTGACATACAACGCGCTCGTCGCCCAGTACAACGCGGTGCTCGCCCAGAACAAGACGTCCGTGGCGTCGTACAACACGCTCGTGCTGCAGGAAAGGTCGCAGGCCGCGCAGCTGAACGCGCTCCCCTGCGACGCGTCGTAGCAAGTTCACCTAACGCGCGGCTTGACGCGAGTCGTGCGCGCAAGGTAAGGTGATCATCGAGAAGTAAGGGGATCATACCATGGTAAGAGCGCGCATCAGCAGCAAAGGCCAGCTCACTATCCCGATCGAGATTCGAGAGCGCTACGGCCTCGACACGGGGGACGAGGTCGAGTTCGTCTCAGAAGCCAAAGGCACATATATGGTGCCGCTCAAGCGCAAGAAGCTGACGGACCTCTACGGCATCCTGCCGGCGACGCGGCCATCGCTCGGCATCAAGCGCGAGCGGGAGATCTACGGGAAGAAGCTCGGCGAGGAGTATGTCCGGAAGAACAAGGTGCGTCGTTGAACGTCTGGCTCGACACGAACGTGCTGGTGCGGTTCATCAGGCGTGACGACCCGGAGCAGGAGAAACGAGTGCTCAACGTGATGCGCCGAGCGGAGCGTGGCGAGCTCGCGCTCCGGGTATCTGCGATCGTGATCGCAGAGGTCATCTGGGTCCTCGGAAGCGTGTATGGGTATGCGCCGACCGCGATCGCCGATGCGCTGCGCGCGTTCCTCATCGCCGACGGTGTAGCGATCGATGAGGAGGACGTCGTGATCGAGGCACTCCGCCTCATGCGAGAGGGTGCCGCTTTCATAGATGCCTACGTTGCGGCGCTCGCCCGCAGCCGCCGCGAGCCAGTGTTCACTTTCGACGCCGGCTTCAAGCGATTCGGCGTCGAGCTCTACGCCTGAGCCATGTTGAAGGGGCTCGACCACGTCGTCCTCGTCGTGTTCGACCTCGACGCGGCCGTCGCCGATCACCGCGCGCGCGGCTTCACCTTGACACCGGGCGGCGAGCACGCCGGTGGGCTCACGCACAATGCGCTCGTCGGCTTCCAGGACGGCAGCTATCTCGAGCTCATCGCGTTCCACGATCTCGCCGCAGCGCGCGGGAAGCACACCTGGGCGCCGGTCGCGGAGCGCGGCGGCGGATGGGCGGACTTCGCGCTTCGCTCGAGCGATCTCCGCGAGGACGCGGCCGCGCTCGGCGACCTCGTCGCGCGGCCGCCCGAGGACGGCGGGCGCACGCGGCCGGACGGCATCGCCATCGCCTGGCGCGTCGCGCGCCTCGTGGCGCCGCTCCCCTTCCTCATCGAGGACGCCACCGCTCGCGATCTGCGCGTGCCGAGCGGTGACGCGGCGCGTCACGCGAACGGCATCGTCGGCGTGGAGCGTGTCGTGCTCGGCGCGACCGACGCGGCCCTCGTGACCGCGCGTTACGCGGCGCTGCGTGCGCGCGGCGCGCTGGAGATCGAGATCCGCCGCGCCGAGCGCGACGGAGTCATGGACGTCACCTTTCGCTGACCTCGCCTGACCGCGATGACACTTCGCCCTTTGGGTATCAGGTGAGTGTCCGACTAATACCCCGGCGGGCGCCGCGTTCACACTCTTGGAGGATCGATAGATGCTCGCAAAGCTTCTTGCACTCATCGCTCAAACGAAGGGCGCCACCGTCGCCGCCGTGCTCATCGCCGGCGCGGCAACGGCGACCGTCGCAGCGACGACCCCCGAGGTCCAGGACGCGGTGCAGCAATTCACCGCGAGCGTCGGGCTCTCGTCAGCGCACCGCGACTGCGGTGAGGACGGCCAGGGGCAGCCCGTCGTCGTCGCGCAGCGCAACGCGGCGGACAAGCTGCTGCGTGACGCCTACAACAAGGATCACAAGGCACTCGAGGATCTCCGCGGTGGAAAGGATGTCGACAACAAGGCGGTCGGCGACATCGTCCGCACGTACGACGATCAGATCCGCGACACCCTGAACACCGCGCTCAACGACGTCGCCGCGCTCACGCTCGGTCGTGAGGGGCAGGTCCGCAAGGCCGAGGCGTCGGCGTCAGCAAAGCCGTCGGCGTCAGCTTCCCCGTCGGCGTCAGCTTCCGCGTCGGCATCGGCATCCGGTTCGGCGAAGCCCTCGTGCTCGCCCGCGCCGTCGGCGTCCGGCACCGCCGCACCCACCGCGTCCGGCTCAGCGACGCCAAAGCCGAGCGAGTCGGCGAAGCCGAGCGGCTCAGGCAAGCCGGAGGATCAGGGGCGCGTCGCGGTCGCGAACCGCACGACGCTCGACCCGGCGCTCCAGGCGATCGTCGACAAGGCCATCAAGGACATGGCCGATCTCGTGACCAAGGCGACGGACGAGGCCGCGAAGGTCCCGCCGCCGGACCACGGTAAGCCGAGCGACAACCCCGGCAACAAGCCCGAGGACAAGGGCAAGCCGAGCGACAACCCGGGCCAGGGCAACAAGCCGAGCGCGTCGCCGAAGAAGCCGTAACCGAAGAAGACGTAGCTCAAGACGACGATCGAACGCCCGCCGACCGGCGGGCGTTCGCATGTCCGACTCATGTCAGCACGGAAACCTCATCGCCGAGGTCGATACTGCAGGTCGGGGGGTGAGCAGAAGTGAAGCTTCGATCGATCGTCGCATCGTGCGTGCTGCTGCTGGCGTTCGCCATTCCTGCGAGCGCGAACGGCTTCGATCAGTTCGGCTACAACCGCGACGCCCGCGTCTTCGTCGGACCGGCATCGGGCTGGTGCCTCGCGCGGAGTGCGCCGGCGGACTGTCTGGGCATCTACTCGAACGACCGCCTGGTGATGAAGTGGAACGCCGACTGGGACCGCGGCAACGCCGAGGGCTGGACCGGCTCGTACCGGGCGTATCTCGACAACGAGTGGAACGGCAACGTGCCCGGCGGCTCGGGCTGGACGGAACACTTCAAGGCCGTCTGGATCGGACCGTGCGGTGCCGACCTGACGCCGCTCGCGAATGGCGGGTACTGCATCTGGGGCCAGTTCGAGGCGATCTTCGACCGCGGCATGGATCCGAGCCACTCGCCATGGACGCTTGCACAAGCGTCACCGGCGGGGTACGGCTCCTACCCGTGAGCCAGCGCCGCTAGACCTCGACCTCAAACGTCCGCTGACCGCAGGTCGTCGTCGGTCTCCCGACGGCGCACGAGGCGCGCCGCGCCATCGGCGACCACGACGACCGCGGGGCGCGGCGCCATGTTGTAGTTGCTGGCCATAGCGAGCTGGTAGGCGCCCGACACCGGAACGGCGACCAGATCGCCGGCGCGCGGCAGCGGCAGCCGCACCTGCTGGATGAGGACATCGCCGGTCTCGCAGTACTTCCCGGCGACCGCGACCTCCGCATCGCTCGGGTCGTTCGCACGGTTCGCGAGCGCCGCGGTGTATCTGGCGTCGTACGCGGTCGGTCGGATGTTGTCGGCCATGCCGCCGTCGACCGCGACGTACGTGCGCGCGCCCTTCTTCACCGATCCGACGCGATAGAGCGCGACGCCGGACGGCGCGACGATCGAGCGGCCGGGCTCGATGGTGAGCTCGGGCGGGTCGAAGCGATGCGTCTTCGCCGCGGCCGCGACCGCCCCGGCGACCTCCGTGACCATTTCGACCGGCTTCACGGCAGGATCCTCCGGTGTGTACCGCACGGGATAGCCGCCGCCGGGGCTCATCTCGCGCATGACGAAGCCGGTCTTCTCACGCATCGCCGCGGCGAACGCGAAGATGCGATCGACCGACGCGCGATACGGCTCGAGCTCCGCGATCTGCGAGCCGATGTGCGCGTGGAAGCCGCGCAGCTCCAGCGAGCGCTGCGCGAGGATCGCGCGGACGCCCTCCTCGGCCGCGCCACCCTGGATATCGAGGCCGAACTTGGTGTCCGGGGCGCCGGTGAGGAGATGCGCGTGGGTGTGAGCGTCGACACCGGGGCCCAGGCGCAGCAGCACCGCCGGTCTTGTGCCGCGCGCCGCGGCGAGGCGGCTCAGGAGCGTGACCTCGTCGAGATTGTCGACGACGATGCGGGCGATCCGCTGGTCGAGCGCGTAGGCGAGCTCGTCCTCGCCCTTGTTGTTCCCGTGGAAGTAGATGCGCTCACGCGGGAAGTCCGCGGCGACGGCGACATGCAGCTCGCCACCGGACACGACATCGAGCCCGAGTCCCTCGCGCGCGAGCAGCTTCAGGAGCCATGGCGCGACGTACGCCTTCGCGGCGTAACAGATCGTCGCGCGCCCGGGGTAGGACGCGGCAAGCGCGTCGCGATAGGCGCGCGCACGCGCGAGGATCGTCCGCGTGTCGTAGACGTAGAGCGGCGTGCCATAACGCGCGGCGAGACCGGTGAGATCGACTCCCCCGACGGACAGGTGGCCGTCCGGCGTGACGCGCGTGTCGTCTGGGAAGAGGTCGAGGGGGACGCTCATATGAGCGTCGATGCTATGGCGCGCGCGATGTCGACGAGCGCGGCGAGGAGCAGACCGACGACCGCCGCGTTCACGCCACGAAGGGCGCGCTGCGCCCACGGTCTCGCCCGCAGCGCGCCCCACGACGGGAGCGCGGCGAGGACGAGGAGGAAGCCGGGCAGGAAGATCGCGATCGTGGCCACGACGGCGCCGGGGATGCCACCGATGGTCGCGCCGAGATACGCCGCGAACGTGAAGAGCGGGCCGGGCAGCGCCTGCGCCGCGCCGTACCCGGCGACGAAGCGGTCCTCGTTCACCCAGCCACGCGGGACGACCTCCCCGTGGAGCAGCGGGAGCACCACGTGTCCCCCGCCGAACACGAGCGCGCCGGAGCGATAGAAGGAATCGAGAAGCGCGAGCCCGCTTGGCGGGACGGCGCCGTCCTCGGTCAAGGCGCGTCCGATCGGCAGGGCGATGAGGAGCGCGAGGAACAGGGCGAGGCACGCCGAAGCGGTGCGGCGGCCGATCGGCACGCCGACGTGGGCGCGAGCCGACAGCGGCGGCGCGGTCAGCAGGAGCCCGCCGACCAGACCCGCGGCCAGGATGACCGCGACCTGCGTGGCGCTGCCGGGGATCAGGAGCACGATCGCGCTTGAGACGAGGGCGATGGTGCTGCGCGGGCGGTCCCACGCAAGCGCGCGCGCCATACGCCAGACCGCGAGGGCGACGACGGCGAACGCGACGAGCTTCAGGATCGGGAAGAGCCATCCGGTCTCCAACGGCAACCGGTCGGCGACGGTGGCGAACGCGAACATGAGCATCGCGCTCGGCAGGGTGAAGCCGAGCCACGCCGCGAGCGCCCCGAGCGGTCCCGCGCGCAACAGGCCGATGGCGATGCCGGTCTCGCTGGAAGCCGGACCGGGCAGGAACTGACAGAGCGCGACGACGTCGGCATACGTCTCCTCGTCGATCCAGCCGCGCCGTTCGACGTACTCGCGGCGGAAGTAGCCGAGGTGCGCGACCGGACCGCCGAACGAGGTGAGGCCGAGCCGGAGTGCGACGAGGAAGACCTCGAGCGGCGATGATTGCGCGGATGCATTACGTGAAATCACACGGCCTCGGCAACGACTACATCGTGATCGATCCGGCGAAGATCCCGTTCCCGCTCACCCCCGACGCGGTCCGCCTCATCTGCGACCGCCACCATGGCGTCGGCTCCGACGGGATCCTCGAGGTGGTCGCGCCGGGCGCGAGCGGCGGCGGATCGGCCATCGCGGACTTCGCCGTGCGCATCTTCAACCCCGACGGCACCGAGGCGGAGAAGAGCGGTAACGGCATCCGCATCTTCGCGAAGTATCTGCGCGAACACGGACACACCACGAAGGAGCGTTTCACCATCGACACGGCCGGCGGGCGCGTCGCCGTGCAGCTGACGCTCCGCGACGGACGTGTGACCGAGGTGACCGCGGACATGGGCACGGTGACGTTCGACGCGCTCGAGCGCATCGACGTGAGCGGGCGTCCACTGGCGGTGACCGCGCTCTCCATCGGCAATCCCCACTGCGTGGTCATGGTGGACGATCTCGACGCAGTCGATCCGCGCGCGCTCGGGCCGCTCATCGAGACGCACCGCGCCTTCCCGGCAAAGACGAACGTGCAATTCGCGCAGGTCATCTCGCGCTCGCACGTGGCCATCGAGATCTGGGAGCGCGGCGCGGGCTACACGCTCGCCTCGGGCACCTCGAGCTGCGCGGTCGCGGCCGCCGCGCACCGCAGGGGCCTGGTCGATCGCGTGGTCACGGTGACGATGCCGGGCGGCGACCTCGAGGTCACCATCGGCGACGGTTACGCCATGCGCCTGCGCGGTCCGGTGGAGGAGGTCGCGTCGGGCGACTTCAGCCCCGACCTCCTGCGGCGTCTTATGGGCTGAGGTCAGCTGCCACTGCCGACCTCGTCCTCGCTCGGCCAGCGGAATCGCGCCAGCGCGGCCCTGGTCACGCCGCCGGTCGCGTACCAGAGATGATCCGCCTCGACGCTAAGACCGGCAGGGCAGTACGCCCAGCGGCCATCCTCGTGCAGATTGATCGGGGTCGACGGGTCGACCGGCTTGATCGAGCGGTGCGCCGCGCGCAGACAGATCCAATCGATGAGCGACGCGCGCTCGGCCATGCGTGCCATTGTCCTCGGCGCGCCAACGGCGTCGCGCTCGGGCTCAGCGCGCGAGCGGCTTGGCCATGGTGACGAGCGGCGTGCCGAAGAGCTCGTCGGGTGGCTCGCCGGTGCGGCGGAAGCCAAGCGACTCGTAGAGGCGGATCGCGGCGAACAGGAACGGCGTCGTGCTGAGGTACATCCGTGACGCATCGGTGGAGACGGCGAAGAGCTCCAGTTGCAGCATGAGCGCGCGGCCGACGTGCTTCCCACGCGCTGCGGGCCTCACGGCCATGCTCCGCACGTACACGCCATCGTCCGTGTGCACCGCGGCGACCGTCCCGACGATGTGCCCCTCATCCTCGGCGACCCACGTCGGTCCTTCGGCCAGGCGCGCGCGGATGTGCTCGATGGGCAGCGTCGTCGCGGCGTAGCCGGCGCGCGTGTAGAGGCGATCGACCTCGGCGAACGCATCGTGGAGCACGCTCGCGACCGACGGTGCGTCACCCTCGGTCGCGCGGCGGATACGCACGAGCGCGCAGTCTACGTGCGGGCGTAGAGTCGGGAACATGAGCATCCCCGCGTCGACGAGCCTTCCGGCGCCGACGATCGACGACGTCCTCGCGGCACGGCGCTTCCTCGAGCCGCACCTTCGGCCCACGCCGCTGGTGCAGCGGCCGGCGGTGAGCGCGACGACCGGCGTCGACGTCTGGCTGAAGTGCGAGAACCTCCTGCCGACCGGCGCGTTCAAGGTGCGTGGCGGCCTCAATCTCGTCGGACGCGACCCGACCGCGCGGGGCGGCGTCGTCGGGGCCTCGACCGGGAACCACGGGCAGTCGCTCGCGTACGCGGGCATGAAGTTCGGCGTGCCGGTGACGATCTTCGTGCCACGGAACGCGAATCCGCTCAAGCTCGCCGCGATGCGCGCGTCCGGCGCGACGCTGGTGGAGCACGGCGTCGACTTCGAGGAAGCGCGCGTCGAGTGCGAGCGGTTCGCACTGGCCAAGGGCGTGCGCTACGTGCACTCCGGGGACGAGCCGTACCTCATCGCCGGCGTGGCCACCGCCACCTGCGAGGTGCTGGAGGAGCTGCCGACCGCGGACGTCCTCATCGTCCCGATCGGTGGTGGGAGCGGCGCGGCCGGCGCGTGCATCGCGG
>JBGQFO010000070.1:0-10166 GCA_041496945.1 Candidatus Limnocylindria bacterium | reverse complement strand
GTTCCTGGTGTGCTCGTGCACGCCGTGGCGATGAGCCCGACGATCATGAGCAGGGACAGGAGTGACCAAGGACCGCTCCTGCGTCGCATGCGCTGCCTCCTTCTTATTCGCGCGAGTGGGTTCCGCCGTGTATGCGCGGGTATCCGCGGCCGGTGGAAGTGGAGCCTACGTATCCGAGCGGTCCCGCCTCCCTCCGCCGCTCCCCCGCCGGCCCGGTCGGGGCAGGCACGAGAGCCTGGTCATTCTATGGTCGCGCGCCCGGGCCACGCCAACGAATGCGCGAAGGCGTGACGCATGGCGCCTCTTCGGACCACTACCGCGGGCTGGCCGGGGTGGTTCAGGGCGTCTTGAACCGCCACGCGGCCACGTTCCAGGTCAGCGCCGAATCGCGGGGTGGGGCCTGTATGCCGGTGAGCGTTCGGGTGGCGATGTCGACCCGCAGGCGCTGGTAGAGCGGGAGCCCCGGGAGCGCGTCGCTCCAGAGCCGCTGCAGCTCCGCGTAGAGCGGGCGCTTCTCGTCGCGGCCGGGTGCGCGCCGGGCGGCGACGGCCAGAACATCGAACCACTGGTCCACCAGGCCGATCCAGCGCTCCGTGGCCCCCGTCGCGTCATCGGCGGCCTCGGGGACAAGGGCGAGATCGAAGTCGCCCTTCGCGACGAGCGCCTCCACCTCCGCGGCCGGCCGCGCGCGCACGTCCACGGCGATCCCCACCGCCGCGAGGTCCCCGGCCACCCGATGGGCCGCGTCCAGGCGTCCGGCCGATCCGGCGACGACCACGAGGGTCACGGTCATGCGCGTCCCCTCGCGTTCGAGGATGCCGTACGCGCCCTTTCGGTACCCGGCCTGCGCGAGCAACACGCGCGCCGCCTCGCGATCCGGGCGCACCGCGGATCCCGTTTCGACGGACGCCCAGAGCGGGGGCACGAGGTAGCCCCGCGGTACACGGGCGCGCCCGGCGAAGATGTCGTCGATGATCCCCTGCCGGTCGACCGTCAGCTGGACCGCCTGGCGGACCGCCGGCTCCGCGAAGCGCCCGCGTGGCGAGAAGCGCAGCACGTCGAGCGCCTCGGCCGCGGTGTAGAAGACGTCCAGCTGATTGCCGTCCGCGAAGCGATCGAGCGTTCTCGCGAGATCGGCTTCGAGCGCGGGCGAGGGCGCGACGTCGATGAGGCCACGGCGAAGGGCGTCGAGGATCGCGCTTCGGTCGGAGAAGAATCGGACCTCGAGGCGACCGAGAGCGGGCGCGCCGCCGACGTGATCCCTGAAGGCGGCGAGCGTCACCCCGTAGCCGGGCACCCAGGCCGCGACGCTGAACGGTCCCGCGTGCACCGGTTCGCGCTGGAACGCCGCGCGGGTGGCGGCGTCCGCCGTCGCGAGGATGTGCCGCGGCAGCACCCGCGGCGCGAGGGGGTAGCCATCCCAGCGCTCGTTTGCGCGGTAGACCACGCGCACGGTGCGCGGGTCGACGACTTCGACCGCGTCGATCCGATCGGCGAGCCAGCGCACCTCGGTTCCCCCGATCGCGGCCGCATCGGTGTCGTGCGCGAAGCGCACGTCATCGGCGGTGATCGGCTCGCCGTCCTGCCACTTCAGCCCGTCGCGGAGGCGGAAGGTCGCGATGAGGCGGCCGCCGGGGGCGCTCGGATCGTCGGTGACCACACGCAGGCCACCGTTCTCGACGGTGGGCACCTCCGCCGCGAGGCGAGGCACGTACTCATCGCGCGCGTCGAGCGCAACGAGCGGTTCCGTCACCGCCGCCGCGAGGATGCGCGCGCCGGCGTCATCGGCGAACACGGATGCGGGTTCGCCGATGAGCCCGATGACGACATCGCGCCGCGCAGGCGCCGGCGCCGCGCAGGCGGCGACGACGGAGACGAAAAAGAGAAGGGCAAGCGAGGAGTGATTCACTCGCGACGAGCGAGCGTGGTTAGCGGGCGAGTCCAGGGCGATCGTTGGCGATGGGCGACTCGCTGATGTCGCCGCGGAGCGCGACGGCGGGGTCCAGCAGATCCGACGGCGCGGCGTAGCGGCCGATGCGGAGCCACCGGAAGAAGTACTCGTCGTCCGCGCCGGCGGTGACGTGCGTGAGCGTTCCGGAGTCCGGCGCGGCCTCGTCGACGATCGTCGTCTTCGGCGCGACGGTGGCGGACCCGACGAACGCGAAGGCCGTCACGGCCGCCGCCAGCGCGACCTCGGTGACCCGTGCGGTCAGGCGGCCAAGGCGCAGCGACGCGGGGATCGGCTGCGGCAGGCGCAGCGCAAGTCGGACGCGCGCGGGCGACATCGCGACGTCCATGGCGCGGAGCGGCGCGTACGCGCGATCGAGTGCCACCGAGGCGCAGACGAGGTCGCGATACGCGGTGGCGCAGCGCGCGCAGCGTGAGGCGTGCGACTCGACATCGAGGCGCTCGCGCTGGTCCAGCGCGCCGGCAAGCAGCGCGCTCATGCGTTCCTGGGTCACCCGGCAGGTCATCCGGTCGATCACTCCTGGTCGCTCCCACCCACCCGCTCGACCGCGGTGAGGGGCATCTGTCCTGTGGTAGCCATGAGCACGGCCTCCGGTTCGAATCCGAGCTCCGGATGTGCCGCAAGATGCGCCCGCAGGCGCCGCAGCGCGTAGTGGAGCCGAGATTTGACCGTCCCGACCGGGCAATCGACGACCTCGGCGATCTCCGCCAGGTTGAGCCCATTCAGGTAGTGCAGGACGACCACGACCTTGTGCTTCGGGCCGAGCGTGTCGACGGCCGCGAGGACGATGGTCCGCAGCTCCGCCAGCTCAGCCAGGCTGGAGGGCGACCGATCGTCGCTGGTCAGCGACTCCTCGTGGACGTCCTCGAGCGTGCTCATCACCAGTCCCTTGCGAGGCCGCCGGTTGTACGAGAGGTTCACCGCGACGCGGTAAAGCCACGGGCGCAGGGTCCCGTCGGGCTCGAGCCGGGCGATCGCGCGGTGCGCTCGAGCGAAGGTGTCGACGACGATCTCCTCGGCGGCGGAGGGGTCCTTGGTGATCGCGAAGCCGAGACGGAAGATGCCGTCCTTGTAGCGGTAGAAGAGCGCGTCGAACGCGCGCATGTCGCCGTCGCGGGTCGCGTAGACCAGCTCGCGGTCGCTGCGCGCGTCGGCGTCGGCGGCCCGCTTGGCCGCGCGTCCGGGCATCAGTCCTCCGGGAGGTAGCGGCGCACCGATCGCAGCACGCGCTCGGGCGTCAGCGTCTTGCGCTCGACGACCCCGCCGGTCATCGGCGCGTGCAGGAATTCTCGCTCGGCGGTCGCGACGGCCACGTGGGTCACGCGCTCATCGCCGAAGAACAGGAGATCACCGGCGCGTGCCGTCGTCCCCACCGGTCGTCCTTCCATCGCTTGCTGATCCGCATCACGATCGAGGGCCACCCCGTTGAGACGGTACACCAGCTGTGCGAACCCGGAGCAGTCCAGCCCTTCCACCGTCGTCCCGCCCCAGAGATAGGGCACGCCGAGGAAGCACTCCGCGGTCCGGATGACGTCACTGGGGCGCGGGAACCGGTTCGGGAGCTGCGACACATCGACCGTGTCGCGGAACAGCGTCCAACCATCCGACGAGACTCGCAGCCAATCGCCCTGGCGCTCCTGGATCGCGAGCGGCGACGCCACCGGCAGGCGGTCGATGACCGGCGCGGCGTCGGTCGGCGCGCTCCGGACGTCCGCCGCGACGACGCTGACGATGCGACGCTCGGGCGGCGCGACCTCATCGAGGTGCTCGGCCCAGATCCAGCCGAAGTAGTGGTCCGGCCCCTGCGCGTAGAACCACTCCTCGTCGCGGCCGAGGAGCGTGAAGCGTTCGCCGTAGTGGGCCTGGTCGACGCGCTCCGAGCCGGGGTCCGGATCGGCGTGCAGATCGGCGAAGCCGCGATTCACGAGGGCCTGCGGCGGGCGGACCATCGCGACCGCGAGACGCACCGGCGCGATGCTCATGCGCGGTACCGCAGGACGGGCTTGCGCGCCGCGGCGACCTCGTCGAGCCGGCGCAGCGGCGTCTTGGTCGGCGCGGCGTGCACCGCGGCGGGATCGGTGGCGACGCGCTGCGCGATGCGATTCATCGCCGCCGCGAACGCGTCGAGCGTCTCCTTCGGCTCGGTCTCCGTGGGCTCGATCATCAGCGCCTCGGGGACGATGAGCGGGAAGTAGACCGTCGGCGAGTGGAAGCCCTCGTCGAGCAGGGCCTTCGAGATGTCCAGGGCGTTCGCGCCCTGCTTCTTCTGCTTCGCGGCCGAGAGCACGAACTCGTGCATCGGCGTGCGGTCGTACGCGACGTCGTACGCGTCCCGGAGCAGCGCGAGCAGGTAGTTCGCCGCGAGCACCGCGTCCCGGCCGGTCTCGACGAGCCCCTCCTCACCAAGGGTCTTGATGTAGGTATATGCACGGACGAGGACGCCAAAGTTCCCGAGGCGCTGCTTGACCGACCCAATCGAGTCCCCCACCCCCTCCGGCTCGCGGTCCTCGCGCGCGGTGTCGTAGTGGTACGAGCCATCGGCCTCCCGGACGATCCAGGGCTTCGGCAGAAAGGGACGGAGCCGTTCCTTGACACATAACGGTCCGGCGCCGGGGCCACCGGCTCCATGCGGGGTCGAGAAGGTCTTGTGGACGTTGATGTGGACGCAGTCGAAGCCGAGGTCGCCCGGGCGTGCCACCCCCAGCAGGGCGTTCATGTTCGCGCCATCGCCGTACACCAGGCCGCCGGCGGCGTGCACCGCCGCGCACACCTCGCGGACGCGCTCCTCGAACAGGCCGAGCGTGTTCGGATTCGTGAGCATGAAGCCGGCGACGTCTGGGCCGAGCGCCGTCTTCAGCGCGTCGAGGTCGACGTTCCCGCGCGCGTCGCTCCGCACCGTGGTCACCTCGAAGCCGCACATCGCGGCGGACGCGGGGTTCGTTCCGTGCGCGGAGTCCGGCACGATGATCCGCCGACGCTGCGCCGCCTCGCCGCGCTTCGCGTGGTAGGCCTTGAACATGAGGAGCGCGGTGAACTCGGACTGCGCGCCGGCGGCCGGTTGGAGCGTGACGAAGTCCATGCCCGTGATCTTGGTCAGCATCTGCTCGAGCTCGTAGCCGATGGCCAGGACACCCTGCGTCGTCCGATACGACTGACGCGGATGCAGATCCGCGAACAGCGACGCGGCGCGGTCGTTGATCTTCGGGTTGTACTTCATCGTGCACGACCCGAGCGGATACATCCCCGAATCGACCGAGTAGTTCAGCTGCGCGAGATGCGTGTAGTGACGGACGACCTGCGGCTCGGTGAGCTCGGGCAGGCGGAGCGGGGCCGTGCGCAGGAACGCCGCCGGGATGTCGGCCGACGCCTCCGCGCGCACGTGACGCCCGTTGCGACCGGGACGGGCGAGCTCGAAGAGCAGCGGCTCGAGCGCCTTCACCTCGCCCGCGCCGACATCGGGGATGGGCTGCCGCCTGACCATGCTCATCCTGCGGCCACCGGTCGGCGCGATGCGGCGATGTCGGTCACCGCGTCGACGAGCGCGTCCGCGTCCGCGTCGCTCGTGAGCTCGGTGCACTGGAGGATCACGTCGTCGCGTCCGCTTCGCTTGCCGTCGACGTAATGCGAGGCCGTGGCCTCCACCTGGATGCCCCGATCGAGCAGCGCGAGACGGAGGTCCCAGCCGCCGAGCGTGGTCCGGACGGCGAACCGATCGAAGAAGGGACCGTCGTTCGCGATCTGGCAGCCCGGGATCGCGGCGATGCGCTTCGCGAGCGCGTGTGCGCGCGCGACGCCCGCGCGGGCGGCGGCGCGCAGGCCGTCCGGCCCGAGGAGCGAGAGGTAGACCGCCGCGTGGATCGCGGCGAGCGCCTCGTTCGTGCAGATGTTGCTCGTGGCCTTCTCCCGCCGGATGTGCTGCTCGCGGGTCTGCAGCGTGTTCACGAAGCCACGCACGCCGTCGGCATCGACGGTCTGACCGGCGATGCGTCCGGGCATCTGGCGCACGAGCGCCTCGCGGCACGCGAATATCCCGAGGTGCGGGCCGCCGTACGACATCGGGATGCCGAGGGGTTGGCCCTCACCGACCACGATGTCCGCGCCGAGGGCTCCGGGCGCCTCCAGCAGAGCCGCGGCGTGGGGCTCGGTTACCTGCACGCAGAGCCCGCCGGCGGCGTGGGCCGCGTCGGCGATCGTCCGCACGCCGACGAGCGTCCCGAAGGCGTCGGGATGTTGCACGATCAGACAGGCCGCGCCGGCGGCCGCCGCTGCCAGCTGCGCGGTCGGCAGCTCCACGATCTCGAGCTCGGCGCCCCGCGCGTAGGTCTTCAGCGTGCGGCGGTAGGTGAAGTCGACGTCGGTCGAGACCACGACCTTCTTCCGGCCGACAAGGCGCACGGCCATGAGCGCGGCCTCGGCCGTGGCCGACGCCCCGTCATACATCGAGGAGTTCACGACATCCATGGCCAGGAGCTCGGCCATGAGTGACTGGTACTCGAAGACCGCCTGCAGCGTGCCCTGGCTCACCTCGGGCTGGTAGGGCGTGTACGCCGTGAGGAACTCGCCGCGGAGCGCGAGCACCGGCACGGCCGCGGGGATGTAGCGGCGCTGGATCGGTCCGCCGATGAAGAACGGCCCTGACCCAGCATTCCGGTTCATCGCCGCGAGCTTCTCCAGGTGCGCCTGGACCTCCTGCTCGCTCATGCCCGGCGCGATGCCGAGCTTCGGCGCGCGCGCGTCCTTGGGGATCGCGGCGAAGAGCTCGTCGATGCTGCGCACGCCGATGCGCGCGAGCATCGCGGCGCGATCGGCGTCGGTGTGCGGCGAGTAGGGGTTGGCGCCCACGCTCAGTCTCCGCCGCCCCCCGGCGTCTCGCCGATGTGCGCGCGGTAGTCGTCGGGGGAGAGGAGCTTCTGCAGCTCGCCCTTATCGGCGAGCTTCACCTTGAGCATCCAGCCGTCCTGATAGGGAGCGGTGTTGACCAGCTCGGGCTTCTCGATGACCTTCACATTTCGCTCGACGACCTCGCCGGAGATCGGGCTGTAGATGTCGGAGGCGGCCTTCACCGACTCCACCACCCCGAGGCTGGAGAACTGCCTTACGGTCGCGCCCTTCTCGGGAAGCTCCACGAACACCACGTCACCCAGCTGCTCCTGCGCAAAGGCGGTGATCCCGATCGTCGCGGTGTCGCCGTCGATGCGCACCCACTCGTGCTCCTTCGAGTAGCGCAGGTCTTGGGGAACGGTCATTTCGTCTCACTCCTCTTATAGAACGGCGTCTTCACTACCGTAGCCGGAACGTCCCGCTCGCGAATGCGAACGGCAAGCGTCGTACCCACCTTGGAGGATGCTGCCGGAACGTAGGCCAGGGCGATGTTCTTCTCGACCGTCGGCCCGAACGTGCCGCTCGTGACGATGCCGACGGCCACGCCCATGTCCGTGACCGGGTGGCCGTGCCGGGCGACGCCGCCTGCGATGACCAGGCCGGCGATGCGACGCGTCGGGCCGGCCTCCTTCACCTTGGCGATCGGGTCGCGGCCAAGGAATTCCTTGTCGAGCTTGCAGGTCCAC
The DNA here is from genome assembly GCA_041496945.1 of Candidatus Limnocylindria bacterium. Lineage (GTDB taxonomy): Bacteria > Chloroflexota > Limnocylindria > P2-11E > P2-11E > CF-39. The sequence goes on along the minus strand of JBGQFO010000070.1, from coordinate 2,630 downwards.
CCGAGACCGGCCTCGATCGGGTTCGTCGTCTCGTCGATCTCGTTCCCGTACAGCGAGAAGCGCGCCTCGAGCCGGAGCGTGTCGCGCGCCCCGAGGCCGATCGGCTGCACGCCGTCGTCCTTCCCGGCTTCCAGCAGCGCATCCCAGACGCGCACCGCGTCGGCGTTCGCGACGAAGACCTCGAAGCCATCCTCGCCGGTGTAACCGGTCCTCGCGACCGTGGCGTTCGCGCCGGCGACCTTCGTCGTGGTCACGCCGAACGGGACGATGTCGTCGACGTTCATCGCGGCCACGCGGCTGAGGATCCTGGCGGCGCGCGGGCCCTGGGGGGCGATGAGGGCGGTCTCCATCGAGAGGTCGTCGAAGCGCACCCCGGACGGGAGGTGGCGGCGCACGTGGGCGGCGTCCTTCTCGATGTTCGCGGCGTTCACGACCATCGCGAGGCGGTCCGGCGCGACGCGGTAGACGATGACGTCGTCGACGATCGTCCCGCGCTCGTTCGTGAGCAGACCGTAGCGGGCGTGGCCGACCTCGAGGCCGGCGATGTCGCTCGAGACGAGACGGTCCAGGGCCGAGAGGGCGCCCGACCCTTCGAAGAAGAACTCGCCCATGTGCGAGAGGTCGAAGAGGCCCGCCGCGCCGCGGACGGCACGGTGCTCCGCGACGATCCCCGCGTACTGGATGGGCATCTCCCATCCCGCGAACGGGACCATCTTCGCGCCGAGCGCGCGGTGCCGCTCGTAGAGGGGCGTGTGGCGGAGACCCATGTCGGTGCTCATGCGGCCTCGCGCACCGCCGCGACGGCGCGGTCGAGCATCTCGCGATAGGTGTCGTACGTGAGCAAGCGCCGTGCCTCGCTCGCGGGCACCCAGCGGACGTCGTCGTACTCGTGATCGTGCCGCGACACGTCACCGCCGAGCGGCCGCATGAGGAAGAAGTGCACGAACTTGTGGACGCGCTCGCCGGGCACGGCGAACCAGTACTCGATCACCCCGATCGGTCGCACGATGTTGACGTCGAGACCGCTCTCCTCGCGCACCTCGCGCAGCGCGGTCTGCTCGATCGTCTCGCCCGCATCGGGCGTGCCCTTCGGGAACACCCACGTGCGATCGCTGTCGCGGCCGGCGATCACGACCTCGAGATCGTCACCCGTGCCGCGCACGACCACGCCGCCTGCGGCCGTGGCGGTGCGGACACGAGCGGTACGCCGGGCGCGCGTCGTCGGCATGGTGGGAAAGCCCTCCCGAATTGGAATTGACTATAGGTGAGACAGCGCCCGTCGGAAGCGTCGGACTCGGCTCGAGCGAGCACTGGTGGCGACATGGGTACGAGCCACGGCGGAAGATCCGGGCCGGCGAGCGAGAGCCGAGTCCGGCGCTAGACGACGGGCGCGGCACACGGTGGTCGCGGGGCGTGGCCTGATTCGAGCGAGAGCCGTGCGCGACGGTAAGCGGCTCGCGACCGCGAGGCCTACAGGAGCCGAGTCTTGTTGATCACCAGCGCGAAGCTGCAGTGCAGGAACTCGGCCGCGCGACGCGACAGCATCATGCGCGGCAAGAAGATCTCGAAGTACTCCATGATCGGCGCGACCTCGGTGTCGACGGTGAGCTCGAGGGTGATGAGCTTCTCCTTCCGGCTCACCTTGATCTCCGACGCGGTCGCCGCGTAGTTCACGCGGTCGTGGATGTCGAAGGCCGTCGTCTTGGGATTCCGCACGCGGCTGCGGTGCACGTCGCTCTTGTCCGCGATGATCACGGCGGCGGAGATCGCGCTCACCGGCAGCCCACCCTCGGCCTCTTCATGGTTGGCGATCGCGCCCATGATCGACGCGATCTCCTCGAGCGTGAAGCCGAGGTCGGTGAGGATGTCTTTCGCGATGAGCGCGCCGGTCTGTCCGTGCTTCTCGCGCGTGACGACGTTGCCGATGTCGTGGAGGTATGCCGCGACCGCCGCGATCTCGCAGCGCCGGGGCTCGTGGCCCAGGGACTTGAGGATGAAGCGCGCGCCGTCTGCGGCGGTGTTCGCGTGACGCTCGCCGTGCTCGGTGTATCCGATCGCACCGGTCTGCGCGTTCGCCGAGCGGATGAACGTGCGCACGCGCTCGTCGGCCTTGATCTGATCGAGCGTCGGTCCTTCGCGCTTCGACTCGGGCTGGGTGCGGGTCTTTGTCTCAGCACGGTGGACCTTCTTCTGCTCGTCAGGGTGCGAGGTGTCGTCGCGCCGAGGCGACGGTACGGCTTCAGTCATCGCCGAAACTCTAGTCCAGGGCGCGCAGCAGCGATCGGAGCCCCGAACCAGCGGTGAGATCCCGGATGGTCGTCGACACGGCGGCCGCGAGGGCGCGACGGCTCCGCTAGCCCTCGGTGCGCAGCTCCTCGAGGTCGAGGTCGCGCTCGATGCGGCGAAGCAGCGCGTCGTCGATGATCGCCTTCTCGTGGAGGTCGAATGCCGCGCGGCGCTCGGCCTCGATGAGCTCGCGCCGGATCTGCGCGTGCTCGAGCAGCTCCTTCTCCGCGGCCCCCGGCTCCGTGCTGTGCAGGAGCTCGGCGTGGCTGGTCCGATGCTCGTACTGCGACCGCAGCGCGGTGATGAGCTCGGCGTGCCCCGGCCAGTCCGCGGCGAGCTCGTCG
>JBGQFO010000069.1:0-10166 GCA_041496945.1 Candidatus Limnocylindria bacterium | reverse complement strand
TGATCACGGCGATGCGCCGGAAGCCCTGACCGAAGAGCGAATCGAGCAGATCGCGAATGACGGCGATGTAGGTGGCCGTGCGAAGGGAGGGACTGCCAGGGAACGCGGCGAAGTACGGGGTGACGCCGAACGGTAAGGCCGGCAGGACCGGCACCCCAAGCGGTTCGGCAGCTTCCACGGCGACGCGCTCGGCCAAGATCGCGTCGGTCCCCACGGAGAGGTAGCCGTGCTGTTCCGTGGATCCGATCGGCAACACGATCCTGTCATCGTGGCTGAGATACTCCTCGAGCATCTTCCAGTTGCAGTCATGAACTCTCATGAGCACCTCCGCCGACACGTCCGCCCGATCGCGCGCGATAGCGTACGACCGGACGCCGTTCAGCGCGCTGTCCGGGAGGCGACGTGCGCCCGCCGGGCCGCAAGCCGAGCACGCGCGTGCCGAGCGTCTGTCCCTTACCGTGCCTATCGGATGACCCCGAGCCGTGACCCTCAAAATCCGTGGCTGCGCATGCAACGCGCGTCCGGCGACGAATATGACGAGTCGTACGAGCGCCGAGCGGCGGCGGGCGAGAACGTTCACGGTGAGGCGGACTTCGTGATGCGCTTCTCCCCCGCAACAGTGCTCGACGCCGGCTGCGGCACCGGACGGATCGCGCGCGAGCTCGCGCGGCGAGGCGTGGACGTCGTGGGCGTCGATCTTGACGACAAGATGTTGTCCACCGCCCGCCGCAAGGCGCCGGCCATTGCGTGGCACTGCGCCGACCTCGCCTCGATCGATCTCGGCCGCGCGTTCGACGTCATCGTTCTCGCGGGAAACGTGATGATCTTCCTCACACCGGGCACCGAGAGCGCCGTCGTGGCGAATCTGGCGCGGCACCTTGCACCGGGTGGTTTGTTCGTCGCTGGCTTTTCGCTCCGCCCCGGTCAGCTCACGATCAAGGATTACGATCGTCTCGTCGTCGCCGCGGGCCTGTCACTCGGCGAGCGGTGGTCGACCTGGGACCGCGACCTGTGGAATCCCGACGGGGACTACCAGGTGTCGGTCCACCGAAAGCATTCCACGCCGACCATCTCCAAGGAGTGAACCAAACGGGACTTCTCGGGACCACATAGGGTGAGTTAGTAAACCGCCGGTCGGCAGTTCGAGTCTGCCCGTCGGCTCAGAATCCTCTTCGGGATTTGATCGGAAGCGGTGCTACATGGGGCGGAAAAAGAGAGTCGGCTTCGCCGACCTACAGGCGACACACGCCGAGTTGGGCCGTGGGGAACTCAAATGCCCCGAGTGCTCGCGAAGTGTGTCGGATACAGACGGACTGAAGTTCGTGCCAGCGTTCGGGCAGAGCGAGTCGTCGCTCGCGACCCTCAAGTGTCCGCGCTGTCGCACGATGATCAGCATCCGCTTCATCGCCGCCAGCTAGTCCGCCGCTAACCGACGGCCGCACCGAACAAACGGCCGAGTCCGTAGGTGATGGTCGCTGCCGCAGCGCCAACGGCGAGCTGCCGCACCCCTGACCGAATAGCCGGTTGGCCAGTGACGGCGGTAATGGCACTTCCGATCGCGAACAGCACCACGCCCGTCACGGCGGCTGAGGCGATGAGGGCGCGGCCTTCGACGAGGAATGCGAAAGGAAGGAGTGGGAGAGCGGCGCCCACGGCAAAGAACACGAATGAGGTAAAGCCCGCGGTCCAGGCAGACCCTGCGAGACCGGAGGCGCCGTCGGGATCACCGCTTGCGTGTGTGTCGGCGCCACGCGACCCGTGGACGAGCTGGTGCGCCACGGCCTGAGCCTCGTCCGCCGGCATGCCTTGCGACGCGTAGATGAGCGCGATCTCGTCGGCCTCCGCTTCGGGCGCCGATTCGACTTTGTCCCGCTCGATCATCACCTGCCTGATGTAGAGCTCGCGCGAGGTCTGCACCGAAAGCCATTCGCCCATGGCCATCGAGAGCGAACCTGCCAAGAGTCCTGCGAACCCCGCGATGGTGATCGTGTGCGTGTCACCGCCGGCGCCCGCAACGCCCATCACCAAGCTGACGTTCGAGACGAGTCCGTCAGTCACTCCGAGAACCGCGGCTCTCAGGCTATTGCTGAGCCGCGCCATGCCCGGTCCCGAGAGCTTCGCGCGCGCGATGTGCCCGAGGATGCGGGCGTGGAGACGCTCGTCTTCGCCGAGGAGCGCTGTCGCAGCATCGTCTTGGGCCTCGTACGTAGCGCGCTCCCATCGTTCCCGCGCTGCCAGCGACCGGCCGACGAAATCGGGACCGAGCCGACGCGCCAGCACAATGAGCAAGGTCGCGCGCCAGGAAGGTCGCGGGAATCGTCGCCCCTCGCCGACACCGCGCAGCTTCGTTATCCAACCCCGTGCGTGTCTTGATTCGTGGATCGCCAGACGCCGATAGAGCGCGGCGATGTTCGCATCGGGTTCGACCCGCGCCATCGCGTAATAGATGGCAGCGCCATCGATCTCGAGCTGAAGGTTGCGGCGCCAGCGTTTGACGTCGTTCACCTGGCCATTATCTGAGGCCCATCCCCGCCAAACGTCCCGGTCGCGGAGCGCCTCGCGTCCACCGTCGGGAACCCTTGCGTTTAGCATGTCGCACGCGATGGACATAGCGGCCCGCCCACGCCCACAGCGGCAATCACCGGAGGCTGGATCGCGCGCCATCCCTTGAGCCGCCGGTGCGAGATCTCCGCCATCGTCGCGCGGCCGTAGCGCGTGCGACAACTCTTCCTCTGGATGGCGGGGAATCGCTGGCTCCGCTACCACCTACCCCGCCTCGGATTTGCACGACGGGCTGTCCTGCGGTTCATGCCGGGTGAGGACATGGAGGCCGCTCTTCGCGCGGCCGCGGAGTTCAGACGAGGCGGTGTTTCCGCCGTGTTCACGCGCCTGGGCGAGAACGTCACACGGTCAGAAGAGGCCGATGAGGTCGCAGAGCACTACCTGGGACTGCTGGAGAAGATCACGGCCGAGAAACTTGATGGGGAAATCTCGGTCAAGCTGACCCAACTCGGCCTGGATCTTGATCCTGAGCGCGCGCTTGCTCACGTCACGCGGCTTGCAGACCGAGCGGCGGGCGAGGGCAAGACCATCTGGATCGACATGGAAGGGAGTGCCTACACCGAGAGGACGGTCGCCTTCTATGAACGCGTGAAGGCCGTTAGCCAGAACACAGGTCTTTGCCTGCAGGCGTACCTCCGTCGCACCGCCGCCGACGTTCAGCGGCTTCTCCCGCTTGCTCCGGCGATCCGCTTGGTCAAGGGCGCGTACGCGGAGCCTGCTTCCATCGCCTACCAAACGAGTCATGAGATCAACACGAACTTCGTGGCGCTGTCGCTGTCGATCCTCCATGCAGCCCGGGATCGCGGGAACATCCGTTTCGCACTCGGCACTCACGATGTCGGACTGATCCAGCAGGTCGCCGAGCATGCCGTCGCGCTTCGCCTCCCGAAGACGTCATTCGAGATCCAGATGCTGTACGGGATCAGAGCCGCTGAGCAGCTGAGGCTTGCTCGCGATGGGTTCCTCGTTCGAGATCTGATCAGTTACGGCGCTGGCTGGTATCCCTGGTACATGCGTCGATTGGCGGAGCGTCCGGCGAACGTGCTCTTCGCCTTGCGCCAGCTGTTGCCCTGAACACCTCATGCCGTTGTGAGACTGGCCACCCGTCACGTGATCGGCAGATACTGAGCCCCGCGTTCGCGGATTTCGTAGGCCGCCTGTCGGCAAGAAGGGAAGGTCCGAGAGATGTTGGGGCTGTTGCTCGGCTACGGCTTCCTTGGAGCGCTTGCGCTGGTCCTGATGCTCACGTTCGCGGCCAGCGGGATCACCTGGCTCGTCGCGACGGTGATGCCCGGCGCGGCAGCTGAAGGCCGGAGGACGGTGGGTGTCGTCGCGGGCGCGACCGGCATCGCGCTTGCCGCGGTCCTGGTCATCGGGGCGGTGCTCATCCCGCCGAATGCGGGGCCCGTTTTCCTCGGGGGTCCGGTGATCGCGCCCGGCCAGCAGGGCCCCGGGGTGCCGCAGCCGCAGCAGCAGCCGAGACCCTAGAAGCGCGCCTCGTCAGCGAGGCCGACCGGTGCTCAGAACACCGACCGGCTACGGCACTGCCGCGTTCTTCGACGCCGCGCTCGGCTCGAGTCGGCGGCTCGCGGAGATCACCACCCGGTAGAAGATGAGGAACGCGGTAGCTGTGAAACCGAGGAGCGAGATGATGAGGATCGGTCCGGCCCACGCCGGATTCTCCGTCGAGTTGAAGAAGGCAACGACGCCGGCGAGGTAGTCCTGCGAATTAGCCTCGATGCCCAGGGTTTGTGGAACGAAGTAGAACGTGGCGCCCACGACGAGGAGCGCGGTCACCAGGCGGTAAGCGCGGACGTTGTCGTCGGCGTCGTAGATCAGCTTGACGTACAGCGCCCAAAACAGGAACAGCGTGGCGAGTGGCGCCGTGAGCGGGAGATCGAGCGTGAGGTACAGATTCGGCATGATGAACAGGAAGCTGAGGCCGAACGTGATCATCGCCACAGCGTCCCGGATCAGCACGTAGCTGAGCCACCACACGTCCGCACCGAAGCGCAGTGACAGCTTGCGGAGCGTCCGCAGCACGTACGGGCGCGAGAGATGGAAGATCAGCGTGAGCGCCCACAGCGCGGGCATGAACGCACCGATCGTCGCCACGAGCCATTTCTGGCCACCCTGCACGAGTGCCTGCATGATCGCGTTGGTGATGTCTTCAGGTGTCATCGCTGTGCCCTCCCGAGAGTCGCGCCGGGTGCGCGAAGGTTGAACCAGATCGCGACGATCCCCATCGCGCCGATCGCGATGATCGAGATCCCCCAGAGCCCGATCGCGAGCGCCTGGTTCGTCGACGTGACGAGCGCCTTACCGAGGCTGTCCCATGGGTCGCCAAGCTCGAGCGCGCTCACCTGCACACCCGCGAGCGTCGGCAGGATGTACAGGGCGGCCCCGATGGCCAACAGGTAGGAGACGATGCGGAAAGCGCGCGGGTCGTCGTCAGCGTCGGCGACGAGCTTCGTCAGCAGGACGCCGAAGAGAACGGCTGTGGCGATCGAGCCGCCGATGGGAAGCGCCTGCGACATCAGCACGTCCGGGAACAGATACATGAAGCTCATGATGAAAGCGACGACGATCAGGCCATCGCGCAAACCGGTGTAGAGCACCCACCAGATGTCGGCTGCCAGTCGCAGCGAGAACTTCCGCGTCGTTTCGAGCATGCGCGGCCGAGCGAGGTGAAGTGCGAGCGCGAGGAGCCAGAAGATGGGTAGCGCGGCCGCGAGCGTGCCCTCGAGGAATCCCTCTCCTCCGTCAAGGAACGCGTTGATGATCGCGGTGGCGAGTTGGTCGCTGGTCATCCGATCCTCCTTCTGATCACGTCAACGGCCTCGCACGCCGTGACGACGTCACAGCGCAGGCAGCGCGCCGCTTCGGCGCGCGCCGGGCCCTCTTCGAAGCCGAGCGAGACCTCGTTCGAGCCGTTCGCACCCGAGCGGCTCACCTGCGCGAGCGCGGCTTCCGCGCGCGTGCCGGGAACGAGGTCCACCTGCACCGTCCGCGTCGCCATCAGCGACGGGTTCGTGCGCCAGGGCGCGACGTATCGCGCTGCGGGCAGGCCCCGCAGGTAGCGGTCGATCGCCCACGCGGCGCGCTGGCCCTGCGCGACACCTTCGATCACGCTGCGCGGCCCCGTCGCGACGTCGCCTGCGGCGAAGATGCCGGCCTGAGCGGTCACGAGATTCTCGGTGTCGACAACGACCCCGCCCCACGCCGCGACCTGGATGCTCGATCCCTTTGGGAGGATCGACGGGTCGGGCGCTTCGCCGACCGCGATCAGCAGGCTCGTCGCGTCGATCATGAATTCGCTCCCCGGCACCGGAGCCACGGCGCTGCGGCCGTCGGTGTCGCGGCCCGTGACCTTCAGGTGGATGCAGCGCACGCCGGTCATCCAGCCGTTCTTTCGTACGATCTCCACGGGCGCGACGAGCGTGTCGATGACGACACCCTCGTGCTCCGCCGCACGAAGCTCGTCGGTTTGCGCCGGCATATCTTCGCGGGTCCGCCGATACAGGACGCGAACGCTGCGCGCGCCGGCTCGCCAAGCGCTCCGCGCCGCGTCCATCGCGGTCGATCCGCCCCCGACGACGAGGGCGTCACCCGCGATCTCGGCCGGTTCGCCGAGGTTGACCTTCTTGAGGAACACCGTTGCCGGCACGACGCCCCCCGCGTCCTCCCCCGGCACGCCGAGCGGCTGGCTCTTCGAAGCACCCGCGGCGAGCAGGATCGCTCGGTAGCCGTCGCTCTTCAGCCCGTCGATCGTGACGTCACGGCCGAGGGCGGTGTTGAGGCGGATCTCGACCCCGAGCGCCGCGATGCGCTCCACCTCGGTGCGCAGCACGCGCTTGGGCAGCCGGTATTCGGGGATCCCGACGGCCATCATCCCGCCGGCGACCGGCATCGCTTCGAAGACCGTCACCGGATAGCCCGCGCGCGCGAGCATGTACGCGGCGCTGAGGCCGGTCGGGCCGGCGCCGATGATCGCGACGCGTTCCGTCCGTCTTTCAGCGGGAGGCGGCGGCTTGGGGTAGCCCTCGGCACCGTGGTCCGCGGCGAACCGCTTGAGCTCCCTGATCGCGATGGGTTCGTCGACCACACCGCGCCGGCAGGCGATCTCGCACGGCGCCGTGCAGATCCGGCCGCAGATCGAAGGGAAGGGGTTGTAGTCGGCCGCGACGGCGAGGGCCTCCGCGTAGCGGTCCTCCGCGACGAGCGCCACGTAGAGGCCCGCGTCGGTCCCGACGGGGCAGGCGACCTGGCACGGAGCCATGAGGCGGTCGGCGCCGGGCGAGATCCAGGTGCGCCACGATTGCCACGACGCCTCGCGCTGAGCGGGTCGCCAGCTTGCGAGATCGCCCCACGGATCGGTGTGCTGCTCTTTGAGCGACTCCCTGGTGTAGGCGGATAGCGGCACCCAGCCGGTCGTGTCCTCGGGCGCGCGATGGATCGGCCCCTGCGCGTCGGCGAACGTCGCCGCCCCTTTGGTCGAAGCGATCGTGATCACCTCGGTCGGGCATTCGGTCGCGCAGAGCTCGCAGCCGATGCACACCGCGACCTGCACCGGGAACTCCATCATCCAAGGCTGACCGACCGCCACCGCGGTCCCGCGAGGAGACGCCTCGGCACCCTCGATCGGCGACGTGCGCGTCCTCGTCATGTCCAGTGCCTGGACCGGACAGACATCCATGCAGACGCCGCAGTTCAGGCAGTTGGTTCGGTCGATGCTGAAGACGTACGACACGTGCAGCACCTTCTTCCGCTCGTGAGCATCGTCGACGAGCCGGCACGGGACCACACGCGAAGGAGTAGGCGCCTCCCGTCCTTTCGGGTAGCCGACGAAGTGCCGTTCGGCCTACGCCCGTAGGGCCGTTCGGCACTCCGAACGCGTAGGGCCGTTCGGCACTCGGAAGGGGCGTCTGCCGCCGGTTTCGCGCCGGCGTACGAGGACTACGGTTCGTCGTACCGCAATGAACACCCGTCTGCGCTGGCTCACGGTCGTGCTGCCCGTCCTCGTGATCTCGGCCCTCGAGATCGCGAGCGACAGCTTCCTCGATCAGCTCCTGCCGTCCCCGTTCGACGTCCTCGTGGTGCCGGCCGGTGTCCTCGTCCTCGCGATCGTCTTCGCGCGCCTCGCGTTCCGACGCATCGATCGACTCTCGGAGGCGATCGGCCATCGCAACCGCGAGCTTGAACGACGGAACGCGTCACTCGAAGCGCTGCGACAGGTCGGACTCGCGATGACCGGACTTTCGCGCCTCGACGACGTCCTTCAGGCCGTCGTGGACAACGCCCGGCGCCTGCTCGATGCGGACGTCAGCGTCATCACGGCCGTCCGGCCCGATGGATCGCAGCAGGTCCTCGCAGCGAGCGGCTCGGAGGGGGTCGTCACGGCACGCCTGGCGGTGCCGCTGCTGCGCGGGGATCGGACCCTGGGAACGCTGACCGCTGCGCGCCAGCGCGAGCCGGCATACGGCACCGAGGAGGCCGAGATCCTCTTCTCCCTGGCGAGCCAGGCCGCCATCGCGCTCGAGAACGACCGGCTGCAGCGCGACCTGCGGGCCCTTGCGATCCGTGGCGAGCGGGAGCGCATCGCGCGCGAGATGCACGACGGATTGGCGCAGGTGCTCGGCTACGTGAACACGAAAGCGCAGGCAGTGGAAGTGCTTCTCGCGACCGGCAAGATCGAGCGGGCGCGGCAGCAGCTGGCGGAGCTCTCAAGTGCTGCGCGTTCCGTCTACGTCGACGTGCGCGAGGCGATCCTCGGGCTCACGATCCCGATCGCGTCCGAACGCGGCCTCTGCGGCGCGCTCGAGGAGTACGCGTCCCGCTTCGCGGACGCGTCGAAGCTGGCGACCCACGTGGTCGCGAGTCCCTCGGCGCAGGCGCTGGAGCTTTCGCCTGACATTCAGGCACAGGTGTTCCGGATCGTGCAGGAGGCGCTGACGAACGTCCGAAAGCACGCCGCCGCCCACCGCACCGAGATCGCGCTGGACGTGCAGGACGGCGAGCTGCGCCTGGCCGTGAAAGACGACGGCAACGGTTTCGATCCTTCCGCCGCGCCGGCGGACGATTGGCCGCACTACGGCATGCAGGCCATTCGCGAACGGGCCGCATCGATACGTGCCGAGGTCGCATGGTCGACGCGGCCAGGGGCGGGGACGGTGCTTCGCGTCGCGCTTCCTCTCGTTCCATCAGCGGCTGATCGCTGATGCGCATCCTCCTCGTGGACGACCACGCGCTCTTCCGTCAGGGCGTGGCTGCGCTCCTCGGCGCCTGGGGCCACGCGGTCGTCGGCGAAGCGTCGAGCGGGGACGAGGCCATCGGGCTCGTCGACCGGCTCGAGCCTCAGCTCGTCCTGATGGACGTGCGCATGCCCGGCCTCTCTGGGGTCGAGACGACACTGCGGATCAAGGCACGCCATCCCGGCGTCGCGATCGTGATGCTCACGGTCAGCGAGGATGAAGAGGATCTCTTCGCCGCGATCAAGGCGGGAGCGCATGGGTATCTGCTCAAGAACCTTGAAAGCGCACAGCTGCGTCTGCTTCTTGAGGGCGTCGAGCGCGGAGAGCCCGCTATCACTCCCGCGACCGCCGCGCGGATCGTGCAGGAGTTCCTGCGCGGGAATCGCGGAGGATCGGATCACGATCGCCTGACGGATCGCGAGCTCGAGGTGCTCCGCCTCGTCACCGAGGGCCTTCGGAACAAGGAGATCGCGGTGCGCCTCGGCATCACCGAGAACACCACGAAGTATCACCTGAAGAACATCTTGGAGAAGCTGCATGCCGAGAGCCGAGCGGAGCTCGCCGCGCGGGCCGTTCGCGACGGACTGGTCGAGAGACGCGCCTGATCCGTGCTGAGTCAGAGGATCAGTCGCGCCCTCGACGTCCACCACCGAACGTTCCGAGATAGGTGAGCAGATCGTTCAGCCCGGCGGCGCTGACGCGATCGGTCCCGTACGCGGGCATCCCCGAGCGACCGCGGCGGATCGCATCTGACTCGCCCTCGCGCAGCGCGAGCTGACCAGGAGCATCGCCGACCGCGCCGTGACACAGCTGGCACCCCTGCGCGAAATACACGGCAGCGCCACGCGCCGTGGCGTCGCCGTTCGGGTCGGCCACCGCGAGCTGCGCCACCGTCAAGATCGGCATGCTGATGGCGCTCGCGCGACCTTGCTGGAGCGCGCGCACGTAACTCACGAGAGCCCAGATGTCCTGATCCTGGTACTGGCGGGCGAATGCCGGCATGCCGGTGAAGCTCAGGCCGTTCTTCGTGATCCAGAACAGCTCCGCATCGCTCTTCGCCTTGGCCGCCGGGCTCGTGAGGTCAGTCGCGGGCGGATACGTGTCCTGGCCGAAGATGCCCTTCCCGTCGCCGGTCGCGCCGTGGCAGGTCGCGCACGATCCGGTATAGGCATATCTGCCCGCGTCGATCGCGCGCGCGTTCCCGACGAGCGGATTCTTCGCGTCGCCGCCGAGCAGACGCGCGACGGTCGTCACGACCGCATCGCCGAACGCGCGCTCCAGCGGCAGGTCGGTGCGATGCACGAGGAGAAGCGAAGCCGCAGCGACCATTCCGATCGCCGCGGTCGCAACGAC
>JBGQFO010000068.1:0-10220 GCA_041496945.1 Candidatus Limnocylindria bacterium | reverse complement strand
GACCTGTCCCTCGGCGTTGGTCGGATTCAGCGCGCGACCGCAGTCGTGCGCGGTGGTGATCTTGTCGACGATGAGCTGCCCGGTGTCGAGATCGACCGTCACCTCGGCGACCGCGGCCTGATACGAGTACGCCGGCGTGGGGCCGACGCCCGCGCCCTTGTAGCTTCCGCCGATGCCGGCCGGCGGCCGGTACGAGCCGGCCGCGACGAGCGTGCCGTACCGCGCTTCCGCCAGGTTCGCGGCCTCGACGAAGGTCATGGCCTTGTCCGGGTCCTTCTGGTCGTAGATGCGCCGGTAGGCGGCGACGAGGCGCTCCGCGGGCACGCCGAGCTTCTCCGCGGCGACCGCGAAGAGCTGCGCGCGGAGCTTGAGTCCGGCGCTCTTCGTGGCGTTGCCGGCCATCATCGTCACGCGGCTCGAGTACGAGCCCAGGTCGACCGGCGCGAGGCTGGTGTCGCCGGAGACGACGTGCACGTCCTCGGGATAGATGCCGAGCGCCTCCGCTGCCACCGACGCGAGCATGTTGTCGGAGCCCTGTCCGATCTCGCTCGTGCCGCACATCACGGTGACCCCGCCGCCCCGGTCGATGCGGATCTCCGCGCCGGAGTGGGGCATCTCGTTCCAGTAGATCGGCAGGCCCGCGCCGCTGATGTAGGCGCTCCCCGCGACACCGATGCCCTTGCCCTTCGGCAGGTCCTCGCGCTTGCGCGTCCAGCCCGTGGCGTTCCGCACGGCCGTGAGGCATTCGCCGAGGCCCATCGTGGTCACGCGAAGGTCATTCACTGTCTGTGTGTTCGGCGGCTGCAGGATGCGCAGGCGGTACTCGATCGGGTCGAGGGCGAGGTCGGCGGCGATCTTGTCGAGCTGGCATTCGAACGCATACCGCGGCTGCGTCGTGCCGTGGCCGCGCTTTGGCCCGCAGGGCGGCTTGTTCGTGTACACGCGCACGCCGTCGAACTTGTACGCCGGCACGCGATACGTGACGGTCAGGAGGGCGCCGGTGTAGTAGGTCGTCGCGATCCCGTACGAGGCGTACGCGCCACCGTCGAGATAGCTCTCGAACTCGACCGCGGTGATCTCGCCGTCCCTCTTCACCCCGGTCTTGATGCGCATCTTCACCGGATGCCGGCCGCGATGCGCGTAGAAGACCTCCTCGCGGTCGAGGGTGATCTTCACCGGCCGCTTCGTGCGCATCGAGAGCAGCGCCGCCGAGAACTCGTGGCCGAACGGATCGGACTTTCCACCGAACGCGCCACCGTTCGGCGTGGCGATGACGCGGATCCGGCTGCGCGGGAGCCCGAGCACCTTCTCGAGCTCCCGGTGCAGGTAATGGGGGACCTGGGTGCTCGTCCAGAGCGTCAGCTTGCTGTCGGCGTCGTAGGACGCGACGCAGGCGTGCGACTCGATGGCGGCGTGCGTGGTGCCTTCGAAGAAGAACCAGTCCTCGCGCACGTGATCGGCCTTCGCGAAGCCGGCCTCGAGGTCGCCGAACGACAGGTGCACCTCCTTGAACACGTTCGCGCGCCTGCTCGTCTCATGGATCTTCACGTCGTCACGCGCGAGCGCCTCTTCGATGGTGAAGATCGGCTCGAGGTCCTCGTACGTCACGTCGATGAGCGAGAGCGCGTCGTACGCGGTGTCCTCATCGAGGGCCGCGACCGCGGCCACGGGCTCGCCGACGTAGCGCACCTTGTCGACCGCGAGCGCGGTCTCGTCCTGGGTGGACGGCATGATCCCCATCTTCTCGGGCATGTCCGCCCCGGTGACGATGCTGACCACGCCCGGCAGGGCGAGCGCGCGCCCGGGGTCGATCTTCACGATGCGCGCGTGCGGACGTGTCGATCGCAGCAGGCGCCCGTACAGCATGCGCGGCAGGGCGATGTCGTCGGCGTAGCGCGCGGTGCCGGTGAGATGCGCCCAGGCATTCACCTTCGGCAGACGGCGGCCAAGGATGCTGAGCTCGCTCATGAGTGCTTCGCCGCCTTCTCGACGGCTTCGTAGATCGCGGTGTAGCCGGTGCAACGGCAGAGGTTGCCGCTGATCGCCTGCGCGATATCCACGCGCGTCGGCCGCGGATTCGCATCGAGAAGCGCCTTGGCGGAGAGGAGCATCCCGGGCGTGCAATAGCCGCACTGCGCGGCGCCCTCCTCGGCGAACGCGGTCTGCAGCGGGTGCAGCACCGGACCCCTCGCCATCCCCTCCACGGTGAGGATCTCGGCGTCGCCGACCTCGAGCGGAAGGGTGAGGCAGGAGAGCACCGGCACACCGTCCACCAGCACGGTGCACGCACCACACTCGCCGAGCTCGCAGCCGTGCTTCGTCCCGGTGAGTCCGAGCTCCTCGCGGAGGACCTCGAGCAGGGTGTGATGCGGCTCCGCCGCCACGGTGTACGGGTCACCGTTCACGCGCAGCGTCAGCATCACCTTCGTCATGCCGTGGCCGCCTCGTCGGCGATCTTCGCGCCCACGCGTCGCGAGAGCGCGTTCGCGGCGCTCGCGCAGCGCTCGCCGATGCGGCGAAGCGTCCGCAAGTCGACGCGCTGCTTGAAGCCGACGACCATGACGAAGGCGATCCTGCGTCCGCGCGCATCGATGACCGGGGCGGCCGCGGCGCGCACGCCGGCGAACAGCTCCTCGTCGTCGTAGCCGACCGACTCGCCGGTCGCGATCACCTTGCCGTGCGCTCCCGCATCGAGGGGCAGGCGGCGGCCTAGCGGCGCGGTCATGTGCAGGTCGGTATCAGGTTCGGCGCGCGCGGCGATCTCGAGCTTGCCGTCGTGGATCACGCCGAGGATCGCCGTCTCGCCGAACGTCTGCATGAGCGACACCAGATACGGTTGCGCCAGAGCGCCCAGGTCCGGCGTGGAGGCGTCGGCCAGGGCGCGCAGCTCGGGGCCGAGTCGGAAGCGCGTGTCCGGGTCACGCACGACGAGGCCGTACGCGTCCAGGGTGAGCAGGACGTCGCGTAAGGTGCCCTTGGACACGCGCAGCGCCCGCGCGAGCTCGCTGATGCCCTGTGGGCGGCCACCGTCGGCGAGGGCGCGCAGGACCCGCGCGGCCTTGTCGATCGCCGGGACCGGTCGGATGCTCCCCGTACTCTCCGCCATACGCGTACGGGTGATAGTACGTTGCGGTCGAAGGCGCGAAACGGGCGTGCCCATTCGGGCCTTGCGCCGTTCGTTCAGACTGGCTTGACAGTGCAGCGGGCGGACGGCGCCGCGACCGCGCGGCCGATCAACGTGCTGGTCGCGGACGACTCGGAGTCGATCCGGGCGCTCGTCCGCATCACGCTGACCAGTCAGGGTTGGTCGGTGAGCGAGGCGGCGACGACGGAGGCCGCGCTCCGCCTGACGCGCGAAACGCGCCCCGACCTCGTCGTCCTCGACATCGCGTTCAGCCACACCGGTCCGGACGGCATCGCCGTGTGCGCGGAGCTGAAGGCGGACGAGGCGACCGCGAGCATCCCGATCCTTGTGCTCACGGCCCACGACGATCCCGCGATGCGCAGGCGCGCCGAAGCCGCGGGTGCAGACGCGTTCGTCACCAAGCCCTTTGGCCCGCTCGATCTCACGCGCGTCCTGCGCGGTCTCCTGCCTGCGCTGCCGGCCACGCCCGCGCTCGGCGTGCTGCTGCTGGACGCCGGCGCCGTCGAGCAGGAGGGGCTCGAGGCGGCACTCGTGGAGCAGCGCGAGCTCGTCGGCCGCGGGACGCCGAAGCGCCTGGGTGACGTGCTCCTGGAGCGCGGCTTCGTGACGGGGTCGGCCCTGAATCGTGCGCTCCTCGAGCAGATGCACTCGCGCGCCCTGGACACCGAGGGCCGGCGCGCCCGCGTCATCGTCATCGATGACCACCTGGCGGTCCGCGAAGGGCTCAAGTCGCTCATGAGGGACGACGAGACGCTCGAGGTCGTGGGCGAGGCCGCGGATGCAGAGGAAGGGCTCCGTCTCGCGCGACGCCACCAGCCCGACATCATCCTCATCGACAACGAGATGCCCGGCGGATCGGGCCTCGAGCTGCTCCCCACGCTGCGGGCGGAGGTCCCGTCCGCGAAGCTCGTGATGTTCAGCCTCGACGGCGCGGTCCGCGAGCGCGCACTCGCTGCGGGCGCGCATGTGTTCATCACCAAGGACGCGCCCATCGCGAGGATCCTCCAGGCGCTTCGCCCCGCCCGCGAGCCGGCGCCGCCGCCACCACTCCCGACCACGCCGGTTCCGATGTTCCCGAGCGGTCGTCGGCTTCGCCGCGGCGCGCTGATCGTCGCCACGGCCCTGGCTGCGTACGCCGGTCTCTTCTTCGCCCTCGAGAACGACCTCGGTGCGACGGCGGGAGTGTTCGCCCTGGTGCCCGTCGTCGTCATCGGCGCCCTGCTCGGTCCGGAGGCCGGCCTCATCGGAGCCGTCCTCGCCGCGCTCGCAAACGCGTTTCTCTGGACGGTCACCGGTCATGTCGTCGGCGAGCCCGTGCTCGAGGTGGGCGGCGGATTCGGACTCGTGATCCTGCTGCTCCTGGGCTTCGCGTCAGGTGCCATGCGGGGCTTCGGACTTCGCTTCGACCCACGCCGCCGCCGGGTCGAGGCCATCGCCGCGGCCGCGCACGCCCTCGGGGGGCTCGATCGCGGCGAGTTCTTCGATGTCTTCCTCGACGCGATGCTGCGCGTGGTGCCCGGGGATCTCGCAATGCTGTTCTCGAACGCCGCCGGCGACGCGCGGTTCGTGGCGGCATCACGGCCGCTGCGGGACGAAGTACCAGGATCGCTGGTGCAGCTGGTGCGGGACACGATGTACGGCGGGGCGGCACGGACCATCGCCGAGCTCGGCGAGGGCGAGCGTCCCGCGACGGCGCTCCACTCGGCGGCGCTCGTTCCTGTTTCGGTGGCGGGCCTGGACGTGCGCGGCGTGCTCGTGGTGTTCCATCGCGACCGGGGCCACTTCGGCGCAGCGGACCTGACGCTGATCCAGCCCTTCGCGCAGTACCTCTGGGTCGTGCTTCGGGGCCCGATCCCGCCGCGGCCCTCGGTCGCGCGCGCGAAGGAGCGGACGAGCTAGACGCCTAAACTCCCGAGGGAGAGAGGGGGAAGCCGCGATGCCGACGATCCGACTGCCGGAAGAGTCCGAGCACGGCGAGATGGTGCGCAAGATCGACTCGATGATCCGCGAGATCTCGAAGGCGACGACGATGACGCCGTCGAGCCGGGCCCTCGGCCTACGCCCGTCGATCCTCATGGGCAACCACCAGGAGCTCGCGCACGTCATGGCGACGCGGACCCTCCTCAACCTCCAAAAGCGGATGATCGCCCTCGCCGTGGCCGCGGCGAAGTCCGCGCCCTATGAGCTCTACGCCCACACCCGCGGCCTGCAGAAGGAGTACGGCCTCGACGACGGGCAGATCGTCGAGCTCATCGCCACGATCGCGCACGTCGTAAGCATCAACACCTTCGAGAGGGCCATCGCGGCGTTCAACGACGCGGCGCCGGTGCGGGCGCAGGACCCCTCCACCCCGGTGCTGGTCGAGGTCCGCGCAAAGCTTGGCAGCGTGCCGCGCTATTTCACGTACATGGCCAGCGATCCGCAGTACGCGAAGATCATCCTCGACCGCGAGGTCGCAACGATCCACGAGGGCGAGGTCTCGCGGCTCAACAAGGAGCTCGTGGCGTACGCGACGAGCCTGGTGAACGACGCCAAGCTCTCGATGGTCTACCGCGCCGAGATGCTGCGGAGCCTGGGCATGACCAACGAGCAGATCTTCGAGGCGACCACAGTCGTGAGCGTGTACGCGAAGAACTGCGCGTTCTCGACCGGCCTGCAGCTCGACCCGATGCCACAGTGATGAACCCGCGCGGGCGCATTGGCCGATAGCGGCGACCCGATCGTTCGGCGCCGGGCGGCGGTCGTCGCGATCTACCGCCGCGCGGCCGGCTCCGCGGTCGACCGCGTCGCCCATGAGGCGTCGAGCGCCGCGAGCACGTTCGGGTTGACGACCGCTCGGGCCGCGGGATATGGCGAACGCATACGGGCGATCCTGCCGCTGGCGTTCGACACCATGGCCTCACCCGACGGGCCCGAGCGCACCGCGAAGATCGACGAGCTGGCGCGCGGCATTCGGGGCATCTCCGAGCAGCACAACGTGCCGCGTCTCGTGGAGCGCGGCCTCGTCGCCCTCGCCGTCCGCATCGGACGCGAGGTCGTCCGCCGCGGTGCGCAGGAGCAGGGTTTCACGCCCGACGAGCTCGATTTCGAATACACCGCGTTCGCGAGATCGCTCGAGGGACGCCTGTTCGTGGACTAACATTCGGACCGGGGCGATGAGGTCCGCCGTGAAGCGCCGCCAATAGGCGGCTGATGACCTCTACCGATCACACGACCGGTGGAGGTTTGATGTATGGACCCGCTGCTCGTCGCCACGATCCTCGCGCTCCTCGTCCTCGGCGCCTCGCTGCTGAGCGTCGAGCTGGGTCTGTCCGTCGCGATCATCGAGATCGCCGCTGGCGTCATCGCGGGGAATGCTCTGGGCATCACGTCGCCCTCATGGATGGACTTCCTGGCGGCCCTCGCCGGCATCGTCCTGACCTTCCTGGCGGGCGCCGAGGTCGACCCGGCTCTCATGCGCGAGAAGCTCAAGGAGTCGGCGCTCATCGGCGGTCTCTCGTTCTTGCTGCCGTTCACCGGGGCTGTGCTGTTCGCGTACTTCGTCGCCGGATGGGATATTCGGCAATCGGAGATCGCCGGTATCGCACTGTCGACGACCTCTCTCGCCGTCGTGTACGCGGTGCTCGTGGAGACGGGACTCACGAACCACGAGATCGGGAAGGTCATCATGGCCGCGACGTTCGTGACCGACCTCGGGACCGCCCTCGCGCTCTCGATCCTCTTCATCCAGCCGAGCCCGTACCTCGTCGTGTTCGCGCTCGTCTCGATCGCCGTCATCGTCGCAATGACGGTGCTGCAGCGACCGTTCTTCGAGCGCTACGGCGACCGGGTCATCGAGCCGGAGATCCGTGGAGCGGTGTTCGCCCTCCTGCTGCTCATGTGGACGGCCGACCTTGCGAAGAGCCAGGCCGTGCTGCCGGCCTTCCTTTTGGGCCTTGCGATCGCGCCGATCTTCAAGCGCCATCCCGAGCAGCAGCGCCGCTTCCGCGTGGTCGCGTTCTCGTTCCTGACGCCGTTCTTCTTCCTTAAGGGCGGCCTGAACGTCAGCGTCGGCGCGGTCGGAGCTGCGCTACCACTGCTCGTTGGCTTCTTCGTCGTGAAGCTTGCCCTGAAATTCGCCGGCGTCATGCCGGTCGCGCTGCGCTACCTGCGACCTCACGCGACCTACACGACGCTGCTCATGAGTACCGGGCTGACGTTCGGGACGATCTCGTCGCTCTACGGCCTGAACGCAGGGATCATCGACCGCACGCAGTTCTCAGTGCTCATCACGGCGGTGATCCTGTCGGCGATCGTGCCGACGGCCATCGCGCAGCGCTTCTTCTCGCCGCCCCTGCACGCGCTCACTGCGCTTGAAGTGCAGGCGGTCGAGGACGAGGAGTTCGAACCGGGACGTTGACGGTGGCACTAGACCAGCTTCGCGCCAAGCGTCTTCTCCAATTCCGTGAGCGCGTGCTCGTGCGCTTCGAGGTCGAACGAGGTCACGCCGTCGCGCACGACCTCGACCGCGTATCCGAGGTTCCGCGCGTCGGCGGTGGTGTAGAGCACGCAGATGTTCGTGCAGTCGCCCACCAGGCGCAGCGTGTCGACGCCCTTCTCGCCAAGGGTGAGGTCGAGTTCGGTCTCGAAGAAGCCGGAGTAGCGCCGCTTCGGGATCACCACGTCGCCCGCGGCCGGCGCGAGTTGGGGGATGATCGTCGCGCCCCTCGTCCCGTGGATCGCGTGCGGCGGGAACATCTGGAACTCGGGGTCGTCCGGCATGTGGTCGTCGGTGAGGTAGATCACGGGCTCGCCGGCCGCGCGCGCACGCGCGAGCTCGCCTTTGATGACCTCGATGATCGGCGGCATGGACGGACCGCAGTAGAGGGCGCCGGACGGATCCGCGAAATCGTGGATCATGTCCACGACGACGAGGGCGCGCGTCGTGCTAGTGCGAGCAGGCCTTGGCGGTGCCGGCCTGGTCCGCGGTCTTGAAGGACTGGCCGCAGCCGCAGCTGGAGACGGCGTTCGGGTTGCGAAGCGCGAACCCCCCGCCCATGAGCGCGTCGACGAAGTCGATCTCGGAGCCCTTGATGTACATGGCGCTCATCGGGTCGACGACGATGCGAACGCCGTCCTGCTCGATGAGGGTGTCGTCCTCTTCGCGGCCTTCCGCGAAAGTCATGCCGTACGAGAAACCGCTGCATCCACCCGGGGTGACGTAGACCCGCAGGGCGAGGTCGTCGCGGCCCTGCTTGGCGATGACTTCCTTGAGCTTGTCGGCGGCGCGCGTGGTCATCGAGACGACCGGCTGGTCGATCCCGGTCCCGGTCTCCTGCTGCTCGATCGCCACGTGCACTACCTCCTCGCGGGCTGAGAAAAATCATAGCCGACCTAGACTCGATTTCATATAGATGAGCCCCTTCCGTTTCTCCCCGCGTCCGAACCGCGCGAGCGAGATCGGGTGGCGCGAGTGGGGTGACGCCGCGTTCGCCGAGGCTCGGGAGCGCGACATGCCCATCCTCCTCGCCATCAGCGCGGTGTGGTGCCATTGGTGCCACGTGATGGACGAGACGAGCTACAGCGCCGGAGACAACATCGCGCTGATCAACGAGCGTTTCATCCCGATCCGGGTCGACAACGACGAACGCCCCGACGTGAATCGCCGCTACAACATGGGCGGCTGGCCATCCACCGCCTTCCTCACGCCGGGCGGCGACATCGTCCACGGCAGCACCTACATCCAGCCCGTGGAGCTGTATCGCACGTTGCTCGCCGTATCCGAGATCTGGCACGAGCAGCGCGAGGACATCCAGCGCCGCGTGACCGCGGCGCGCGTGCAGGAGGACCAAGCGCGCGAGCCGAAGCCCGGGGACATCACCCGCGAGATCGTCGACATCGTGGGCGCGCTCGTCCGCGGGCAGTTCGATCCCGACCACGCCGGCTTCGGACGCGAGCCGAAATTCCCGCAGACGAAGCTGCTGCGCTTCGTGTTCGACGAGTACCGTCGTGACGGCGCGCCCGAGCTCGCGTCGATGCTGACGCGCACGCTCGACGCGATGTCCACGCGCGGCATGTACGATCACGTCGCCGGTGGCTTCTTCCGCTACGCGACGATGCGCGACTGGAAGGCGCCGCACTACGAGAAGATGCTCGAGGACAACGCCGAGCTGCTTGCCATCTACGCCGACGCGCACGCGGCGTTCCCGGAGTCGGGATACGAGCGCGTCGTGCGCGACGTGATCCGCTGGATGGACGACACGCTGTACCAGGCGGAGACCGGGCTCTGGGGCGGCTCGCAGGACGCGGACGAGCACTACTACACCCTCGACGCCGCGGATCGCGCGACGCACGAGGCGCCCTTCGTCGACCGCACGCTCTACCTCTCGTGGAACGCGCTGGCGGCCGGCGCGTATTTGCGCGCCGGGGAGATCCTGCGGGAGCCGGCGATCGCGACGCGCGGCCTGTCCGCGACCCTGGCGCTCGAGCGTCGGCTGCGCGACGCGAGCGGGGCGCTGTATCGCTCCGACGCGAGCGGCGGTCCGCGGCAGCCGGACCTGCTTGGTGACAGCGCGGCGTACCTCTCGTTGCTCGTCGAGGCCGGAGACGTCGAGCGCGCGACCGCGGTCGCCACGCGCATGCGCGAGAAGCTCGAGGACACCGGCCACGGTGGCTTCTACGACCGGCCGGACGGCGCGGCGCCGGGCCGCCTCGCGCGCCGGGAGCGGCCGATCGAGGAGAACGCCGAGGCCGCGACCGCGCTCCTTCGCCTCGCGGTGCTCACCGGTGACGAGGCGTGGCGTGCGGTCGCGCTGCGGGCGCTGCGCTCGTTCGTCGGCGAATACCGCGGGTGGGGCCAGTTCGCCGCCGGCTACGCGAACGTCGTCACGAGTGCCCTGCGCGAGCCGGTGTCGGTCGTGGTCGTCGGTCGAGTGGGCGATGCGAGCGCGGAGGCGCTCTGGCAGGCGGCCCGCGCGGGCCGCGATCCGGACGCGGTCACGCTGCGCCTCGACCCGGCCGCGCGGCCGCAGGCCGTCGCCGACCGCGGGTTCCCGGCCGAGCGCACCGCCGCGTACGTGTGCGTCGGAACGTCCTG
>JBGQFO010000067.1:0-10226 GCA_041496945.1 Candidatus Limnocylindria bacterium | reverse complement strand
CTCGGGGCGGAGCAGCTGCGCGCGTACCTCGCGGCCTTCGGGTTCGGAGCCCCGAGCGGTGTCGACCTCAGCGGCGAGGCGGCCGGTGACGTGCGACCGCTCGCCGAGTGGTACCCGGTCGACCTCGGCACGGTCGCGTTCGGTCAGGGCATCGCCGCGACCCCGCTGCAGCTGGCGGCGGCCTACGCGGCGCTCGCCAACGGCGGCACCCTCTATCGGCCGTACGTCGTGGCGGCGAGGCGCGATGCGGACGGGGAGCACCGCACCGCGCCCGTCGCCGTGCGGCGGCCGGTCAGTCCCGAGACCGCCGCCGCACTGCGCGCGATGCTCATCTCGAGCGTCGACAACGGCATCGCCAGCGGCGCGTCGGTCGCGCACTTCAGCGTCGCCGGGAAGACCGGCACGGCGCAGATCCCGAGCGACGATGGCCGCTACCTCGACGACGCCTACATCTCGTCGGTCGCGGGATTCGCCCCTGCGAACGATCCTCGCTTCGTCGCGGTCATCGTCCTCGAGCGCCCGCAGTCGAAGCTGCTCGGCACGGTCACGGCGATGACCGCGTTCCGCAACATCGCGCAGGACGCGCTGCGGAGCATGCGGCTGCAGCCGGACCGGCCCTGATCGCTCGGTACCATTCGGTGGTGTTCACGCTCGACGATCTGCTCGAGGCGACGGGCGGACGCATCGTCCACGGAACACCGCGACCCGACGCGCGTTTCAGCGGTGGCGCGTTCGATTCCCGCCTTGTGCGTCCCGGCGAGGTGTTCTTCGCGCTGCGCGATCAGCGCGATGGTCACGCGTTCGTCGCGGACGCGTTCGCTCGTGGCGCCGGCGCGGCGGTGGTCGAGCGCGAGGTGGACGGCGTCGGCGGCGACGGCGTCCTCGTCCAGGTCGGATCGCCGCTCGTCGCCCTTCGCGCGCTGGCCGAGCGGCTGCGCGACCGTCACCCGATACCCGCCGTGGGCATCACCGGGAACGTCGGCAAGACGACCGCGAAGGAAGCGGTTGCGGCCGCGCTCGGCGCGCGGTACCGCGTGCTGAAGACGAAGGACTCGTTCAACAACGAGATCGGCGTACCCCTCACCTTCCTCGGGCTGGAGGCGAGCCACGAGGTCGCCGTGATCGAGCTTGGCTTCTACGTGCCGGGCGAGATCGCGGACCTGTGCGGCCTGGTTCGCCCGCGCGTGGGCGTCATCACCCGCATACCCGAGCGACCGGTGCACTTCGCGCGCACCCCGAGCGTCGAGGCGATCGCCTCCGGGAAGGCCGAGCTCATCGCCGCGCTTCCCGCGGAGGGCACCGCGCTTCTCAACGCAGACGACCCGCGCGTGCGAGCGCTGGCCCCGCGCACGAAGGCGCGCGTCGTGCTCTTCGGCGAGAGCGCGGACGCGGCGCTGCGGGCTTCCGACGTGCGCGCGGAGGGCCTTGCCGGTCTGCGCTTCGTCGCGTCGTTCGAGGGCCAGCGCGCCGAGGTGAGCGTCCCGCTCCCCGGCCGCCACGTCATCGTGGCCGCGCTTGCGGCGCTCGGCAGCGCACGCGCCCTGGGGGTGCCGCTCGATGAGGCCGCGGTCGCGCTTGCGACGCTCGAGCAGCCACGTCATCGCATGGAGATCCGGCGGGGCGATCGGATCACCGTCATCGACGACAGCTACAACGCGAGCCCGACCGCGGTCATGGCCGCCCTCGCGGTCCTGCGCGACGCGCACGCGCGCCGGGTGGCGGTGCTCGGCGACATGCTCGAGCTCGGCGTGCACTCGGCCGATGCGCACGAGGAGGTGGGGCGCGAGGCCGCGAGCAGCGCCGATGTCCTCGTGGGTGTGGGACCGCTGGCG
Organism: Candidatus Limnocylindria bacterium; assembly: GCA_041496945.1. Classification (GTDB taxonomy): domain Bacteria; phylum Chloroflexota; class Limnocylindria; order P2-11E; family P2-11E; genus CF-39. Next base: position 8,394 of record JBGQFO010000067.1, on the reverse strand, counting down.
CGCACGGCGGTGGACGCGGCCCGGCGCGCCGGTCTCTCCGACACGCACCTCGTCGCCGACGGCGCGGAGGCCCTCGTCCTGCTGAAGCGTCTGCAGCGTCCGGGCGACGTCATCCTGGTGAAGGGTTCGCGCGCGCTCGGGCTCGACCGTCTCGCCGATGCGCTCGTCCGACCGGTGGCGGTCTAGTGGCGATCCTCGCGCTGGGGGTCCTGCTCGCGGCGTTCGTGCTCGGTTTCGTGCTCGGCGCTCCGTATATCGGGCTGCTGCGGAAGCTCCGCATCGGGCAGAACATCCGGCCCGAGGGGCCGCAGACGCACTACGTGAAGCAGGGGATCCCCACCATGGGCGGGGCGCTCTTCATCGGCGTCACCGCGGGCCTCTGGGTCATCGTGCTGATCCTGCTGCCGCCCGATCAGCGCGACGAGTTCATCCCGCAGACGGTCGTGCCGATCGGCACCCTGCTCGCCGTCGGCGTGCTCGGCGCCATCGACGACCTGGTGAACGTGCGCTACGGCTTCGGCATCCGGGGACGGCAGAAGCTTGTGTGGCAGACGATCGTCGGCCTGGCTGCCGCGCTCTACATCCAGCGCCACTTCGGCGTCACCGGTGTCTACGTGCCCCTCTTCGGCGAGGTGGAGATCGGCGCGGCGCTGTTCGTCGCGCTCGCGCTCTTCACCATCGTCGCGATGTCGAATGCCGTGAACCTCACCGACGGGATGGACGGACTCGCCGGCGGCCTCACGGTGTTCGCGTTCCTGTCCGTCGCGTTCATCGCGGCCGCCCGCGGCTATCCCTGGCTCGTCGTTCTGTCGGCCGCGCTGGTGGGCGCACTGCTCGCGTACCTCTGGTACAACGTCCACCCGGCTGAGGTGATCATGGGCGACACCGGCGCGCTCGCGCTCGGGGCGACGCTCGCGGTCGTGACGCTCACCACCGGCTTCGTGCTGCTCCTACCGCTCCTCGGCGTCGTGTTCGTCGCGGAGACCGTCGCCGTCGTCCTGCAGGTCGGCAGCTTCAAGCTCCGCGGCAAGCGCATCTTCCGCATGTCTCCGCTGCACAACCACTTCGAGCTCATCGGCTGGCCCGAGGAGAAGGTCACCATCCGGTTCTGGCTCATCGGGGCGCTCGCCGGGATCGTCGCGGCGATCCTCGCGTTCGCGACGCCGAAGTGAGCACGGCCACGGTCACCACATGGACGTCGCGCGACGGTCTTCTGTGGTCGTCCGCGCTGTCCTCGCTCGGGCTGGTCGCGGGGTTCACGACCCGGCAGCAGGGGAGCATGGCCGGCTCGCACCATCCGCTCGAGGAGCAGGCGCGCAATCGGACCGCGCTCGCGCGAACGCTGGGCTTCGACGCCGTCGTGCGCACCAGGCAGGTGCACGGGCGCGAGGTCGTGCGGGCCGAGACGCAGGTCGAGCCCTGGCCCATCGCCGATGGGCAGTGGACCGAACGGTCGGGCGTGCTGCTGGGTGTGGCGGCTGCCGACTGCGTGCCCATCCTTCTTGCCGATCCACATGGTCCGATCGGCGCGGCGCACGCGGGCTGGCAGGGGACGACCGCGCGCGTGGCCGAGGCGCTGGTGGAGGCGCTGGTCGGACACGGCGCCGATCGCGGGCGTCTGGTGGCGGCGCTCGGTCCATCGATCGGCCCGTGCTGCTACACGATCGATGAGGAGCGCGCCGATATCGTGCGGCAGCGCATCGGGGGCGACGCCGTGAGCCGCGCCGGGGATGCCGAGGGCGGAGCTCCCGGCGCGTTCGTCCTGGATCTCTGGGGGGCGAACGCGGCGCAGCTGCGCGCCGCCGGCGTGCGTGCGGTCGAGGTGGCCGGGCTCTGCACGCTGTCGGGCGGAGCGGACCTCTGGTCGTATCGCGGGCGCGGGGCGGACGGCCGCCACGGCACGCAGCTCGGCTTCATCGGGCGGCGTCCGTGACCAGCATCATCTTCGACGCCCCCCTGAGGCGCGAGGACCTGCGCGGGAAGCGCGTGACGATCGTCGGGCTGGGCAAGGGACGCACCAGCGCCGGCCTGGCGTCCTTCCTCGTGGCCAACGGCGCGCGCGTCACGGTCACCGACGTCCAATCGCGCGAAGCGCTGGCCGAGGGGATCGCACGGATGGCCGACACGCAGGTCGAGCTCGTGCTCGGTCCGGCCAGCGATGACGCCGCGCTCGCCGATCCGGACATCGTGTTCGTCATCCCGGGGATCCGCCCGCGCTCCGCGACGATCCTGCGGGCGCTGCAGCGCGACATCCCGGTGCTCACCGAGATGGGTCTGTTCTTCCGCCTCTGCCCCGCGCCGATCGTCGGCGTGACCGGGACGAAGGGCAAGACGACGACCACGACGATGCTCGAGCGGATCCTCCGGCGCGGTCCGCGCCGCGTCATCCTGGGCGGGAACATCGGCCGGGCCATCATCGGCGACCTCGACACGATGACCAAGGATGACGTCGTGCTCCTCGAGCTCTCGAGCTTCCAGCTCGAGACGCTCGGCATGAGCCCGCACGTCGCGGTCATCACCAACGTGAGCGAGGATCACCTCGACCATCACGGCACGCGCGAGAACTACGTGAGCGCGAAGCGGAACATCCTCGCCTGGCAGGGGCCGAAGGACATCGCGGTGCTCAATCTCGACGACCCGGTCGTCGTCGCCATGCAGACCGGCGCCGCCGGGGAGATCCACGGGTTCTCGCTCGTGCTTCGGCCGAAGCGCGGCGCGTTCGTCGATGCGCAGGGCCGCCTGACCCTCGTGGACGGCGCGCGCCTGGTCCCGCTCCTCGCCGCCTCCGAGCTGCGTGTCCCGGGTCGCCACAACATCGCGAACGCTCTCGCCGCGGCGATCGCCGGCGTGGCGATGGGCGTCACCCCGGCCGCGATCGCAGAGGAGCTGCGGGCGTTCGAGGGCGTCCCTCGCCGCCTGGAGACCGTCGGCGAGAAGGACGGCGTGCTGTGGGTGAACGACTCGGCGTCGACCACGCCCTCCGCGACGCTCACCGCCCTCGACGCCTTCGATCGCCCGGCGGTGGTGATCCTCGGCGGCGTGGCCAAGGGCGCCGACTTCGCCGCGCTCGCCGACGCGCTGGTCCGCCGCGCGCGCGGCGCGGTGCTCATCGGTCAGGCCGCCGACGACATCGCCGCGACGCTCCACGCCGCGGGCTCCGAGGCGAAGCACCTCGGCGTCGCGAAAGCCGCGACGCTCGCGGAGGCGGTGACCAGGGCGCGCGCGATGGCGAAGCACGGGGACGTCGTGCTCCTCTCGCCGGCCTGCGCGGCGCGGGAGGACTTCTCGCGCGTCGCCACGCCCGACCACTTCTCGTCGGCCGACGAGCGCGGCGACCGCTTCGTGGAGCTGGTACGCGAGCTCATCGGGGAGAAGGCGTGAGGCCGCGCCTGCCGCGCACGACGACGTACGACCTCACGCTGCTGGTGGTCGTGCTGGCCCTCACGCTGCTCGGCATCGCGATGGTGTTCAGCGCCAGCGGGATCCGCGCGCTCGACACGCTCGACGACCCGCGCTACTACCTGTGGTGGCAGTCGCTGTGGGCGGGGCTCGGGCTCCTCGGGATGCTCGCCGCGATGCGGATCGATTACCACCGCTATCGCGCGCTGACGATCCCGCTCCTGGTGGTGGTCGTGGTGCTCCTGGTCGTCGTGCTCATCCCCGGGGTCGGGGTCCGCGCCGGCGGCGCGGCGCGCTGGCTGCGTGCGGGGCCGGTGGGTCTGCAGCCCGCCGAGCTCGCGAAGCTCGCGCTCATCCTCTACCTCGCGGCCTGGCTCGGCGGCCGGCGCGACGAGATCGCGAAGCCCGCGCTCCTCGTGCCGTTCTTCGTGGTCACCGCCGTGCTCGCGGCGCTGGTGGTGGCCGAGCCGGATCTCGGGACGGCCATCGTCCTCGTCGCGATCGCGCTCACGATGTACTTCGTCGCCGGCGCGCGGCTGCGCGTCTTCGCGTCGCTGGCCGGGCTGGCGGGGGTCTGTGCGCTCGCGGTCGCCATCGCGCAGCCGTACCGGCTGTCGCGACTCACCACGTTCCTGGATCCCTGGAGCGACCCCCGCGGCACCGGCTTCCAGACCATCCAATCGCTCTACGGCCTGGCTCTGGGCGGCGTGTTCGGCGAGGGCCTCGGCGCGGGCCGCGAGAAGTTCGGCTTCCTGCCCGCGCCGTACACCGACTCCATCTTCTCCGTGCTCGGCGACGAGCTCGGCCTCGCCGGGACCCTCGCGGTCATCGTGCTGTTCTTCGTCCTTGCCTACCGCGGCATCGCCATCGCGCTCCGCGCGCGCGACGCGACCGGCGCGCTGCTCGCCGCGGGCATCACCACCTGGCTCGTGCTCCAGGCCTGGGTGAACATGGCGGTCGTCGCGAGCCTCGTCCCGATGACCGGCATCACCCTGCCCTTCATCTCGTACGGCGGATCGTCGCTGTGCGTGGGACTCATCGCCGTCGGTATCCTGCTCAACGTTGGACGCGAGGCAGGACCCGCGACGGCGAGCGTGTCGCGTGCTGCTCGCCGGGGGCGGGACGGGCGGCCACACCAGCCCGCTGCTCGCGATCGCCGAGGCACTTCGCGCGAGCGATCCCGAGGTGCGTCTGCTCTTCATCGGTGGTCGTCGCGGGCTCGAGGGTAGGCTCGTGCCCGAGGCGGGCATCCCGTTCCATGCGCTCCCGACGTCGTCGCTGCGCGATCCCGACTCGCGGCTCGCGCTCATCGGCGCGCTCGTGGGCGTCCCGTTCGCGTACCTGGACGCGCTGCTGCGTATCGCGCTCTTCCGCCCGCGCTCGCTCGTGACGAGCGGGGGCGCCATCGCTGTACCCGTCGTGCTCGCCGCGCGCACGCTGCGCGTGCCGGTGTACCTGTGGGCCGGCGATGCGCTCCCCGGTCGGGCTTCCCGCCTGCTCGCGCGCTTCTGCGCGAAGATCGGGGTCACCTTCGACCAGGCGCGCGCGTTCTTTCCGCCGCGCCGCAGTGCAGTCACTGGGACCCCGATCCGATCTTCTCTGCTGCGCTGGACGCGCGCGACCGCGCGCACGGCGATGGGCATGCCCGCCGATGCCGCGCTCGTCGTCGTCACCGGTGGGAGCCAGGGATCGGAGCGCGTGAACGAGGCGGTCTTCGGCTCGCTGCCGCGCCTCCTGCGGAGCGCGTATGTGCTCCACATCACCGGCGAGGCCCATTTCGCGCAGGCGGAGGCGCGCGAGCGCGCGCTTCCCGACGAGCTGCGCGCGCGGTACCTGCCGCGTGCCTACCTCCGCGACGAGATGGGCGCGGTGCTCGCCGCGGCCGATCTCGTGGTGGGCCGCGCGGGCTCGTCCTCCATCGCCGAGCCGCTCGCCTTCGGCACGCCGCTCGTGCTCATCCCGTACGGCGCCGCGCTGGAGGGCCATCAGGAGGCGAACGCGCGCGCGGCCGTCGAGTCGGGCGCCGCGGTGATCGTGCGCGAGAGTCAGCTCGACCCCGACCGGCTCGTCGCCGAGATCGCCGGGCTGCTGAACGACCGGCCCAGGCTCGCGCGCATGGCCGACGCCGCGCGCAAGGCCGGGCGCCGTGAGGCCGCGGCCGAGATCGCGCGCGAGGCGCTCGCGCTGGGCGGCTGCCCATGACGCGATTCCACGTCGTCGGCATCGGCGGCGCGGGGATGTCGGCGATCGCGCGCATCCTCCTGGTGCGCGGGCATCAGGTGACCGGCTCGGACACGGGTCCGTGGCCGCTCGCGGAGGCTCTGGCGCGCGACGGGGCCACGGTCCACGAACGCTTCGACGCGGAGCACGTCGCGGGCGCGGAGGTCGTCATCCGGTCGAGCGCATACGGACAGGACAACCCCGAGGTGAGCGCGGCGCAGGCCCGCGGCATCGCGGTGTGGAAGCGCGAGGACGCCTGGCGCTTCCTCACCGAGGGCCAGCGGGTCATCGCAATCGCCGGCACGCATGGCAAGTCGACGACCACCGCGCTCACCTGGTCCGCCCTGCGCTCCGGCCGCGTCGACGCGTCGCTCATCTGCGGCGCGACGCTGCGCGGCCTCGGCACGAACTCGTATGCCGGTCGCGGGGACGTGTTCGTCATCGAGGCCGACGAGTACGACAACGCGTTCCTGGCACTCCGCCCCGAGATCGCCGTCGTCACCACGCTGGACCACGATCACGTCGACATATTCCCGACGCGCGACTCGTACCGCGACGCGTTCCGCGCGTTCGTGTGCGGCATCAGACCCGGCGGCGCGCTCATCGCCTCGGCCGACGACGACGGTGCGCGCGAGCTCGCCGCCTGGACCGGCGCGCAAGGCGTCACGGCCGTGGCGACGTACGGAAGACATCCCTCGGCCACGCACGCGCTGATCGAGGTCGGGAATGGGCGGTACACGCTCGACGGACGACCTTTCTCGCTCGCGATCCCCGGCTGGCACAACGCGCTCAACGCGAGCGCCGCGATCCTCGTCGCGGAGCGCCTCGCCGCGCCGATGGCCGACGTGCTCGAACGCGGCATCCCGCGCTTTTTGGGCGTCGAGCGGCGCCTCGAGCCGCTCGGGGCCGCCGGCGACATCCGGGTGGTCGACGACTACGCGCACCATCCCGCGGAGATCGCCGCGGGTCTGGACGCGTTCGGCGATGGCGCGGTCGTGGTGTTCCAGCCACACACGCCGAGCCGCCTCGCCGCGTTCTTCGACGAGTTCGTGGCCGTCCTCGGACGCGCGCGGGCCGTCGTCATCGTCGAGACGTTCCGTTCGGCGCGCGAGGAGGCCGATCCGCACGGCCTGGCCCGGCAGCTGGCCGAGGCCGTCGGCGGGCGGTACGCGCCTGACGGCGAGACCGCCGCGCGCATCGCCGCCGAGCTGGCGCGGCCCGGCGACGCGATCCTGGTGATGGGCGCGGGGGATGTACGTCCGGTCGGTCTGCGCGTGCTCGAGCTCCTGCGGACGCCGGTATGACCAAGGCGCCCTTCGGGACGCTCGCGGAGCCCATGACGCGCCACACGAGCCTGCGCATCGGCGGCCCGGCGGAGTTCTACCTGCGCGTAACGAACGAGCGCGACCTCATCGAGACGATCCGCGTCGCCCGGGAGAAGGAGCTGCCGGTCTTCATCCTCGGCGGGGGCACCAACATCCTCGTCGCCGACGCCGGGATCCGCGGGGTCGTGCTCCACAACGACTGGGCCGAGACGTCGGTCGACGGGACGATCGTCACGGCGGCCTCGGGAACGCCGCTCGCGAGCGTCGCCGCGACGGCGGCACGCAGCGGCATCATCGGGCTCGAGTGGATGGCGACGATCCCGGGGACCGTCGGCGGCGCCGTGCACGGGAACGCCGGTGCCTTCGGGAAGGAGACAAAGGACGACCTCATCGACGCCGAGCTCATGGACCTGAACGGTCGTACCTGGACCGCAACGAACGCGGAGCTCGGCTTCGCGTACCGCACCTCGGCCCTGCAGGGGACGCCGATCGTCGTCGTCCGGGCACGGTTCAAGGGTGCGCCGGGCGATCGCGCCACCGCGGTTCGGCGCATCAAGGAGATCGCCAACGAGCGGATCGCCAAGCAGCCGCTGACGCAGCCGAACACCGGCTCGATCTTCCGCAACCCGCCCGGCGATCACGCCGGCCGGCTCATCGACGCCGCCGGCCTCAAGGGCGCGACCGAGGGCGGCGCGATGGTGAGCACAAAACACGCGAACTTCATCGTGAACATCGGCGACGCGAGCGCCGAGGACGTCCGCACCCTGATGCGGCGCTGCCAGGCCGAGGTGAAGAGCAGATTCGGCGTCGACCTCGTGCCCGAGGTCGAGCTGGTGGGTGAGTGGTGAGCCCACCGAAGCGCATCCGCGTCGGCGTCCTGACCGGCGGCGCGTCGGTCGAGCGCGACATCTCGCTCGCCGCCGGCGCGCAGATCCGGCGCAGCCTGCCCGCCGACCGCTACGAGGTCGTCCTGCTCGACCCGCTCGCCTTCATGGTCGGCAACCCCGCCATCACCGAGCAGCAGCGCGCCCAGGGACGGGCCCTGCTGGCCGGCGGCGGCCGGCTCGACCCGGCGCACGAGCTCCCCAAGGGCCTGGAGAGCGAGATCGAGAGCGCCACCCGCGCCCTGGTGCCGGCGACGCGCGCGACGTTCGACGCGGCGGAGCCTCTCGACGTCGTGTTCATCTCGCTCTACGGCACCTGGGGCGAGGACGGACGGATCCAGGGCCTGCTCGACACCCTCGGCATCCCGTACACCGGGTCCGGCGTGCTCGCGTCGGCCCTGGCGATGGACAAGGTCATGGCCAAGACGGTCCTCACGGCCGCGGGCCTGGATGTCCCGCGGGGCGTCGTGGTCGGCGCGCCGGACGGCGCGGAGCTCGAGCACGCCCGCGGGGTCGGACTCCCCGCGTTCGTGAAGCCGGTGGGCGGCGGCTCCAGCGTCGGCGCG
>JBGQFO010000066.1:0-10260 GCA_041496945.1 Candidatus Limnocylindria bacterium | reverse complement strand
TGCGCGAAGTACTCGTCGTGCTTCGCCTCGTCGTACGCGCCACGCAGCTCGAGCTCGGCCACCGCGATCGCGCGCACCAGGTCGGCCATCGGCCGCAGGCGGTCGCGGTACGCGGCGAGTGCGTCCTCGACGCGATCGAAGGCGAAGACGAACGGGACCTCGGCCTCGAAGAAGCGCTGGGCACGCAGTGCGTCGACCGTGGCTTCGATCCGCCGGCGCCGCGACTCCGAGAGCGCGCTCCCACCCGACGGCGCCGACAGCAGCGTCGCCATGAGCGCGAAGTCGAAGTCATCCTGATGACGCGTCCCGACGCCGGCGCGCAGGGTCGCGGCACGCCGCCCCGCCCCTGACCGGAGGAAGTCCGCCCGTACGAGGTCGGCGAGGCGGAGCGCGAGCGTGTCGATGGTGCGGCGCATCGCGCCGGCCTTGCGCTCCTGCACGGCGCGCCATACATGGGTGGAGAAGCGCGACGCGACGTCGGCGTCGCACCCCAGGAGCACGCCGTCGCGCCGCAGCGCGCCACGCGCCTGCGACGCGTCCTGGGCGAACGGCTCCCCACCGAGTGGCTCGAGCTCGTCCGACGCGATGGACCAAAGCTGGCCGAGCGTTCCGCGCTCGCCGGACGCGAGCCTCGTGCGGATCGTGCGCTCGATACGCAGGACGTTGCGCCGCAGGCGCTCGCCAGCGATACCCTGCGCCGCGATCTCGTGCACGAGCTCGTCGACGATGCCCGAGAGCGGCCTGATGGCCGGCTCGCCGCCGTCCGCGGCGAGGAGGACGAGCGGGTAGTCGTAGCGCAGCTTCGCGAGATCGTCGAAGCGCGCGAACAGTGCCGGGCGCAGGCCGGCGACGGGACCGAGCGCGGTGCCGGTGCGGGCGCCGGTGCGATGGAAGAAGATCTGCTCCTCCATCAGCCGTGCGCCTCCGGCCGGATCGTGAACTTGTCCAACTCGGCCTCGAGGCCGCGCCGCACGTCTTCCGGCCTGCGGAGCGCGCCCGCGTGGCGCGTGTCCTCGTAGCACGGGACGTCCGGATCCCAGTAGAGGACGCCGACCGGGATCGGATCCTCCGACGAGGCGATCCGGCGCGCCGCGTCGATGTCGCGCGGATCGTGATCGACCTGATTGCGGTACGTGCGCGAGAGCTCGGCGCTCGGCACCACGCCGTTCGGGTGGCGAAGGAGCAGTGTGCGCTGCGGGTCCTGCATCCACGGATCGAAGAGCCCCGGCATGAATTCCGGGCAGCGCTGGATGATGCGGATGAACGAGAGACCCTTGTGCCGGTATCCGGCCGCGATCACGTCGTAGAGCAGCTCGGGGATCCAGTCGACGACCTGCGCGACGAACGAGACGTTCGCGACGCCGAGGGTCACGCTCAGTGGGTTCAGCGCGGCGAGGTAGCTCCCCTTCGGTGTGGTGTTGCTCTTCGTGCCGATGGGGGACGTCGGCGACGCCTGCTTCTTCGTCAGGCCGTAGATGCGGTTGTCGTGGAGGAGGACGGTGAGGTCCATGTTGTAGCGGAGGGCGTGGATCCAGTGCGCGGCGCCGATCGAGAGGCAGTCGCCATCGCCGGTGCTCACGAACACCTTCAGGTCCGGTCGCGACATCTTCACGCCCTCGGCGATGGGGAGCGAGCGCCCGTGCAGGCCGTGGAAGCCATAGGTGTTCATGTAGTGCGGCAGACGGCTCGAGCAGCCGATACCCGACACGAACACGGTGCGCTCGGGGGCGAGGTCGTTGTCGCGGCAGAGCCGCTGCATCGCCGTGAGGATGGCGTTGTCGCCGCAGCCGTTGCACCAGCGCGGCACACCGACCTGGTAGTCCGAGATCTCGTGCGGCGCGTCGCCCGACTGGAGCAGGCACTGCGTCACGTTCATCGTCATCGCGGCGCCTCCCCGAGCTTGCGACGGAGCGCCTCGGCCACGCTGGCGGGCTTGATCGGGCGGCCCGAGACGTCGGTCCAGCAGTCGACGTCCACGAGGTAGCGCGAGCGCAGGAGCATCGCAAGCGCGGAGTAGCGCCGGTTGTCCGCATCGATGAGCGGATGGTCCGTCGGATCGCTCCAGTTGGACTCGACCGTCATCACTCTCGAGAAGCCCTTGATGATCTCGCCGATCCCGGAGGGCATCGGCTGGATGAATCGCAGGTGCAGCGACGAAACGCGCCGTCCCTCGGCCCGCAGACGGTCCACCGCCTCCTCGATCGCGCCCTTCGTGCTCCCCCACCCAAGCACCAGCAGGTCGCCGGTCTCCTCGCCATGCACGGCCGGGCACCGCAGGGTGCGCTGCAGCGCGGCGATCTTCAGGCTGCGGAAGCGCAGGCCCTCTTCGTTGCTCTCGTGGTCGTAGGCCACATGGCTGTCGCGGTCGTGCGCCAGGCCGGTGACCGTGTGCATGCCACCGGGCTGACCGGGGATGAACCGCCGGAACACGCCGGTAGTCGCGTCCCAGTCGTAGGGCTTCGCGCCGGGCGCGACCGCGCTCTGATCGACCGGCGGCGCGAGCCACTCCTCGCTGAAGACCGGGCGCGGGAACGGCTGCTGCGCGGTGGCGAGGCTCGCGTCCGACAGCACGATGACCACGGTGTTGAAGGTCTCGGCGATCTTGCGGGCGGTGATCATCGTGTAGAAGCAGTCCTCGATGCCGCTCGTCGCGATGACCACCTTCGGCGCGTCGCCGTGGGTCCCGAAAAGGGCCGCAAGCAGGTCGCCCTGCTCCGGCTTCGTCGGCTGTCCGGTGCTCGGACCGCCGCGCTGGACGTTCACGACGACGAGCGGGATCTCGGCCATGACCGCGAGACCGATGGCCTCCTGCTTGAGCGAGAAACCCGGCCCGGAGGTGATCGTCACGGCGCACTTCCCGGCGTACGAGGCCCCGATGGCGAACGTGCACGCGGCGATCTCGTCCTCGGCCTGATGCACGATGCCGCCGACTCGCTCGAAGATCTCGGACAGGTAGTGCGACGCCGAGGTCGCCGGGGTGATCGGATACATCGCGCAGATCTCCATGCCCGAGGCGAGCACCCCCAGGGCGAGCGCGGCGTTGCCGGTCATCACCACCTGCGACTCGGCCACCGCCATCGTCGGGATCTCGTACTTGAAGTCGCACTTCGCCTCGGCCCACTCGAAGCCCGCCTCGAGCAGCTTCACGTTCGTCGCGATGACCTTGGGGTCCTTCTTTCCGAATGTGAGCGCGACCTGCTCGCGCGCGACGTCGAGGCCGAAGCTGTAGATGCCGCAGAGCACCCCCAGCACGAACATGTTCTTCCCGCGCCGCGGGTCCGGCACGAGCTTCCGGCACTCGGTCTCCATGGGGATCTCGAGCACGCGGAAGCCACGGGCGCGAAGGTCGTCGACGGTGGTGGCGTAGGACGCCGCGATGCCGGGGTCGCGATGCGCGCGCCACATGTCCTCGAGGAGGATGGTCGCGCCGGCCCTCAGCTCGCCCGCGAGCACGCGGCCGATGAGGACCTGCTCGTTGAGCGCGACCACCAGGTCGACGTCGTCGCCGCCGTTGGCCACCGGCTTCGATGCGAGGCGGATGCGGTTCCCGGACGCGCCGGCGACGCTCCGGGCCGGCGGCTGGATCTCCGCGGGGATGATCTCCACCGTCCAGATCCCGTTGCCCGAGCGCGCGGCGATCCCGGCGAAGGCCTGGCCACAGCGTTGGGCGCCCTCGCCCGAATCGCTGATGATCTCGACGATGTGCTCGTCGAGCCGCGTCACGGTCTTGGTCATCGCGGGCGCCGGTCCGGCGTCGCGGGCGACCTGCATGGTCATGCCAGGTGGACCCGCGCGAAGCCGCGCTGCTCCGCGCCAAGGCCGAAGAGCTCGTCGCCGGACCCATCGCGATAGGTCGCGTCGCTGTCGACCAGGCCGAGGTATCGCTTCATGGCCCGCGCCGCGCGACGGCCGGCGCCCATCGCCTCGATGACCGTGGCCGCGCCGGTCACGATGTCGCCGCCGGCGAAGACGCCGTCGAGCGATGTGGCGCAGTCCCCGTCCACGTTGACGTAGCCGCGATCGGACAGGGCAAGGCGCGAGGTCTCGCCGAGGATCGGGTTCGCGTCGGTGCCGATCGCGAACACGACCGTGTCGCAGTCGAGCTCGAACTCGCTCCCGGCGATGGGGTGGGGACGGCGCCGTCCATTCGCGTCGGGCTCCCCAAGCTCCATCCGCTGACAGCGCAGCCCGCCGACGCCATGGGCACCGTCGTCGAGGATCGCGAGGGGGCTCGCCAGCCAGTGGAATTCGACGCCCTCCTGCTCGGCGTGGTGCAGCTCCTCCGCCCGTGCCGGGGCCTCGTCGCGGGATCGGCGGTAGACGCACATGACCTTCTCGGCACCCAGGCGCAGGCACACCCGCATCGCGTCCATGGCGGTGTTGCCCGCGCCGATCACGGCGACCTTCCGGCCGATGCCGATGGGCGTGTCGTGGCCGGGGAAGTCACGCGCCTGCATGAGGTTCACCCGCGTCAGGAGCTCGTTCGCGGAGATCGCACGACCGAGCGACTCGCCGGGTATGTCCATGAAGGTCGGCGTGCCCGCGCCCACGCCCACGAAGACGGCGTGGAACCCCATGTCACCGATCAGCTGCTCGAGCGTGAAGAGACGACCGACGAGGACATTCATACGGAAGGTGATACCCAGGCGCACGAGCTTCGCGATCTCCGCGTCGACGACCGCGTTCGGGAGCCGGAAGTCGGGGATCCCGTAGCGCAGGACGCCGCCGGGCTGCTGGAACGCCTCGAAGACCGTGACCTGGCACCCGGCCTTCGCCATGTCCGCGGCACACGCCATGCCCGCCGGCCCCGAGCCGACCACGGCGACCTTGAAGGGGGCTGGCTCGATATATGGAACGCTCGACCAGCTCTCCGCGATCGCCATGTCGCCGACCACCCGCTCGAGGCGGCCGATCGCGACCGGTTCGAGCGTCTGGCCGACGGTGCACACGGCCTCGCACTGCGTCTCCTGCGGGCAGACCCGCCCGCAGATCGCCGGAAGGAGCGTCGTATCCGAGAGCACGTCGTACGCGCCGCGAACATCCTTCTCGCCGATCTTCGCGATGAAGCCCGGGATGTCGATGCCCACCGGGCACCCACGGACGCACGGCTCGTCGGGGCACAGGAGGCAGCGCTCCGCTTCGCGCAGCGCCTCCGCCAGCGTGTAGCCGCAGGCCACCTCCGTGAAGGTGCGCGCCCGCTCCGCCGGCGGCTGCTCGGTCATCGGTGTGCGCTCCTGCGGGATCGTCCGGATCGTGCGTTTCTTTGCCACCCGACTACCCCGCCTTCGTCGCCGGCTCGATGCGGCAGCCCTGCTGCCAGCGATCGAGCGCGAGCTTCTCGTCCGGCTTGAAGCGCGCAAGACGGAACATCAGATCGTCGAAGTCGACGGTGTGCGCGTCGAACTCCGGGCCATCGACACACCCGAAGCGCGTGCGCCCTCCGACCCTGACCCGGCACCCGCCGCACATGCCGGTGCCGTCGACCATGACCGGGTTCAGCGATACGACGGTATTGATGCCGAGCGTGCGGGTCAGCTCCGCGCAGCTGCGCATCATGATCGGCGGTCCGATCGCGATGAGCCGATCGATGTCCGCGTGCTTGGACGCGGCGACCTTGATGCCCTCGGTGACGAGGCCCTTCATGCCGACCGAGCCGTCGTCGCTGCAGATGATGAATTCGTCGCAGACCGCGCGGAACCGGTCCTCCCAGAAGACGAGGCCCTTGTTCCGGAAGCCGATCACGCCGATGACGTACGCGCCCGCCTCGTGGAATGCGCGCGCCTGCGGGTAGACCGGCGCGACGCCGAGCCCGCCACCGACGCACACGACCTTCTTCACGCCGGCGACCGCGCTCGGGTGGCCCATCGGTCCGACGAGCGCGTGGAGCCGCGCGCCGACGCCGAGATCGCGCTGCATCTGGCGGGTGGTCTTGCCGACCGCCTGGATGACCAGGGTGACCGTTCCGCGCGCGCGGTCGAAGTCCGCGATGGTCAGCGGGATCCGCTCCCCTTCGGGGTGCGACATGACGATGACGAACTGCCCCGGACGCGCTGCCGCAGCCATTTCTGGGTGCAGGACCTCAAGGAGATAGGTGACGTCGGAGAAGTCCTCACGCCGGACGACCTCGTATGGCGCCACCGCAAGTGATGACACTGCGGCGATGCTGTGTCCAGCCTGTGTCACCGGCAAAGGCCGAACGGCCCCAACCTGACGGCCTTTTGGCGTACGGCAGGCCGGTCAGGCGGTGCGGCTACTCGCCCGCGATCGTGTAGCCGCCGCGCAGCTCCTTGAGCCACTGCTCCAGGAGCCGCCCGAGCTCATCCACCGGAGGCTGGCCGATCCGAGACACGTGCTTGCTCCGCTCCGGCTCAGGCAGGGGTCGCGCGACGATGTGAGGGCCTCGCGTCTTCTCGACCGCTGTGACCATGGCCGGGTTGTACGCGCAGATCGCGGGCGGATGAAGTCGGCGGATGCCGGACCACGTGCGGGGCCGTTCGGCCCTACCGGCCCGCGGGTCGCTGAGGGCCGTGCGGGAATCGGACCCGCGTCTGAGGATTAGAAAGCCCCTGCTCTATCCACTGAGCTAACGGCCCGCGTCAATTATCGCGGAGCACGCGCGCTATCTGGCGGTGTGGAGCGCTCTTCCGGCCGCGACGAGCGCGGACTCGCGGAAGGTCTCCGCCAGCGTGGGATGCGCGTGGATCGTCGCGATGACGTCCTCGACCGTCGCCTCGAGGCGGAGCGCCAGCGTCGCCTCGGCGATGAGCTCCGACGCCTGCGCACCCGCGATGTGCACGCCGACGATGCGCTGATCCTTCCCCGCGGTCACGATCTTCGTCACGCCGACGGGCTCGCCGAGCGCGGTCGCGCGACCCGAAGCGCCCCACGGGAACCGCGCGGCCCTGGCGGTATCGCCGTGCAACGCCTTGGCCTGCGCTTCGGTGAGCCCGACCGACGCGAGCTCGGGGTGCGTGTACACGACGTTCGGGACGGCCGTGTAATCCATCGACGCGTCCTCTCCCAGGATCGCGTCCACGGCGACCTCGCCCTGCGTCGACGCGACGTGCGCGAGCTTCGGCGAGCGCGGGTCGCCGATGCAGTCCCCGATCGCCCACACGCCCTTGACGTTGGTGCGCATGTGCTCGTCCACGGTGATGCCGAGGCGGTTCGTCGCAAGGCCGGCCTGCTCGACACCGCTGTAGTTCGCGACGCGACCGGCGCCGAGCAGGACCTCGTCGCCCTCGAACGTCTGCGGCGCGCCGGCGACCTCCGCGGTGACCGTCACCGTTGCGCCGCTCCGCTGCACCGCGGTGACCTTCGCGTTCGTGATCACCTTCAGGCCCTTCGGCTCGAGGGTCCGGAGGAGGATGCGCACGAGCTCCGGCTCGGCGAACGCGAGTGCCTGCGGCAGCATCTCGAGCACGGTGACCTGACTGCCGACCTCGGCGAAGAATGTGCCCAGCTCCATGCCGATCACGCCGGCGCCGATGACGACGAGGCGCCTGGGCACCTCGCGCAGCGAGAGGGCGCCCACGTTGTCGAGCGGGCGCGCCTCGGCGAGACCCTGGATCGGCGGGAGGCCGACCTTCGAGCCGGTCGCGACGATCACGCTCGTCGCCTCGATGGTGCGTTCGCCATCCGCGGCCTTCACGCGGATCTGCGTCGGGGAGACGAGCGTCCCTTCGGCGGTGATGAGGTCGACCTTCCGCGCCTTGAGCAGCTGCTCGACGCCGCCGACGAACTGCGCGACGACCCTGTCCTTGCGCGCGACCGCTTCCGTCAGCACGAAGCGCGGGTTGTCGACGTGGATCCCGTGCTCCTGGCCGTGCGTGGTGAGCCAGAAGCCATGGCTCGAGTCGAGGAGCGCCTTCGAGGGGATGCACCCGACCGTCACGCACGTCCCGCCGACGCGATCGCGCTCGACGAGCGCGACGCGCGCTCCCTTGATGCCCGCGTGGAGTGCCGCGACGTAGCCGCCGGGGCCGCCACCGAGGATCGCGATGTCGTACGGGGTCATGTTCCGAGCCTAGCCAGTTCCTGCGCCTCACGCTCGAACGGATGGGCGGCGTAGCCATGACGCGCGTAGAGAAATAGATACAACGGCAGAAACGCGAACCCAAACCTCTCGTACTGCCGAACGTGCGCGAGCTCGTGCCGCCACAGGACCGGCGTCGGCTCGCGCGTGAACACGATCACGTGGCCGAAGGTGATCGCGACGTAGCCCCTGCGCGTGAGGATCCGGTTCGCGAGGCCGCGATCGCCGACGTAGAGGAAGCAGCCATCGCGTAGACGCGGACGCGCGCCCGAGAGCCATCCGATGAGATGCCCGATGGGATCGGCGTGGTGCGCGATCAGATCACTGGATGTTGGCGACGATCTGCTCCACCGCTGCGATCACCTGGTCCTGGTCGGTGAGGCCGGTGTCGAAGCGGAGCGTGAGCGTCTTCGTCGCGAGCTCCATGGTCACGCTCCGCACGCCCGGCAGCTCGCGCGATCCGCTGACGATCTGCGCCGCACACGGACGGCACATGAGCTCGATGATCTCCATCGACACCTCGGCCTGTCCGGGTGCGAGGTCCCTGGACGGCGCGGCCTGCAGCAGCCGCGGCGCTGGCGGCGCGGTCGTCGGCGCGGCCGCCGGGCCGCACGCGAACAGCAGGGCCGAGAACAGCAGAAGGATCGACGCGCGCATCCGCGTATTGTGCGCCCGCCCTTCGGTTGCGAGCCGGTACGGGCGCTCCGCCGTCAGGCGACGCGCTCGGGCACGGCCTCGAGGACGGGCGCGCGGCGCGCCATGAACGACGGCGCCCACCAGTTCGCCCGGCCCAGCAGGCGCATGGTCGCGGGCACGATGAGCGCGCGGACGAGCGTCGCGTCGAGCGCGACCGCGACCGCCATGCCCACGCCCACCGACTTGATGATCACGACGTCCGCGAGCGCGAAGCCCACGAAGACGGCGACCATGATGAGCGCGGCCGCGGTGATGAGCCGGCCGCTGCGCTCCAGACCCTCGGCCACCGCGCGCGTGTTGTCGCCGGTCCGCTGGTACTCCTCCTGGATGCGCGAGAGGAGCAGGACCTCGTAGTCCATCGACAACCCGAAGACGATGCAGAACAGGATCACCGGTACGGAGGGATCGATCGACTGAGGCGTGAAGTTCAGCTGCTCGGCGAGATGACCCTGCTCGAAGATCCAGACGAGCGCGCCGAACGACGCCGTGATCGAGAGCAGGTTCATCAACACGGCCTTGAGCGGCAGCACGAACGACCGGAGCAGCAGGAACAGCGCGACGAGCGTCAGCCCCATCACGAAGGCGATCGCGCGGACGGAGTGGCTCGCGATGAAGTCGATGGTGTCGAGGTCGAAGGCCGTCTGGCCGGTCACGAGCAGCTCGCCGTCGGGCGGGTCGGGGAGCGCGCGGATCGCCGTCACGAGGTCACGCGCCTCGTCGGTCGACGCCGGCTTCGCACTCACGGCGCCGAACACGGTCACCCGACCGGCGGTCCGCGGGGCGCCGACGCTCAGCACATTCGGCAGCGTTTTGATGCTCGCGGTCGTCGCCTTCACGTAATCGGCATGCGCGGGCGAGCCGGGGTCGCCTCCGGGGAAGTAGGCGACCGCGGTCACGGTCGACTGCTCCTGCCCGGGGAAGTTCGCGACCAGCTCGTCGTAGCCACGGCGCGATTCGGCCTGCGGGGGCAACGTCCGCGGGTCGGCGTTGGCCATCCGGAACTCGAGGAACGGCGACCCGGCGATGACGACGAACGCGACCGTCGGGACCAGCACCAGGAACGGCCGGCGCATCACCGACGTGGCGAGCCGGCGCCAGAACCCTGTGGCTCCGTTCGCTCGACCACGGGGCAGTGGAACTCGGAGCGAGTTGATGTTTTGACCCAGGATCGCGAGCAGCGCCGGCAGGAACGTGAGCGCGTAGAGGACCGCGACGGCCACGACGATCGCGCCGGCCACGCCCAGTGAAGAGAGAAAGGTGCCTTCGAAGAAGAGCATCCCCGAAAGGCCGATCGCGACCGTGAGACCCGAGAAGACCACCGCGCGGCCGGCGGTCGCCATCGCGCGCGCGAGGGCATCCTCCGGCGAGGAGCCGTGTCCGAGCTCCTCGCGGAAGCGCGAGACGATGAAGAGCGAGTAGTCGATCGCGGTCCCCAGGCCGACCAGGGTGACGATGTTGAGCGCATACGGCGACACGTCGGTCAGGTGCGAGAGCGCGAACACGCCTCCGATCCCGCCGACGATCGCGAG
>JBGQFO010000065.1:0-10331 GCA_041496945.1 Candidatus Limnocylindria bacterium | reverse complement strand
TACTTCCCGTTCACCGAGCCGTCGGCGGAGATCGCCTTCGACTGCTTCGCCTGCGACGGGACCGGGACGACGAACAGCGGCCGCTGCCCGACGTGCGGCGGCGCGGGCTGGATCGAGGCCGCGGGCTGCGGGATGGTCCATCCCGACGTGCTGCGGCGCGTCGGCTATGACCCCGACCGGTATCAGGGTTTCGCGTTCGGTGGCGGCATCGAACGCCTCGCGATGCTCAAGACGGGGACGCCCGACATCCGGCTCCTCTACCAGAACGACGTCCGCTACCTGGAGAGCGTCTAGTGATGCCGACTCGCTCCGCTCGTCAGCATCGATACGTGCACCTCCTGACGGAGGTGCTGTAGATGCTGATCCGCGTCCCGCTGTCGTGGCTGCGGGAATACGTCGACATCAGGGTCCCCGCCGACGACCTTGCGCACCGACTGCACATGTCCGGCACGGAGGTGAAGGGGATCGAGCGCAAGGCCTGGAAGGACATCTGGGTCGGCCGCATCGCCGCCCTCGAGAAGCACCCCAACGCCGACAAGCTTCAGCTCGCGACGGTCGAGTACGGGCCGGGTCGGCGAAAGCAGGTCGTGACCGGCGCGACCAACCTCGCGGTCGGATCGGTCGTGCCGTACGCGGAGGTGGGCGCCGAGTACATCGACGGCCACACCGGCACGCCCACGGTCATGAAGCCGCGCGACATGCGCGGGATCAAGAGCGAGGGCATGGTCCTCTCGGAGAAGGAGCTCGGGCTGGGGGAGGATCACGACGGGATCCTGCTGCTCGACCCCACGCTGCCGATCGGCGCGCCGCTGGCCGAGGCGCTCGGCGAGACCGTCCTCCTCCTCGAGCTGCAGCCGAACCGGCCCGACTGCGTGGGCATCGTGGGCATCGCGCGCGAGACCGCCGCGCTCCTGGAGACGAGGCTCCGCGAGCCCGGCGGCGATGAGCTCCGGCGCGAGAGCCCCAGGGACCTCGACGTGCGCATCGACGACCCGATCGCGTGTCCGCGCTTCGCCGCAGTGCGCCTCGACGGCGTACGGATCGGCGCGTCACCCGAGTGGATGCAGCAGCGCCTGATCGCGGCCGGCATGCGGCCGATCTCCAACGTCGTCGACATCACGAACTACGTGATGCTCGAGCTCGGTCAGCCACTCCACGCGTACGACCTTCGGGAGGTGCGCGGCGGCACGCTCGTCGCGCGCCAGGCTCGCGCCGGTGAGCGTCTCCGCACGCTCGACGGCGTGGACCGCGCGCTCCCAAGCGGCACGCTCGTCATCGCCGACGAGGCGCGCGCGCTCGGGATCGCCGGGATCATGGGCGGCGCGGACTCCGAGATACGCGCGGACACCGCGACGGTCGCCCTCGAATGCGCGTCGTTCGAGCCCCGGGGGATAGGACGGACCGCCACGAAGCTCGAGATGCGCGGATCCTCCGGCAGTGCCGCGGCGCGCCGCTTCGCCTGGGAGCTCAGCTCCGACCTCGTCCCTATCGCGCTCGCGCGCGCGGTCGCGTTGCTGCGCGAGCATGCCGGGGCGCGCTACGCCGGCATCGTCGACCGGTACCCGAGCCCGCGCCCGGCGGTCGACGTTCGCCTCCCGTACGCGAAGATCGCACGGCATCTCGGCATCGAGATACCTCCCGCCGACGCCGTGCGCGCGCTCGAGCGGCTCGGCTTCTCGGTCAAGCGCGAGGACGACGCGCTGATCGCGCGACCCCCGGCCGTGCGGACCGACATCGCGATCGCGGAGGATCTCATCGAGGAGATCGCGCGGATCGCCGGCTACGAGCGGCTTGCGACACGCATGCCCTCTGGCCCGCTGCCGGTGCCGGAGGCCCATCCGCTCGAGGCGCTGCGCGAGCGCGTCCGCGACGTGCTCATCGGCCTCGGCCTGCAGGACATCGTGTCCTACTCGGCCATCGATCCCGCGTGGCTCACGCGTCTGGCGCACGACGGCTCAGCCATCGCACCCGAGCCGCTGCGCATCACGAACCCGACCACGATCGCGCAGTCGGTCATGCGGCCGACGCTCCGGGCTTCCCTCTTCGACACCGCCGCGCGGAACCTCCGCCATCGGTCGGGCGTCGCGATCTTCGAGATCGCGCCGGCCTACCTGCCGCGGCCGAAGGATCTCCCCGAGGAGCGGTGGACCGTGGCCATCCTCCTCTCCGGCCTCGCGGAGCCGGTGCGCGAGGGCGAGACGTTCATCACGCCCGAGCGCCCGTTCGACGGCCACGACCTGCGCGGCGTCGTCCGCGGCCTGCGCGACGCGATCGGCGCCCAGACACGCGCACCGCTCGTGCGTGGCGCGCCGGGCATGCACCCGGGTCGATCCGCGCGCCTCGAGGCGGACGGCCGCACCGTCGCCGTCGGCGGCCAGGTCGACCCGCGCGTGGCCGCCGGGTGGGAGCTGCCCGAGGCGACGTACCTCGTCGAGTTCGATCTCGCGCAGCTCCTGGCCGAGATCCCCGAGCGACCCGCGGCCGCGGTGCCGCCGCGCTACCCCGCCGCCCTGCGCGACCTCGCCATCGTCGTCGAGGAGGCGAAGCGCTACGCCGAGATCGAGCACGGCATCCTCGAGGCCGCCAAGGGCACGGTGGAAGCGGTCGTCCTGCGGGATGTCTACCGCGGTCCGCAGCTCGCCGCGGGGAAGAAGAGCTTCGCCGTCCGGATCGTCCTCCGCTCTCCGAGCGGGACGCTGTCGGAGGGGGACGTCGAAAAGGCCCTCCGGCGCATCCAGGGGCGCCTGGAGCGGGCCCTCGGAGCGGTACTGCGCTCCTGAACCGCCGTCGGGCTCAGCGGTACGCACTTGTAGGACCGGCAAGGCGCAGGTAGCCTGCCAAGATTCGAGGCCGGTCTCCCGTATGGCGGAACTGGCCGCGGGAAGACGCGTGGGAGGTACGACAGGCAGTGAGTCAATACAGGCGAGTCCTAGCGACCATGGGTGTCGCGATGCTCGTCGCCGCAGCGTGCGGCACGTCAGCAACGCCGGCACCGTCGGCAACGACGGCACCGAGCGCGGCCACCGCGACACCGAAACCAGCCACACGCGGCCTCGGTGGCGACCTCAAGATCCTTTACTGGCAGGCACCGACGATCCTGAACGCGCACCAGGCGACCGGCACGAAGGACGCCGACGCAAGCCGTCTCGTTCTCGAGCCGATGGCATCGTTCGGCAAGGACGGGCTCCCGGTGGCCAACGGGCTCGCCGCGGAGATCCCGACACCCGCGAACGGCGGCGTGACCGCCGACTTCAAGACGGTCACGTGGAAGCTGCGCACCGGCGTGAAGTGGTCCGACGGGACACCCTTCGCCGCCAGTGACGTTGCCTTCACCTTCAAGTACCAGTGCGACAAGGCGACCGCGGCCTCGACGAACTCCTACTGCGATGGTGTCGCCTCGGTCGTCGCGAAGGACGCGGCCACCGTCGTCGTCACGTATACCGACACGAACCCCTTCTTCTACCAGTGGGGCGTGGGCGGCGGGAACCTGGTCCTCCAGGAGAAGCAGTACACGAGCTGCGTCGGCGCGGCTGCGAAGAACTGCACCGCGGACCAGAAGCCGATCGGCACGGGTCCGTACAAGGTCGACACGTTCAAGCCGGGTGACACCGTCACCTACGTGATGAACGAGAACTTCCGCGACCCGAACAAGCCGTTCTTCAAGTCCGTCACCTTCAAGGGTGGCGGCGACGCCCCGGGCGCGGCCCGCGCGGCGTTCCAGACCGGCGAGGCCGACTACGCCTGGAACCTCCAGGTCGACGCGTCGGTGCTCAAGCCGATGGCCACGGCCTCGACCTTCGCGAACCTCGTCACGGTCTACGGGTCGAGCGTCGAGCGCATCCTCGTCAACTTCGCGAACCCCGCCGCCTCGCTTGGCGACAAGCGCGGAGAGGCGGACCAGCCGCACCCGTTCTTCTCGGACAAGGCCGTCCGTCGCGCTCTCGCGATGGCGACCGACCGCGCCACCGTCGCGACGCAGTTCTACGGTGACGGTCTCACGGGCAAGCCAAGCTGCAACATCCTCACCGCGCCCGAGCCGATGAACTCAAAGGCCAGCGCGGCGTTCGATGTCTGCAAGTTCGACCTCGCCGCGGCCAACGCGGAGCTCGACAAGGCCGGCTGGGTCAAGGGCTCCGACGGCGTCCGCTCAAAGGGCGGGGTGCGCCTCGAGGCCACGTACCAGACCACCATCAACGCGGTCCGTCAGAAGGTCCAGGACGTGATGAAGTCCAACTGGGAGAAGGTCGGCTTCAAGATCACCTTGAAGAACGTCGACGCCGCAGTGTTCTTCACCAACACGTCTCCGGATGGCGCGAACCACTTCTGGGCGGATATCGAGATGTACACGAACTCCGGCGACCCGGACCCGACGTCTTACTACAGCTCGGGCTGGTCGTGCGCACAGATCGCTGCGAAGGCGAACAACTGGCAGTTCGGTAACTACAGCCGCTACTGCAACAAGGACTTCGACGCGATCGTGGCGTCCCTCAAGAAGGAGACCGATCAGACCAAGCGCAACGCTCTCGCGACGCAGGCCAACGACCTCCTGCTCCAGGACGTCGTGGTCATCCCGATCGTGAACCGCACCTTCGCGACCTCTGGCGTATCGAAGAGCCTCAAGGGCGTCGACCCGACGCCATGGGACTCCGAGATGTGGAACGTCGCGGACTGGTCCAAGTAGCACGCGCTAGGGGCCCGCACGGTGGCGTGGTGGAGGTTCTCCACCACGCCACCAGGCCCCGGATCGGCAGGGTGACGGACTAGGCATGGGTCGCTACATCACACGCCGGTTGATCATCGCGATCCCGACCCTGCTCGCCATCACCTTCGTCGTCTACGTGATCCTCGCGCTCGCGCCACTCGACCCTCTCTCGGGGTTCGGCGCCGACCCGCGCGTCCCACCGGAGGCGCGGGAGGCCATCCGCAGGTCCCTCGGCCTCGACCAGCCCTGGTACGTCCGGTACGTGCTCTGGCTCGGTGGCCTCCTCCGCGGCGACTTCGGCTACTCGTTCATGAGTCACTCACCGGTCATCGAGCTCATCCAGCAGCGCCTGCCGAACACGCTGGCCGTCGTGGGCGTCGCCTACATCCTCGGCCTCGTGATCGCGCTGCCCGTCGGCATGATCTCCGCCGTGCGCCGCAACTCCTGGATCGACCACCTCATCTCGACGACCACCTACGTGGGCTTCTCGGTCCCGACCTTCTTCACCGGACTTCTCCTCATCATCATCTTCGCCGTGAAGCTCCACTGGCTGCCCTTCGTGTACAACTCGAACCTCAAGATCGTCGACCTTCAATCGCTCGGGGATCAGCTGCGGCAGTCGATCATGCCCATCGCGGTGCTCGGTCTCTTCGACGCCGCGATCTTCACCCGCTATATCCGCTCGGAGATGCTCGAACACCTGCCGCTGGATTACGTCCGCACCGCCCGCTCCAAGGGGCTCCAGGAGCGTCTCGTCGTCATCCGCCACGTGCTGCGGAACAGCCTCATCCCGGTCGTGACGCTCGTCGCGCTCGGTATCCCCGGCGTCTTCGGCGGCGCGATCGTGACCGAGCAGATCTTCCACGTCCCCGGCATCGGCGAGCTCTTGGTCCGCTCGATCGGCCAGGGCGACACGCCGGTCGTCACCGCGGTGCTGTTCATCTTCGCCGTGCTCGTGGTGAGCTTCAACCTCGTCGCCGACGTCCTGTACGGCGTGCTCGACCCGCGGATCCGGTACTCGTAATGGCCACGCAGACCCAGACCGTCACGGCGGTCGGGACGCACGAACACCAGCGGCCGTCGCGCTCGCTCTGGCAGGACGCCTGGTACACGTTCACCCGGGACAAGCTTGCGATGACCGGCCTGTTCGTCCTCGCCTTCCTCGTCGTCGCCGTGCTCGTGGGGCCGTTCGTCTGGGGCGGCTCGTCCACCGAGATCGACGTCACCCGCTCCCTGAACGGGCCCTCGTTCCAGTTCCCGATGGGCACCGACGACGAGGGCCGCGACCTCCTGGCGCGGGCGCTCAACGGCGGCCGCATCTCCATCGCCGTGGGCTTCACCGCGGTGCTCCTCGCGATCAGCCTCGGCGTGACCGTCGGCGCGATCGCCGGCTACTTCAACCGGCTCGACAACCCGCTGATGCGCCTCACCGACATGTTCCTGTCGCTCCCGATCCTGCCCCTCCTGCTCGTGCTCGTGTACCTCTTCCGAGATTCGCTCAAGGAGACGTTCGGCCCCGAGCTCGGGATCTTCCTCATGGTGGTGTTCGTCATCGGCATCCTGAACTGGATGCCCGTGGCGCGTCTGGTCCGCGCTTCGTTCCTCTCGCTGAAGCAGAAGGAGTTCGTGGAAGCCGCGCGCTGCGTGGGGGACAAGGACGCCCGGATCATCTTCAAGCACATCCTCCCAAACACGCTCGGACCGGTGCTCGTCGCGGCGACCATCGGTGTGGGCGGCGCGATCATCACCGAGTCCACGCTCTCGTTCCTCGGCCTCGGCTTCCCGTCCGACGTGCCGACCTGGGGCCGCATCCTCTTTGACGGCTCCAACTTCCTCGACATCGCGCCACACTGGGTGATCTTCCCGGGCCTGTGCATCGTGATCACGGTCCTGTCGATCAACTTCGTCGGCGACGGTCTCCGCGACGCGCTCGACCCACGCCGCAAGATCTGACCAAGACACCCGCCCGATCCGCCGGGGCCCTGGGTCCGCGCCTATCACGCTCCTTCTACGCGCGATCGACCCTCGTCGTGGCGCGCGACCTTCTCGGCAGGGTGCTCGTCTACGATGACCTGCGCGGACGCCGCGCCGCGCGGCTCGTGGAAGTCGAGGCGTACCTCGGTCGGCAGGACCCCGCATCGCACGCCTTTCGCGGTCCGACGCCGCGCACGACCGTGATGTTCGGAAGGCCGGGGGTCGCGTACGTGTATTTCAGCTACGGGAGCCATCACTGCATGAATGTGGTAGCGCACGTCCCCGGCATCGCCGGCGCCGTGCTGCTGCGAGGGGCCGAGCCGCTCGTCGGTCTGGGCGACGATGCGCGCGCCCTGGCTGGACCGGGCCGCCTCGGTCGCGCCTTCGACCTGGCGGTGGCCCACACCGGGATGGACCTGGTCCGCTCATCTCTGCACCTCCGGGCGGGGGAGCCGGTCCGGTCATCCGCGGTCGTCCGGAGCGCGCGCATCGGCATCGCTCCGAGCCGCACGTCCGGGAAGCGGTGGCGGTTCGCGGTCCGTGGATCGCGCGGGGTCAGCCGAGCGTGAGCGGCATCACCGAGCGATCGTTCGGCACGCTCGAGCTGCCGGCGGTGCGCGCGCTGCTCGCGGAGCATTCCTCGTTCATCCCCGGCCGCGAGCTCGCGGAGCACATCGCTCCGACGAGCGATCTGAAGGAGGCCGAGCGCCTTCAGGACGAAACGGCGGCGGCACGCACGATGCTGCGGGCGCAGCCGTCCGCGGGCATCGGCGGCGCGCGCGACATCCGCGACGCCCTGCGCCGCGCGCGCCTCGGCGGCGCGCTCGATCCCGACCAGCTCCTGCAGGTCGCCGACACGATCCGCGCCGCGCAGAAGCTCTTCGAAGACGTCCACCCGTACCCGCCGCTCGCCGCGCTGGCGCGCTTCGCGCGGCCGCCGCGTCCGCTCGCGGAGGCGATCGAGCACGCCGTCTCCGGGACCGCCGAGGTGCTCGATCGCGCGAGTCCGAGGCTCGGCTCGCTCCGCGCCGACCTCCGGGCCGCCCAGGCCCGGCTCCAGCAGCGGCTCGACGGCCTGCTGCGGTCGCCCGACCTCGCACGCGCGCTGCAGGAGCCGATCGTCACGCAGCGCGGTGGCCGGTACGTGGTCCCGGTGAAGTCCGAGATGCGCAGCGCGGTGAAGGGGATCATCCACGACCAATCGGCGTCGGGCGCGACCGTGTTCATCGAGCCGCTGGAGATCCTCGAGGCGAACAACGCGCTGCGCGAGGCCGAGCTCGCCGAGAAGGCCGAGGTCCAGCGCATCCTCGAGGAGCTCTCGCGCCGCGTGGAGAAGGACGCGGACGAGCTCGATGCGGTGGTGAGCGCGCTCGCGCGTCTCGACCTCGCGATGAGCAAGGCGCTCCTGGCGGATGCGCTGGATGGCGAGCGCCCCGTCCTCGATGGCGACGGGCAGCTCGACCTGGTGAAGGCACGCCATCCCCTCCTGGTGACCCAGGGTGGCGAGGTCGTGCCCATCGACGTTCGGCTCGGCTCCGACTTCCGCGCGCTCGTCGTCACCGGTCCGAACACGGGCGGCAAGACGGTGACGCTGAAGACGATCGGGCTCCTCGTGCTCATGGCCGCGTGCGGGCTGCAGCTTCCGGTCCAGCGCGGCAGCCGCGTACCCGTGGTGAAGCGCGTGTTCGCGGACATCGGCGACGAGCAGTCCATCGCCCAGAGCCTCTCGACGTTCAGCTCGCACCTGCGGAACGTCGTCGCGACGCTCGCGGAGGCGGAGAGGGGCGACCTCGCGCTCCTCGACGAGCTCGGCGCGGGCACCGACCCCGACGAGGGTGCGGCTCTGGCGATGGCCGTGCTCGAGACGCTCCTGGCTCGCGGCGTACTCGTGGCCGCCACGACGCACTACCCGGAGCTCAAGGCCTTCGCCCTCAACACGCCGGGCGTGATGAACGCGAGCGTGGAATTCGATGCCGAGACGCTCCGCCCGACGTACCGCGTGCACGTGGGTCTTCCCGGCGCCTCAAACGCGTTCGCCATCGCGTCGCGGCTCGGGCTCGACCGCGCGGTGCTCGATCGGGCCGAGTCCCACCTCTCCGAGCTGCATCGCTCGCTCGAGCGGACCCTGCGCGAGGCCGAGCGGCAGCGCACCGAGCTCGCGGGGACGCTCGACCAGGCGCGCGTCGCGGCCGAGGACGCGCGACGCGCGACGGCGGACGCGGAACGGGAGGCCGCCAAGCTGCGCGACGACGCCGAGCGCGCGGGCCGCCGCGCGCGGACCGAGGCCGACGAGCTGCTGCTTCAGGCGCGCCGCGCGCTCCATCAGGCCGAGCAGGCGCGCGACAAGGCCGCGAAGCGGAACCTCGTCGACGAAGCGCGCGAGGCGCTCGCCGGCGCCGAGCGGACGCGCGGGTCGTCACGCGACGAGGAGACGCGTCCGCGCGCGACCGTTCCCGTGGCCGTGGGCTCGCCGGTGCTGGTGGAGGGGGTGAGCGAGCCGGGCACGCTGCTGGCCATCGACGACAAGGGCATGGCCGACGTCGCCGCGGGCCCGCTGCGCCTGCGTGTGCCGGCGAGCAGCCTGCGCGAGGCGCCGGCGTTCGAGGCGCCGCTTCGGTCCGTGCGACCGGCGATCACCGGCAGCGCGCCGAGCGTCCCGCTCCAGCTCGACCTCCGTGGCGCTCGGGCCGAGGACGCGCTCGCCGTGCTCGACCGCTACCTCAACGACGCGGCCGTCGCCGGCATCGACCGGCTGCGGATCGTCCATGGGAAGGGCACCGGAGCGCTCCGCGCCGCCGTGCGCGAGATGCTGGCGACGCATCCGCTCGTGCGCGAGCACTCGCCCGCGGCGCAGAGCGAGGGCGGCGAGGGCGCCACGATCGTGCGGCTCTAGATCCGGGATGGCACGCTAGACCCGCCGCATACGCACGTTCGTCGCGCTCAAGGCGTCCTCCAGCGCGCGCTCGTCCTCCACGCGCAGCCCGGCATCGACGAGCTCGCGACGGAGCGCGGGATGGAAGCCGCCATCCGTCGGGGCTGACCAGCGCACCGCGGAGCCGGGCTCCGCCCTCGGTTGTCCCATCGCCGTCCCGCGGTACAGATGCACGAGCGCGCGGAAGTCCTGCGTCCGCTCGTCGACCTCGTACGTCGCCACATGACGCAGGTCACGCAGCTCGCAGCCCGTCTCCTCGCGCATCTCGCGCCGCAGGCCCTCCTCGATCGATTCGCCGTCGTCGACGCCGCCACCGGGGAGGAGCCACGCGCCGGCGTAGGGACCGGCGATCTGTCTCACCAGGAGCACGCGGCCGGTCGCCTCCACGCACGCGACGATCGCGGTGAGGCGGCGTCCGCCGGGGGTCACGCTGGGACTATGGCGTCTTCGTCGGTGTCGGTGTCGGGAGGATCGTGGGCAGCGGCAGGCTCACCGTGGGCAGCGGCGGCCGCGTCGGGCTGCCACTGGGCAGGCCCGAGCCCGACGGACGCGGTGAGACCGAGGCGCTCGGCGACGGCGAAGGCGACGGGCTGGGGCACGGTTGCGAGCCCATGACGTTCCACGAGTACCGGCCGTAGGTGTGGACGCCGGCGTTCGCGTCGGTCACCCACTTGTCGGTGTAGCGCTGCCACTCCGCCGGCGCGCTCTCCTTGAGCTGGATCG
>JBGQFO010000064.1:0-10343 GCA_041496945.1 Candidatus Limnocylindria bacterium | reverse complement strand
GCGCTCTGTTGCGACTTCCGCATCGCGGCGGAGGGCGGCTACAAGATCGGCCTGCCCGAGGTGTCGCTCGGGCTTCTCCCCGGCACGGGCGGCACGCAGCGCCTGCCGCGTCTCATCGGGCGCCAGAAGGCGCTCGGTCTCATGCTCCGGGGGACGACGCTGTCGCCGCATGATGCCTGGGAGGCCGGCATCGTCGACGAGCTCGTGCCCGCCGCGGACCTTCTGACCCGCGCCGTCGCCCTCGCCCAGGAATACGCCACCGGTCCGAGCTACGCCCGCGGGCAGATCAAGCTCGCGGCCGTGCAGGGCTACGGCACATCCCTTGCGGAGGGGTTGGCCATCGAGCGCGCCGCGCTCATCCGCCTCTTCAAGAGCGAGGACGCGCGTGAGGGCGTGCGCGCGTTCGTGGAGAAGCGAAAGCCCGACTACAAGGGCCGCTAACGACGGACAAGCGCACGACCCTGAAAGAGGCCGTCGCGCGCTTCGTCCCGGACGGGGCGTCCATCGCCATCGGCTGCGCGCTCGAGCCGGCGATCCCCTTCGCCTTCGCGCACGAGCTCATCCGCCAGCGCCGGCGCGAGCTCGCGCTCATCGGACCGATCTCCGACATCCTCTTCGATCAGCTCATCGGCGCGGGCTGCGTGCGCCGCGTCGACGCGGCCTGGGTGGGGAACGTTTCCGCCGGCCTCGCGCACTGCTATCGACGCGCGGTGGAACAGGGCATCCCGCGGCGCATCGAGATCCACGACCACAGCAACTTCACGATCGCGCAGGCGCTGCTGGCCGGAGCGATCGGCGCGCCGTACATCCCGACGCGCACGCTCCTTGGCTCGGACATCCCGCGCGCCAACGGCACGCTCCGCGAGTCTGCGTCGCCCTTCGATGGGTCGCCGCTGCTCCTCATCCCGGCGATCACGCCCGACGTGACGGTCATCGCCGTCCAGCGGGCGGACGAGTCCGGGAACGCGCAGCTCTGGGGACCCTGGGGCGTGACGCAGGAGGCCGCGCTCGCGGCGACGCGGGTGATCGTGTTGGCGGACGAGATCGTGGCGCGCGACGTGATCGCGAGCGACCCGAATCGCACGATCGTCCCGGCGATGAAGGTCGCCGCGGTGGTGGCCGAGCCGGGGGCCTGCCACCCGTCGCCGCTGCAGGGTCGGTACGACCGCGACCACGACTTCTTCCACGAGTACCACCGCGAGACGCGCACGGTCGAAGGCTTCGACGCCTGGATCGGGCGATGGGTCACCGGCCTGGCCGATCGGGCTGCGTACCTGCGCCTGCTCGGTCCGCGCTGGGATGCGCTGCGCGTCCGCGGCATGCCGGCCGCTCCGGCGCTCTTCTGATGGACGTCACGCCGGGCGAGCTCATGGTCGCGCAGGCGGCGCGCGAGATCCGCGACGGCGAGCGCGTCTTCGTGGGCATGCGGCTGCCGCTCATCGCCTTCGTCATCGCGAAGCGCACGCACGCGCCGAACGCGATCGGCCTCTTCGAGCTCGGGGTCGTCCGCGACGAGCCGTCGACCGAGCTCCTGTACACCATGGGCGACCCGCCCAACGTCCGCGGCGCGACGTGGTGCACGCGCATGATCGACCTCATGGGCCTCCTGCAGCGCGGCGAGGTCGACGCGGGATTCATCGGCGGTGCGGAGATCGACCGGCGCGGAAACCTGAACACCACGGCGATCGGACCGGACCCCTCACATCCGACGGTGCGGCTTCCGGGCTCCGGCGGCGGCGCGGACATCGCCAGCCTCGCCGGACGGCTCATC
Organism: Candidatus Limnocylindria bacterium; assembly: GCA_041496945.1. Lineage (GTDB taxonomy): Bacteria > Chloroflexota > Limnocylindria > P2-11E > P2-11E > CF-39. Next base: position 8,572 of record JBGQFO010000064.1, on the reverse strand, counting down.
GTGATCATGTCCCACGACAAGCGGCGCCTGCGCGAGCGCGTCGACTTCATCACCTCGCCGGGATACGGCGACGGTCCGCGGTGGCGGGAGCGCGTCGGCCTGACGCGCGGCGGCCCCGCGGTGCTCATCACCACCCTGGGGGTGTTCCGCTTCGCCGACGGCGAGGCGGTGCTCGTGAGTCACCATCCGACGTCGTCGGTCGACGACATCCGCGCGAACACCGGCTGGGACCTACAGGTCGCCGACGACGTCGGCGTGACCGAGGCGCCGTCGGCCGAGGTGCTCGCGGTCATCCGCGGGTACGACCGCGAGGGCTTCTGGACGCGGCGGGCCGAGTCGTGACGTTCGCGCCCGCGCTTGCGCGTGGTGCCATCATCGCGGCGGAGGCGCACGCAGAGCCATGACCGACATCGCGACCCGCTCCCAGATCGAGCTGCCGGAGCTGCCGGCCCGCTACAACGCCGCCATGACGTATGTCGACGCGCATCGCGATACGCGCGCGGACGCGATCGCGATCCGTTGTCAGGGCGCCACGGTCACGTACGGCGAGTACGCGAGCAACGTCGACCGTGCGGGCAACGCGCTGCGTGAGCTCGGAGTCGACGTCGAGGATCGCGTGGTCATCCTCTGCCTCGACTCGCCCGCGTTCGTCTACGCGTTCTTCGGCGCCATCAAGATCGGCGCCGTACCCGTCCCGACGAACACGCTGCTCATCGCGCGCGACCTCACCTACATCCTGCGCGATAGCCGTGCCAAGGCCGTGGTGGTCTCGGCGCCGCTCCTCCAGAAGGTGCTCGACGTGCGGAAGGACTGCCCGCGTCTGCGACAGATCCTGGTCACGACATCGGGGACCGGTCCGCTCCCACCCGATGGCGGCCCGCTGCCCGCCGGCGTCGTCTCGTTCGAAGACGCGCTGGCGGCCGCGCGTGACCAGCTGAGCCCGGCCGACACCACGCCCGACGACATGTGCTTCTGGCTCTACTCGTCGGGCACGACGGGTTTCCCGAAGGGCGCCGTGCACCTGCAGCACGACATGATCTATTCGGCCGAGACGCTCGGCCGCTACGTGCTCGGCTGCACCGAGCAGGACCGCTACTTCACGGTCTCGCCGCTGTTCCACGCCTACGGGCTAGGCAACGGCGTGTTCGTCCCGCTGCGGTACGGCGCGTCGGTCGTCTACAAGCCCGAACGCGCGACGCCGGATCTGGTGTACGGCCTCGTCACGACGGAACGGCCGACGGTCATGTACACGGCGCCGACCTTCTACGCGGCGCTCCTCGCGTATCCCGAGGAGGGCTTCAGATACGACCTCTCGTCGCTCAAGTTCTGTGTCTCCGCCGGCGAGGCGCTGCCGAAGCCGTTGTTCGACGCGTGGAAGAAGCGCTTCGGCACCGAGATCCTCGACGGCATCGGGTCCACCGAGATGCTCCACATCTTCATCTGCAATCGTCCGGGCCAGGCGCGCGGCGGCACGAGCGGCACGGTCGTCCCGGGCTACAAGGCGAAGATCGTCGACGACGACGGCGGCGCGCTCGGACCGGGGGAGACCGGCAACCTCTGGGTCTCCGGCGACTCGTGCTGCGCCTTCTACTGGAACAAGCACGAGAAATCGAAGGCGACGTTCAGAGGTGAATGGACGGTCACCGGCGACAAGTACCACCTCGACGCCGACGGCTTCTTCACCTACGAGGGGCGCTCCGACGACATGCTCAAGGTCTCGGGTCAGTGGGTGTCGCCGGCGGAGGTCGAGGCCGCGCTCATGGAGCACGCGGCGGTGCTTGAGTGCGGCGTCGTCGGCGCGAAGGACAAGGACGAGCTCACAAAGCCCCGCGCCTTCGTGCTGCTGAAGGACAAGATGAAGGCGAGCGACGCGCTGGCCGAGGAGCTCAAGGCATTCGTGAAGACCCGCATCGCGCCGTACAAGTACCCGCGCTGGATCGAGTTCGTGGACGAGCTGCCGAAGACGGCCACCGGCAAGATCCAGCGATACAAGCTGCGCGAGCGCGGCTAGACGGGGGCGGGCCGGAGCGCCACGAGCGGCATCCCCGCGGCGTTCGCATCGAAGGCGCGGACCTCGGCGTCATAGTCGAGGCCGAGCCGCGTGACGAGCGGTCGCAGGAGGCGTGGCGGGCCCTGCTGGAGCGCGCTGCGGCGCAGGAGCTCGAGGCCGCGCCGTCGCTCGTCGGGGTCGGTGATCGTGCGGGCGAGCGCCGGCCAGCGGCGTCGGCCCACGCGCACCTCGACCCGCGGATCCGCACGGAGGTTCCGGTACCAGTCGGTCGACGGACCGTATCCCGCGATCACGTACACCGTCTCGCCGGCGACGGCGTAGTTCAGGCCACTGACCCGCGGGCGCCCGGTGCGCCGGCCACGCGTGGTCAGCACCAGGAGACGGCGGCCCATCCAGGCGGCGAGCTGCCCGTGATAGAGGAGGGCCGGCACCCGCAGGAAGAGACGCAGGAGACCGCGTGGCCGCTCGCGCGTGGTCATGCGCCCGAGCCTCGGTCACCGATCCGATCGACGCTAGGGCCGAAGGTCAGCGCCGTACCGTACGCAGGGATGGTCGGCACCCGCGAACCGAAACCGGCGTGGCGCGATGTACCCGTGGAGGTGCGTCGCGAGGCCGAGCGCCGCCTCGGCGCCCCGGTCGCGCGCGCGACGATCGCGTACGGCGGGTACGCCGCGTCGGCGACCTTCCGGCTCAGGCTCGCGGACGGCCGGCGCGCCTTCTTCAAGGGCGCGTACCCGCCCCCGCCGGGGAGCGCGGCGATCTTTCCGGTGGAGCGCGAGGAGCGGAACTACCGCATGGTCGCGCCGTTCGCCGGCCGGAACATCCCGAGGCAGTACGGCTCGTTCCGCCTCGACCGCTGGCACGTGCTGCTTATGGAGGATCTCGGGCCGGCCACGATGCCGCCGTGGACGAAGAAGAAGGCGCGTCTGGCGTCGCGGTCGTACGCGCGATTCCACCGGCGCACGCTCGGTGTGGCCCTCCCCCGCGGGCTGCCGCGCACGCAGCACCAGCGACTCGGACGATTCTGGGATCAGCTTGCGAAGACGGGCGAGCTCGACGGCACCGCGTCGCTCGCCGGCCGGCGACGGGACGAGGCGCGTGAATGGCTCGACGTCGCTCTCCCGACGCTTCGCGACCTCGAACGCCGTCTCGTGTCGGCGCGCCGTCCCTTCGCGCTGCTCCACGTCGACACGCGGTCCGACAACATCCGACTCATCGGGGAGCGCCTCGTGATGTTCGACTGGCCGTTCGCGAGCGTCGGGCCGGCGGAGTTCGACACCGCGGCGTTCGCGCAGGCCGTCGCGGCGGAGGGAGGTCCTCGACCGGAGCGCGTCCTCGCGTGGTACGAGGAGTTGTTGCCCCTCCGCGCGCGCGAGCTCGACGGCTCGATCGCGGGGATCGCGGGCCTCTTCGCGAACGCGTCGTGGCGCCCGCCGCTGCCCGGCCTGCCGCGGCTGCGCTCGATCCAGCGGCGTCAGCTGAAGGCGTCGCTCGGGTGGGCGGCGCGGCGCTTCGCGCTACCCGAGGCGCGCTGGCTCGACGCCGTCAAGGACTAAGGGGCGACCGATGCCGGAGTGGCCGGACCTCCATGTGCTTCGTTCGCGCATCGCGACGGCGGTCGTCGGAAAACGCGTCACGGCGGTGCGCCTGCACGATCCGCTCGTGCTCCGCGCGATCCGGCCGTTCGACGAGGCGCTGCGCGGCCGCGTGCTCACGGGCGTCGCTCACCGCGGGCGCTTCCTCGCGTTCACCTTCGATGACGGCACGCGCGTCGTGGTCAATCCGATGCTCTCGGGCCTCTTCGATCTCGTGCCGCCGGCGACGAAGATCCGCGCGACGACGGCCTTCGCGCTCAGCTTCGCCGACGTCGACCTTCGCTATCGCGACGACACCCGCATGGGTAAGGTCTACCTGCTGCCACCCGGCGCGAGCGACGCCGACATCCCGCAGTACGCCGGCCAGGGCGACGAGGCCGGCACGCTCGCCTGGACCGCGGACGAGTTCGCGAAACGTGCGAAGGCGACGCGCCGCGAGCTGCGGAATCTCCTCATGGACGACGAGTTCATCGCGGGCATCGGCAACGCCTACGCCGACGAGATCCTCTGGGCCGCGAAGCTCCATCCGAAGCGCCGCGTGTCCTCGCTCGACGGCGGTGAGATGGATCGGCTCCGCGGGGCGCTACGCGCGACCCTCGAGCGGGCGGCGGAGATCGTCGAACGCGAATTGCCGCCCGAGCTGGGAACGAAGGTGCGCGGCCACATGAACGTCCGCGGCAAGGCCGGCGAGCCGTGCCCGCGCTGCGGCGCGACGATCGTGCGCACCCGGCACGGGTTGGACGAGATGTACGTCTGCCCCCGATGCCAGCCGCCGCCGAAGGGACAGCTCCGCTAGATCGGCCGCGCGTCACGGCGCGACCGAGATGCGGATACTTAGGCGGCCTGCGCTCCGCAGGTCGGAGGTGGAACGTGGCGAACACGATCGTCGTCGAAAAGGAAGGCGCGATCGCACTGGTGCGTCTGAACCGGCCGCAGGTGTTGAACGCGCTGAACGCGGAGCTGCTGACCGAGCTCGGCGACGCGCTCCGCGAGCTCGATGACGACGCCGAATGCCGCTGCATCGTCCTCACGGGCAACGACAAGGCCTTCGCCGCGGGTGCGGATATCAAGGAGGCCTTCGTCGGCGTGACGCCCATCTCGATGCTCGCGCAGGACCTCACCGCGAAGTGGGAGGTCATTCGTCGCATCAAGACGCCGATCATCGCGGCGGTGTCCGGCTTCGCGCTCGGCGGTGGCTGCGAGCTCGCGATGATCTGCGACATCATCGTGGCCTCCGAGACCGCGAAGTTCGGCCAGCCCGAGATCAACCTCGGGATCATGCCGGGCGCGGGCGGCACGCAGCGCCTCACGCGCGCGGTGGGGAAGTGGATCGCGAACGAGATGATCCTCACCGGTCGCTTCATCGGCGCGCAGGAGGCGAAGGATATCGGCCTCGTCGTGCACGTCTATCCCGCCGCGTCGTGGCTGGACGATGCCAAGGCGCTCGCACGCACGATCGCCGAGAAGGCGCCCGTGGCCGCTCGTCTTTCGACCGAGGCGGTGGATATCGCCTGGAACTCGCCGCTCGACGCGGGCCTGGAGTTCGAGCGAAAGGCCTTCTACCTGCTCTTCGCGACCGAGGATAAGGAGGAGGGCGTCGACGCGTTCGTCAACAAGCGCAAGCCGCGGTTCAAAGGAAGGTAGTGTCCGCTCCCCTGCGCCTCGAGCGTGACGGAGCGCTCGCGGTCATCACCCTCGACCGGCCGGACGTGCTGAATGCGTTCGACGAGGCGCTCACCACCGCGCTCGCGGCGGCCGTGCAGGAGACGGCCCGCGATGCCGGCGTCCGCGCGGTGGTCATAACCGGCGCGGGACGCGCGTTCTCGGCTGGCCAGGACCTGCGCGACCGCGTCGCGATGGTCGAGGCCGGGCGCGACCTCGAGCTGGGCAACGAGCTGCGCCGCCGCTACCACCCGGTGATCGCCGGGATCCGCGCGATGCGCAAGCCCGTCATCGCGGCGGTGAACGGCGTCGTGGCCGGCGCGGGCCTCGGTATCGCGGTCGCCTGCGACGTGCGCGTGGCCGCGGCGTCCGCGTCCTTCCGCGCGGCGTGGGGCCGCGTGGGCCTGGTGCCCGACGCGGGCTCCGCTTACTTCCTCCCGCGCCTGGTGGGCTGGGGCCGCGCGATGGACATGATCCTCTCGGGCGATCCCGTGACGGCGAGCGACGCGCTCGGCATCGGTCTTGTGACCCGCGTGTGGCCTGACGACGCGTTCGCGGGCGAGTGGCGCGCCTACGCTCAGACGCTTGCGGCCGGCGCGACCGAGGCTTTCGCGCTCAGCAAGGAGGGCCTCTCCGCGTCGTGGGATCACGATCTCGCGTCGTTCCTCGAGGTCGAAGCCGGCCTTCAGGACCGCGCCGGACGGACGCGCGATTACGCTGAGGGCGTGAGCGCGTTCACCACGAAGCGTCGCGCGAAGTTCGAGGGACGCTGACGCCGTGAGCCAGGATCCGCGCGACGCGATGATCCTCGGCTATGTGCGCACGCCGATCGGGCGCTACGGCGGCGCTCTCGCGGCGATCCGTCCCGACGATCTCGCCTCTCACGTCGTGCGCGCGGTGCTCGAGCGCACCGACATCGGCGACGCCGAGGTCGACGAGGTGGTCTTCGGCGCGACGAATCAGGCCGGTGAGGACAACCGCAACATCGGACGCATGGCCGCCCTGCTCGCGGGCCTGCCGGAGACCGTCCCCGGCATCACCGTGAACCGCCTGTGCGGCAGCGGGCTCGAGGCGGTGAACGACGCGGCGCGCCGCATCCGCGCCGGCGAGGCGGACGTCGTGATCGCCGGTGGGGTCGAGAGCATGACGCGGGCGCCGCTGGTCACGCTCAAGCCGTCCGAGGCGTTCCCGCGGGGCGAGCGCGTGCTGTTCGACACGACGATCGGGTGGCGCATGACCAACCCGCGGATGATCGACCTGGGCTACCACCCGATCTCTCTCGGCGAGACCGCGGAGAACGTCTGCGCCAAGGAGCACGTCGCCCGCGCCGCGCAGGACGAATTCGCGCTGCGCTCGCAGCAGCGCTACGCGAGCGCGAAGGCCGCCGGCTTCTTCGGCGGCGAGGTGCAGCCGGTGCACAACGGCAAGGAGCTGGTCAGCGATGACGAGCACCCGCGCCCCGATGTCACGATCGAGAAGCTCGCGAAGCTGAGGCCCGCGTTCAAGGAGGGCGGCACGGTCACGGCCGGGAACTCCTCGGGCATCAACGACGGCGCGGCCGCGCTCATCGTCGCGTCGCGCGAGAAGGCGGCCGCGCTCGGGCTGCCGGTGCTCGGACGTCTCGTGGCGAGCGCCAGCGCGGGCGTGCATCCCGACTACATGGGCCTCGGCCCGATCCCGGCGGTGCGCAGGCTCATGGCGCGGACCGGCCACAGCCCTGACGACTGCGACGTCATCGAGCTCAACGAGGCCTTCGCGGCGCAGGCCATCCCGTGCATCCGCGAGCTTGGCCTGCCCGGCGACCGCACCAACCCCAACGGCGGCGCGATCGCGATCGGGCACCCCATCGGCATGTCCGGCGCACGGCTGGCCGGGACCGCGCTGCGCGAGCTCGCGCGCCGGAACGGCCGGTACGCGCTGGTGACGATGTGCATCGGCGTGGGCCAGGGCCTGGCCGCGCTCTTCGAGCGCGAGTCCTGAGAACAGGCGGCGCCTTCTTGCCACCGCCCAAGGCTCGGCCTAGGCTCCCCGCGCGGTCAGACCACCGGGGAGGATGTGCGCATGAGTAGCCAAGAACGCAAGTCCTATCGCCTCTCGCGTCGCCAGTTCCTTGTCGCGAGCTCCGCCGCGGCGCTCGCGGCCTGCGCTCCGGCGGCGGCACCAAGTCCCAGCCCGACGGCCGCGGCCGCGACCGCGACCGCCGCCGCGACGGCGACACCGGGGAAGGCGCTGAAGATCGGTCAGCTCCTGCCGTTCACCAAGGTGTACGCGGAGCTCGGCAACTCGATGAAGCGCGCCACCGACCTCTATCTGAAGCAGAAGGGTGGCAAGCTCGCGAACCGCCCGGTCACCGTCGTGTACGAGGATGAGGCGAACGACCCAGCCGTCGGCGCGCAGAAGACGCAGAAGTTCATCGAGCAGGACCAGGTCGACTTCATGATGGGCATCGTCGCGACGCCGATCGCTTACGCGATACGCAACGCGGTCGACACGGCGAAGATGGTCTTCATCGAGACGAACGCCGGCGGGAATTCGCTGACGCGCGACGTCCCGAACTGCACGCCGGCCTGCAAGAGCAAGTACATCTTCCGTTCATCGTTCAGCTCGTGGCAGATCAGCAACCCCATCGGCACGTACTTCGCGACGAAGAAGGGCGTGAAGGAAGCCTTCACGTTCGTCGCCGACTATGGGTTCGGGACGGAGTCCGCCGCGGACTTCACCAACGCATTCACCGCCGCGGGCGGCAAGGTCACCGGCACGCTGAAGGCGCCGCTCGGCAGCGCCGACTTCCTTCCGTTCGTGACGCAGCTGAAGAACCAGCCCACGAAGGACATCTACTCCTTCTTCTCCGGCACCGACGCGATCAACTACATCAAGGCCTGGAACCAGCTCGGCATGCCCGCCGCCGGGTACAAGATGAACGGCGCCGGCTTCCTCACGGAGCAGGACGTGCTCAAAGAGGTGAAGGAGCTCGCGAACGGCGCGGTGACCTCACTGTTCTGGGCGGTCACGCTCGACAACGCCGAGAACAAGGCCTTCACCGACGCCTATCAGAAGGAGTACAACCTCCTGCCGGACGTCTTCGCCGTGCAGGCGTGGGATGGCATGCAGGCGGTCGACCTCGCGCTCCAGGCCACCAAGGGCGACACGGCGAACAAGGATGCCTTCATCGCCGCGCTCGAGGGCGTGAAGTTCAAGAGCCCGCGCGGTGACTTCGAGTTCGACAAGGTGACCCACAACGTGATCCAGGACATGTACATCCGTGAGGTGAAGGTCCAGGGCGGCGCGGCGGTGAACACGATCG
>JBGQFO010000063.1:0-10365 GCA_041496945.1 Candidatus Limnocylindria bacterium | reverse complement strand
GTCGTCTCGGTGTCAAGGAACAGCACGTCCTGCCATCGTGCCGGCGGCTCGCCCTTGAGGCCCAGGTGTTGGAGGAGGAGCGCATCGCAGGCTCCCCTCCCGACGACCTCGAGCCCGAGGTCGTCGACTGCGATGCGCTGCTCGCGTACTTCGTAAGGCAGCTGATCGGCGGACGCGTCAGAGGCGGGCGCGCGAGACGGTGCTCCGCGACGAGCGCTTGCGCCCAGCCGGCCCGTGCCCTCGGGAGCCGCGTCCGGCGTGGCCGGCGTAGCCAACAGCGAGGAGCGGAGCACCGTTGAGAAGCGCCCGCCCGGATCCGCGACCTCACGACGCGCGCGATCGCGCTCCACGATCTCGGCGATCCGGGCGCGGAGATCGTTCATGCGAGAGAGAGGAGATGCGCGACCGCCTCGCGGACCTCGGGCCCGAGCGCGTAAGCGGGTCCGACGCACGCGGGGCAGCCCGTCTCGCACGAGCACGCGGCGAGGTGCTCGCGCGCGCGGTCGAACAGCTGGCTCGCGCTCTTGAACAGCCGCTCGGAGAAGCCGATGCCACCGGGGGTCATGTCGAAGAGGTAGATCGTCGGGAGCTCGGTGTGCGGCGAGCGGACCTCGACCGCGAGGCCGAGGTCGTGCGGGTCGCACATGAGGAAGAGCGGCGCGAGCCCGTGCAGCAGATTGCCGAGGCCGGCGAGCGCGACCTCGACGCGCTCCTTCGGCCAGCCCGCGACGACGCGCTCGGGCAGCGAGCACCAGAACGACGTCGTCTGCAGCTCCTGCTCGGGAAGGTGGATCTTTCCCCAGCCGACGTTCTCGTGCGAGTACATCGTGAGCTTCTTGAAGATGGTGGTGAGCGTTGAGACGAGGACCTCGCCGTGCGCGAGGTCGAAGCCCCGCTGTGCCGAGCGCCGGTCGAACTCGTCGATGACGCGGATGCGCACCGCGAGCTCCGCCTGGGTGTAGTAGTCGACCTTCACCTCGCGCACGTAGGCCTTGGCGTTGTCCCAGTCGAGCCGCTCGACCTGGAACTGCTTCGACTCGTGGAGGTAGATGGCCTGCTCGTGCAGCAGCACCTGCGCGGCGAAGCGGTCGATCTCGCCGATCACCCGCGCCTTGCCGTCGTGGTGCTCGGACCCGATCGTGCGCGGCGCCGGGCCGGTCGTGTCGACGATGACGACGTTGTCGTTCGTGGCGGTGCGTAGCGACGTCGTTTCGGCCGGGAAGGCCTGGTCCGACCAGTGGTACTTGCCTCCGGCCTCGTGGAGCACACCCTGCTCGTCGAGGTACGCGAGCACGCCCGGCGTGTCCTCGGTCCCGAATCGCTCACGCGCATCGAAGGGGATCTCGAACGCCGCGCACTTCAGGTGGTGCACCAGCACGTGGAGGTTGTCGGGGTTCACCAGGCCGGCCTCCGGCGAGCGCTCGAGGACGTACTCGGGGTGCTGCACCACGTACTGGTCGGTCGGCGACGACGTGGCGACGAGGAAGGCGGCCGACAGCTCCTCGCGCCTCCCGGCGCGACCCATCTGCTGCCACGTCGAGGCCACCGTCCCCGGATACCCGAGGAGGACCGCGGCCTGCAGTGCGCCGATGTCGATGCCCAGCTCGAGCGCGTTCGTCGACACGACACCGCGGACGCTTCCATCGCGCAGCCCTCGCTCGATCGCGCGACGCTCGGAAGGCAGATAGCCGCCGCGGTAGCCCCGGATCAGATCGGACGGCCACTGCGGTTGAGGGAAGCGCGAGCGAAGGTAGGTGAGGAGCAGCTCGGTCTCGACGCGCGAGCGCGCGAACGCGATCGTCTGGACGCCGGACGCGAGGAGCGTCGCGGCGATGTCCCGGCCTGTGAGGAGCGCGCTCCTGCGGACGCCGAGATTGCGGTTGACGACGGGCGGATTGACGAACACGAGCACCTTTTCGCCACGGGGCGCGCCCGACTCGTCGATGACGACGACGTCGTCCTCGATGTGATGGCGCGCGAGCTCTTCGGGGTTCGCGATCGTGGCCGAGGTGCAGATGAAGACCGGATGAGACCCGTAGAACTCGCAGATGCGCCGCAGGCGTCTGAGCACGTTTGCGACGTGGCTCCCGAAGACGCCGCGATAGGTGTGCAGCTCGTCGAGGACGACGTAGTGCAGGTTCTCGAAGAGCTTCACCCACTTGGTGTGGTGGGGAAGGATCCCGGTGTGGAGCATGTCGGGGTTGGTGATGACGACGTGCCCGGCGCTGCGGATGGCGGCGCGCACCGCGGGCGGCGTGTCGCCGTCGTACGTATGGGTCGCCAGGTCGATGTCCATGTCGGTGGACTCGCGCTCGAGCTCCGCAAGCTGGTCCTGCGACAGCGCTTTCGTGGGGAAGATGTAGAGCGCGCGCGCGGAGGGGTCCTTCGCGATCGCGTCGAGGACCGGCAGGTTGTAGCAGAGGGTCTTGCCGGACGCGGTCGGCGTCACGATCACGGTGTGCCGTCCGGCGCGCGTCGACTCCAGCGCCGCGGCCTGATGCGAGTAGAGCTCGTTGATCCCGCGCCGCCGAAGCGCCGCCGCGATGCGTCCATCGAGCCATTCCGGGAAGGGCGCGTGGCGCGCGGGCCGCGCGGGCAGACGCTCCCAGCGTGTGACCATCTCTTGGAACTCGCGGTCCGCGAGGAGACCTTCCAGGATCTGCTCCAGGCTGGTGCGCGCCGGGAATCGAACGGACGTTCTCACGAGGCGTAGCACGATATGGAACGCGCGTTCGACCGTCAACGGAACCGGATTTGGTAGCGGCCGGTACGCTGCCGGACATGGGTGAGAACGGGTCGCTCCAGGATCGCTACGCGCCGAACGGCACGTGTTTCGGCTGCGGGCCGAAGAACGAGCAGGGCCTGCGGGTGAAGTCGCACGCGCGTGACGACGGCACGGTCGTCGCGACCTGGCGCGCGTCCAAGCACCACGAGGCGTACGACGGCGCGCTTTCCGGAGGCGTGATCGGCACGCTCATGGATTGCCACTCCAACTGGACGGCCACGTACCACCTGATGAAGAGGAGCGGGAAGGCCGCGCCGCCGTGCACCGTGACCGCCGAGTACGCCATCAAGCTGCGGCGACCCGCGCCGACCGACGGCGACATCGAGATCGTCGCGCGACCGGTCGAGGTGAGCGACGACCGCGCGGTCGTGGAGGCCGAGCTCACCGCCGGCGGGAAGGTCTGCGCGACGTCGCGGGGCACGTTCGTCGCGGTCAAGCCGGGCCATCCGGCGTATCACCGCTGGTGAGGCGCTAGGCGGCGTACGCCTCGCGCCCGAAGACCAGCATCTGCCAGAGGATGCCCTTCCGTCGGGCGGTGATGCGCAGTCCCTAGCGCTCCGCTGCCGCGATGACCGCGGTCGTCGGGTGCAGGTAGAAGCGGAACTTCCACCCGCGCAGCCGAGGCCAGGCGTTGACGAGGGCCGCTGCCGCTCCGGCCCACCAGCGATCGATCGGGAACGTGAGCACGAGGACGCGCGTCGCGTGGCGGGCGGCGGCACCGACGAGCGCGTCCGCGTCCGGGTAGCAGCACACCACGCGTTGCAGGATCACCGTGTCGGCCGGCGGGATCGACCCCTCCTCCGCGACGAAGTCGGCGACGCGGCGGTCGATGCGCCCCTCGAGTCCGGCAGCCGCGATGAGCTCGGATGCGATCCCTTCGTAGCTGCGCGAGAGCTCGACGTTGGTCGCGCGGGACGCGCCGGAGCCAAGCAGCTCGAGCTGGAGCGCGCCGATCCCGCCGCCGACCTCGAGCACGGTCAGACCCGCGAGGCCCGCCCTGCGGATCGCTTCGGCGATCCTCCGCCCCTCGGCGTCGAGTCCCTTCTCCCGATAGCTGCGCGCGTCGCCCGCGGCCTGCGCGGGAGTGAACAGCTCATCGAGATCGCCGGGGGCGCAGCAACCGGGCATGCGCGGAGTCTAAGAAGACCGCCGCCGCGTTCGCGTCCAGACGACGCGACCGACGAACGCCGCGACGACGACGATCGGGATGAGGGCGACGACCACGCCCAGGTACGCCGGGCTCACGACGTCCACCAGATGCGGGCCGACGATCACGCCGACGACGACCCAGCCCGTCCAGTAGACGCTCGCGGCGAGGAAGACCGCCGGTGAGAAGCGGGGGATCGCCACGTGCGCGGTGCCCGCGACGAGCGACACCGCGACGCGCAGACCCGGCACGAGCCGCCCCACGAGCACGCCGCGGAAGCCGTAGCGATCGACGCGCCACACGAGCCGATCGACGCTCTTCTTGTCGATGTCGAGCCAACCGGCAAGACGCGTGGCGACGACTCGTCCGAACCGGCGCGCGACCACATAGGGCAGGACCGTGCCCGCGGTCGAGGCGAGGGCGCAGACGGCGATGACCTGGGCCATCTCGAGCGGATCGCCCGACGCGCGCCACCCGTAGAACGCGATGATCAGGTCGCCCGGGACCGGGAGCGGAATGCCGGCCTCCTCGATCGCGATGACCACGAACAGGGTGACGAACTGGTGCTCGCGCAGCACGGCGAGCATGGCCTGGAGCAGCGAGGCGAACGGCTCGGGCACGACGGCAGATTACCCGCGGAACGACTAGATTCGGGGCGATCCACGTCGTTTGGGGAGGGCCGTCCATATGCCTGCTCGTACCCGCAGCACCGCCGCACGCCCGCGCCGCGCCGCCAGCACCGGCGTCGCGCCCGGTCTTCTCGACAAGCTCGAGTGGCGCCAGGCCGGTCCGTTCCGCGGCGGTCGCGTCGGGGCGGTCGCCGGCGATCCGCGCGATCGGAACACCTTCTACTTCGGCTCGACCGGCGGCGGCGTGTGGAAGTCGCAGGACGGCGGGACCTACTGGGAGAACGTGTCCGACGGCTTCTTCAAGCGCGCGTCTGTCGGCGCGATCGCGGTGGCCGCCTCGGATCCGAATGTGGTCTACGTGGGCATGGGCGAGAGCTGCATCCGCGGCAACGTCGCCCACGGGGACGGCGTCTATCGCTCGACCGACGGTGGCAAGACCTGGTCGCACACGGGGCTCGAGGCGACGCGGCACATCGGCAAGGTCCGCATCCACCCGAATGACCCCGACACCGCCTATGTCGCGGCGCTCGGTCACGCCCACGGGCCGAACCCCGAGCGCGGCGTGTACCGCACGCGGGACGGGGGGAAGACCTGGAAGAAGGTGCTCTACCGGAACGAGCAGGCCGGCGCGGTCGACCTATCGATCGACGCGAACAACCCGCGGATCATCTATGCGAGCTTCTGGGAGGCGATCCGCCGTCCGTGGGAGCTCATCTCCGGCGGCCCGGGCAGCGGCATCTTCCGCAGCAACGATGGCGGCGACACCTGGAAGGAGCTCACGCGCGCGAAGGGCCTCCCGAAGGGCACCCTCGGCAAGGTCGGCATCAGCGCGTCGGCGGCCAAGAGCGGCCGCGTGTACACGATCGTCGAGGCCGAGGACGGCGGCGTCTACCGCAGCGACGATTTCGGCGAGACCTGGACGCGCGGATCGGAGGACCGCAACCTCCGGCAGCGCGCCTGGTACTACGACCACATCTACGCCGACCCGAAGGATCCGGAGACGGTGTGGGTCCTGAACGTCGACTCGTGGCGTTCGAGCGATGGCGGCAAGACCTTCGAGCAGATGTCCATGCCCCACGGCGACAACCACGACCTGTGGATCGATCCGAACGACCCGCTGCGCATGATCGAAGGCAACGACGGCGGCGCGGTGGTGACGTTCAACGGCGGCGAGACGTGGACCGGCGTCTACAACCAGCCGACCGCCGAGTTCTATCACGTCATCACCGACACGCAGACGCCGTACCGCATCTACGGCGCGCAGCAGGACAACACCACGATCACCATCCCGAGCCGCGCGCCGATCGCCGGGATCACCGGCGCGGACACGTTCGCGATCGGCGGCGGCGAATCGGGCTACATCGCCATCCGGCCCGACGACCCGAACATCGTCTTTGCCGGGAACTACCAGGGCATCATCACGCGCTACGACCGTCGGACCGGCCAGTCGCGCAACATCATGGTCTGGCCGGAATCGAGCTCGGGCGAGGGCGCGAAGGACGTGAAGTACCGCTTCCAGTGGACGTGCCCGATCGTGCTCTCACCGCACGACCCGAACATCCTCTATCACGCCGGGAACCGCGTCTTCCGTTCGCGCGACGAGGGCGCGTCCTGGCAGGCCATCAGCCCGGACCTCACGCGCAACGACCCGAGCCGTCTCGGACCGTCGGGCGGTCCGGTCACGAAGGACAACACCGGGGCCGAGTACTACTGCACGGTCTTCGCCTTCGTGGAGTCGACGGTCCAGCGCGGCGTGCTCTGGGCGGGCAGCGACGACGGCCTGGTGCACGTCTCGCGCGACGACGGCAAGCGGTGGCGGAACGTCACGCCGCCGGGTCTGGCCGCGTGGACGCTCATCTCGCTCATCGAAGCCTCACCGCACGACGCCGGGACCGCGTACGTCGCGGCCACGCGCTACAAGCTCGACGACTTCACGCCATACCTCTACAAGACGACCGACTACGGGCGCACCTGGAAGAAGATCACGAACGGGATCGCGGCCGGCGACTTCACGCGCGCGATCCGCGAGGATCCCGAGAAGCCCGGTCTTCTGTACGCCGGCACCGAGACCGGCGTGTACGTCTCGTTCGACGGTGGCGGCCGCTGGGACCGCCTGGGCGGCAACCTGCCGGTCGTCCCCATCCACGACCTCGTCATCAAGGAGGGCGACCTCGTGCTCGGCACGCACGGCCGCTCGTTCTGGATCCTCGACGACCTCGCGCCGCTTCGCCAGTACGCCGGAGAGCTCGCGCGAAAGCGCGCGCACCTCTTCACGCCGAAGGCGACGGTCCGCTACCGCGTGGACATGGGCTTTCCGCAGCCGCCGAAGATCGGCAAGAACTACCGCATGACCGGCGCGACGATGGTCACGTATCGCCAGGTCGACACGCTCCGCGGCGACAAGCAGGCGCAGAACATCGACGCGGGCTCGAACCCCCTGCCCGGCGTGCCGCTGCAGTTCTGGCTGCGCGACAAGGCAAGGGAGGCGAAGCTCGCCTTCCTCGACGAGCGCGGCAAGGTCATCCGCGAATTCAAGAGCGCGCCGCCGGAGGCGGCGCCCGCGGCGGCGAAGAAGGAGGCCCCCCAGCAGACGGCCGTGCAGGGGACCGCGCAGCCGCCGCAGACAAAGGAGCCGAAGGTCCCGGTCGAAGCGGGCCTCAACCGGTTCGTGTGGAACATGCGCTATCCCGACGCGGCGAAGATCGAGGGCGAGGGCGGCACCTGGGAGGCGTTCGAGAACCAGCTCGTCGGGCCGCAGGCCGCTCCGGGCACGTACCGCGCGCGCCTGTCCGTGGCCGGCGAGACGCTCGAGACCGCATTCGAGGTGCGCAAGGACCCGCGCGTGAGCTCGTCGCAGGAGGACCTCGAGGCGCAGTTCGCGCTCGCGATGAACGTGCACCGAAAGCTCTCCGAGACGCACGAGACCATCAACGCGATCCGCAAGCTGCGCAAGCAGATCGACCTCTGGGAATCGCGCGCGAAGGAGCAGGGCGGCGAGCGGCGGCTTCTCGCGGCGGCCGCGGCGCTCCGCCGCAAGGCAAGCGCGGTCGAAGAGGCGCTCGTCCAGGTGAAGGCCAAGAGCCGGCAGGACACGCTCAACTACCCGGCGATGCTCAACGCGAAGCTCGCGTCGCTCCTGGGCTCGGTCGGCGGCGCGGACTTCGCGCCGACGAGGGGCATGCGCGACGTCTACAACGATCTCGCGCGCCGCGTCGACGCCCAGATCAAGAAGTGGGACGCGCTCGTCGCGTCCGACGTCCGAGCCTTCGACCGCCTCGTGCGCGCGTCGAGCGTGCCCGCGGTCGGAGCCGGAAGGCCAGCGGCGCGCGCGGCTCGCAAGCCGGCGCGACGCGCGGCGCGGAGACCGATCCGCAGGGCCTGACCAGGGCGAGGCGCACGGCCGTTCCTCGGTAGGGATCGGCGAAGCTCGGGAAAAGTAGGGGTCGCGCTCGCGATCCGAGGTCGGCGTTCGTACGGTCCACAGTGGTGACCGGGGACGTCCGCGTCGTGGCATGCCTATGGCATCAGCGCACTGCCGCGATCGGCACGCGCGAGCGCCTGCTGGATACGCTCACCCGCGGCGCGGACCGCCTGCTCCTCGAGACCTGCCACCGTGTCGAGGTCTACGCGGTCGTGCCGAGCGACCGCGACGCGGTGGAGTGGGTCGATGAGACGCTCGGCCTCGACCTGGAAGAGCGATCGTCGCTGCGCCTCGCCGAAGGCGCCGAAGCGATCACCCATCTCTTCGAGGTCGCGGCTGGCCTCGATTCGGCCGTCGCCGGAGAGCCGCAGATCCTGCGACAAGTGCGTCGCGCCTATGTGTCGGCCGCGCCCGCGCACCCTCACCTCGCGCGCCTCTTCGAGCGTGCCCTCCACGTCGGCCGGGAAATCCGGCGCACGAGCGGTCTCGCGTCGGAGCGATCCGTCGGCTCGCTCGCGGTCGACGAGCTCCTCCGGCTCGTCCCCGGGCCGGCGGCGGCGACCGTGCTCGTCGTCGGCGCGGGTGAGATGGGCAAGCTCGCGGTCCGATCGCTCGCGCGTCGCGTCGCGCGCGTGATCGTGGCGAACCGCGACCGTGATCGCGCAGAGTCGATCGCGGCGAGCGGCGACGCGACCGCGATCGGGCTCTTGGAGATCGGCACCGAGCTGCCGAACGTGGACGCGATCGTCTCTGCCGCCGACACGCGCGGGGCACTGCTCACGCGGGAGCTCCTCTCGCGTCGCCTTGGGTCAGGTCCACTTGTCGTCATCGATATCGCCGTACCGCGCAGCGTCGCCGGCGATGCGCGTGCGCTACGGGGTGTCGTCTACCGCAGCGTCGACGATCTTCCCGGTGCCAGCGCGCGTGCCCCGGATGCCGCCGTCCGCGCGGCCCGCGCGCGCTGCGCGGAGGACGCGTCTCGTTTCGTCGAGGAACGCCTTCCAACGACCCTCGACGCGATCCGCGGGATGCGCGCCGCCGCCGACCGCGTCCGCGTGGAGAAGCTCGAACGAGCGCTCCACCGCCTGGGCCATCTCTCGGCACGCGACCAGCGTGTCGTCGCGGCGCTCTCCAGCACGATCACCAACGCGCTGCTGCACGAGCCCACCGTCGCGCTGAGGAAGCAGCGCGCGGATCCCGCGACCACCCGGGCGCTCTTCGAGCGTGGCCCCCGATGATCGTCATCGGCACCCGCGGCAGCGCGCTCGCGCTCGTTCAGGCAAGGATCGTCGCGAACTCGCTCGGGCCGGACACCGAGATTCGCGTCATCCGCACCGCGGGCGATGCGAGCGACCGGCCGATCCGTGAGCTTGGCGATGGCGTATTCGTGACCGCGATCGAGGAGGCGCTGCGCGCGGCGGAGGTCGACGTCGCGGTGCATTCGCTGAAGGATCTGCCGACGGCGCAGCCCGCCGATCTGGTGATCGCCGCAGTGCCGGCACGGGAGGACGCACGGGATGTCGTGATCGCGCGCGGGCGCGGTGGCCTGCGCGAGCTTCGTCCAGGTGCGCGGGTCGGGACTTCGAGCCCGCGCCGTGAGGCGTTCCTGCGCGCGCTCGTCCCGGGCGTGGAGTGCGTCGAGATCCGCGGCAACGTCGATACGCGCCTCGCCAAGGTCCGGAGCGGCGCCTACGACGCCACGGTGCTCGCGGCGGCCGGCCTCCGCCGTCTGGGGATCGAGTTCGCCGACGAGGAGGCGCTCCCGCTCGAGCTGTGTCCGCCGGCACCAGGCCAGGGCGCGCTTGCGGTGCAGACGCGTGCGCGGGGCGCTGTCCGCGAGCGCGTGCGCGCCGCGCTCGACGACGAGCGCATCCACCGTGCGGTGACCGCGGAGCGCGAGGTGCTTCGGCTTGCGGGCGCGAGCTGCGAAGTCCCGCTCGGCTGCTACGCACGCTGGGAGGGCGAAACGATGGTCCTCGATGCCGCGCTGGCGACCGCGAGCGGCGTGCGCCGCGCCCGGGCGCGCGGAGACGATCCCGCAGCCATCGCGCGTGCGGTCGCGGGCGACCTCGGAGTCCTTGCTCGTGCCTGACGCCACTGTCGCGGTGCTCACCCGCGCTCCCGAGGACAACGCGGAACTCGCCCTGCGCCTGCGCGCCGGTGGTGTGACCGTCATCGAGCTGCCGTGCGTCCGCACGGCGCCGCTCGACGACGTGAGCGGGCTCGCGCGCGCGATCGGGGCGCTCGGACGCGACGATTGGGTCGTCGTCACGAGCCGCGCCGGCGCGGACGCGGTCTCGCGCGCCGGGGAGCCGCGCGCGCGCGTCGCCGCGATCGGCCCGGGTACGGCGGCGCGCCTGCGCGCGCGCGGGCTCGCGGTGGC
>JBGQFO010000062.1:0-10449 GCA_041496945.1 Candidatus Limnocylindria bacterium | reverse complement strand
CCTCATCCCGGCCCGCAGCGATGTTCTCCCCAGCCAGGTCTCCACCCGGACACTCCTCACGCGCGAGCTCGCGCTCGACATCCCGATCATCTCCGCGGCGATGGACACCGTCACCGAGGCGCGCATGGCCATCGCCCTCGCCCGGCTCGGCGGGCTCGGCGTGCTGCACCGCAATCTCACCGTCGATCGGCAGTCCGCGCAGGTGAAGGAGTGCAAGGCCGCGGGCGTCCGGGTCGGGGCGGCGGTCGGTGTCTCGGGCGACGCCGACGAGCGCGTGTCCGCGCTCGTCGCGGCTGGCGTCGACGTCCTCGTCATCGACGTGGCGCACGGCCACTCGGCGAACGTCATCCGCATGGTCGAGAAGATCAAGACGCGCCACCGGGTCCAGGTCGTGGCCGGCAACGTCGTGACGGCGGAGGGGACCGAGGAGCTCATCGCCGCCGGCGCCGATGGCGTGAAGATCGGCGTCGGTCCTGGTGCGATCTGCACCACGCGGGTCGTCGCCGGCGCGGGCATGCCCCAGGTCACCGCGATCTTCGACTGCGCGAACGCCGCGGCGCGCCACGGCATCCCGGTGTGCGCCGACGGCGGCATCCAGGAGTCCGGCGACATCGCCAAGGCGATCGGCGCCGGCGCGCACACGGTGATGCTCGGCGGGCTGCTCGCCGGCGTCGATGAGTCACCCGGCGATGTCATCGCGACCGCTGAGGGCAGCTTCAAGCGCTACCGCGGCATGGGGTCGATGGGCGCGATGGCCGTGCGCAAGGCCGGCGACCGTTACGGCCAGGGCGAGGTGAGTGAGTTCTCGAAGATCGTGCCCGAGGGGGTGGAGGGTCAGGTGCGCTCGGTCGGCGCGCTCGAGCCGTTCATCCACCAGCTCGTGGGCGGGCTGCGCGCCGGCATGAAGTACGTGGGCGCGGCGACGATCGAGGATCTCCGCACGAAGGCGCGCTTCGTACGCATCAGCGGCGCGGGTCTGCGCGAGTCACACCCGCACGACGTGCAGATCACGGTCGAGCCGCCCAACTACCGGATCCGTACCTAGGGCATGAGCGTCCCGGCCTTCTCGTCCGAGCGCGATCTCGCGCGTCGGGCCCTCGACACGGCCCGCGCGCGCGGCGCCACGTACGCCGACGTCCGCTTCGTGCGGCGGCAGGTCGAGGACGCGCAGGTGAAGAACGCCGCGCTCGAGATGGTCGACCGCACCGACACGCTCGGTTTCAGCGTGCGCGCGGTCGCCGAGGGCGCGTGGGGCTTCGCCGCGTCGAGCGTGCTCACCGCGGCCGAGGCCGACCGCATCGCCGCGCTCGCGGTCGAGGTGGCGCGCGCCTCCGCGATCACCAAGATCGCGGACGTGCGGCTCGCACCGGTCCACGCCGTGACCGCGACGTACGAGACCCCGGTGAAGATCGATCCCTGGTCGCTCTCATTCGACGACCGGCTGCGTCTGCTCTTCGACGCCGACGCCGCGATGCGCAGGGCGCAGCCGAAGCTGCGCACCACGCGCGCCTCGTACGAGATCTGGCGCGAGGACAAGCTCTTCCTCTCCAGCGAGGGGGCGGACATCGCGCAGCGCATGGTCGAGACGGGCTGCTCCATCGCCGCCGAGTCCGTCGGCGACGGCGAGCAGCAGATCCGCTCGTACCCCGCGTCGGGCGGGCGCAACCAGAACAAGGCCGGCTGGGAGTTCGCGCAGAAGTGGGACCTCGCGGGGAACGCGCCGCGCGTCGCCGATGAGGCGATGGCCCTGCTCACCGCGAAGCAATGCCCGCAGGACGTCCGCACCACGCTCATCCTCTCGGCGAACCAGGTGATGCTGCAGACGCACGAGAGCTGCGGGCATCCCATCGAGCACGACCGCGCGCTCGGGACCGAGGCCGCGTTCGCGGGCACGTCGTTCCTCACCGCGGACGCGCTCGGCTCGTACCGGTACGGCAGCGACATCGTGAACATGCGAATCGACTCCACCACGCCCGGCGGCCTCGGCACGTTCGGCTACGACGACGAGGGCGTGCCGGCGACGACGGGCTGGGCGGTGAAGGACGGCACGTTCGTGGGCTACCTCATGAGCCGCGAGACCGCGGCCACCCTTGGCAAGCCGTCGAACGGGACGATGCGCGCGGATGGGTGGGCGCGTCTTCCCCTCATCCGGATGACCAACGTGTCGCTCATGCCCGGGAAGGCCGGCACGCTGAACGACCTCATCGCCGACACCGACGATGGCATCTTCATGGACACCAACCGCTCGTGGTCGATCGACGACAGACGCTTCAACTTCCAGTTCGGCACGCAGATCGGCTGGCTGATCAAGGGCGGGAAGCTGACCGAGATGGTGCGCAACCCCACCTACACCGGCATCACGCCGGAGTTCTGGGGATCGTGCGACGCGATCTGCTCGGAGCCGGAGTGGAGCATCTGGGGGACGCCGAACTGCGGAAAGGGTCAGCCGATGCAGGTCGGCCACACCGGGCACGGCGCCGCGCCGGCGCGCTTCCGCAACGTGAAGGTCGGGGTGGTGAAGTGACCATGAGCGACGGAGCATGAGCGGCATCCTGCGCGGCGAGAAAGAGCTGCGCGCGCTCGCGGATGCCGCGCTGCGGGCGAGCACCGCGGACGAGACCGAGGTGTTCCTGAACGTCCGCGGCATCGCGCTCACGCGCTACGCGAATGCGTTCATCCACCAGAACGTCGTCTCCACCGAGGTGACGGTGCGGGTGCGCGCGGTGCGCGGCAAGCGCGTCGCGCTCATCTCGAGCGACCGCCTCGATCGCGAGGGCGTCGAAAAGGCCGCGCGCGACGCGAGTGAGCTCGCCGCGCTCGTCCCGGAGAATCCGCGTTTCGCCGGGCTCGTCGCGCCGATGCCGATCCCGAGCGCGCTGTCCGCGTACGCCGAGCGCACCGCCGAGGCGACGCCGCTCGACCGCGCGAAGGCGGTGAAGCGCATCTGCGATCCGGCCCGCGCGAAGGGCCTGACCGCCGCGGGATTCGTGCAGACGACCGTGGGCGAGATCGCGATCGCGAACTCGAAGGGCGTGTGGGCGTACTCGCCGCGCACCTCCTCGGAGGCGGAGGTCGTCGCCATCGGGGACGATGGGTCGGCCTACGCCGACCGCGCGTCACGCGACTTCGGTGACCTCGACGTCGCCGGCGCCGCGGACGAGGCGATCGCGAAGGCGGTGGCCGCTCAACATCCCCGCGACCTCGAGCCGGGCACGTTCGAGGTCGTCCTCGAGCCCTACGCGGTGGACGACATCGTGGGCTTCCTGTCGCAGCAGCTCACCGGCCTGGCGATCGAGGAGGGCCGCTCGTTCGTCGGCGGGAGGATCGGCGAGCGCGTCACCGGCCCGATCACGCTGGTCGACGACCCATTCGATCCCGAGGCCGTACCGATGCCGTTCGACTACGAGGGCCATCCCGCGACGCGGGTCACGCTCATCGAGCAGGGCATCGCGCGCGCCGTCGTGTATGACTCGCAGACCGCCGCGCGCGCAGGCGTCGCGAACACCGGCCACGCGCTGCCGCCGAATCCGTTCATGTCGGTCGCACCGATGCACACTCGCCTCGAGGGCGGCGACAAGACACGCGAGCAGCTCATTCGCGACACGAAGCGCGGGCTCCTCGTGACGCGGTTCCATTACACGCGCTGGGTCCATCAGCTCCGCACGATCGTCACCGGGATGACACGCGAGGGCACCTTCCTCATCGAGAACGGCGAGATCGCCGCGCCGGTGAAGAATCTGCGGTTCACGCAGTCGTACGCGGATGCCCTCCTGGGCACGCTCGGCATCGGACGCGATGTGCGCCTCATCCCGGGCTTCATGGGCACGTCGCGTCGCGTTCCCGCGCTGCATCTTTCCGCTTTCACGTTCACGGGCGCTACGCGATACTGAGCGCGTGAGCGCGGCGGAAAGGCGCCTCCAGAGGACGGAGGCAGAGTCCGCCCAAACACCGGCACCGATCGACGGCGTCAAGCCACGCGGGCGCGCCACCATCGCCATCCTCGACTACGGCTCCCAATACACCCAGCTCATCGCGCGGCGCGTGCGCGAGTCACGCGTGTACTGCGAGATCTTCCCCCACGACGTCACCGCGGCGGAGCTCCGATCACGTGGCGTGGTCGGCGTGATCCTGTCGGGCGGCCCGGCGAGCGTCTACGAGAAGGACGCGCCCTCGATCGACCCGGAGATCCTCGACGGCCGCTTTCCCGTCCTCGGCATCTGCTACGGCATGCACCTCATGGCGCACGTGCTCGGGGGTGAGGTCGTGCTCGAGGGCAAGCGCGAGTTCGGCCCGGCGACCGTGGCGATCGACGATCCCTCGGGCCTGTTCGAGGGCCTGGGCACGAGCGAACGCGCGTGGATGAGCCACGGTGACACCGTGCGGAGGCTGCCGCCGGGCTTCCATGGCATCGCGCGGACCGAACGCCTTCCGCTCGCCGCGATGAGCGACGGGGGGCGTCGTTTCGCGGTGCAGTTCCACCCCGAGGTGATGCACACGCCACGGGGGGCCGAGGTCCTGCGCAACTTCCTCTATCGCGTCTGCGGCTGCGAAGGCGACTGGACGCCGGCGGCGTTCGTCGAGGAGGCGGTCGCCGACCTGCGGCGCGTCATCGGCGACCGGCACGCCATCTGCGCGCTCTCCGGCGGGGTCGACTCCGCCGTCGCGGCCGCGCTCGTCGCGCGCGCGATCGGCGACCGGCTCACGTGCGTCTTCATCGACCACGGCCTGCTTCGCGCGGGCGAGGCCGAGCAGGTCGTCGCCACGTTCGGCACGCGGCTCCGGCTCATCCACGTCGATGCGTCCGAACGCTTCCTCGCGCGCCTGCAGAACGTGAGCGATCCCGAGACGAAGCGCGCGATCATCGGCGAGGAATTCATCCGCGTGTTCGAGGAGCAGGCGAAACGCCACGCGCCGGTCGCCGGCGAACGCACGGACAGAGCGCTCCTGGTCCAGGGCACGATCTACCCGGACGTGATCGAGTCGCGCTCGCGCGAGTCGAAGACGAGCGCCCGCATCAAGACGCACCACAACGTCGGCGGCCTCCCCGAGGTGATGGACCTCGAGGTCGTCGAACCGCTGCGCCGGCTGTTCAAGGACGAGGTGCGCCGTGTGGGCGCCGAGCTCGGCGTCCCGGAGGACATCCTCTGGCGTCATCCCTTCCCGGGACCCGGACTCGCGGTCCGCGTCATCGGGCCGGTGGATCGCTCCTCGCTCGACGTGCTCCGGCGCGCCGACGCGATCTTCCTCGAGGAGCTGCGCGCCGCGGATCTCTATCGCAGCGTGGCGCAGGCCTTCGCCGTCCTCACGCCGATCCGCAGTGTCGGCGTCATGGGCGACTACCGCACGTACGGCGCGCTCGTGGCGCTCCGTGCGGTGACCACCGAGGACTTCATGACCGCGGACTGGGCACGGATCCCCTACGACGTCCTCGCGCGCGTCTCGGCGCGCATCGTCAACGAGGTCCCCGAGGTGAACCGCGTCGTCTACGACGTGTCCTCGAAGCCGCCCGCCACGATCGAATGGGAGTAACGACATGACCGTCCGGGGAGCGGCCGCGCCGCGCGCAAGATGGTCTTAAGAGCAATCCGGGAGTTCCTCGACGAGGGCTCGAGGACAAAGCGCCTCATCCGCGAGCAGCGCGCGAATCGCAGCCCGGGTCGATCCGGCGGCGCGCCGGGCACGAACTGTCTCGTGGTGGGCGGCGGCGGGCGCGAGTACGCGATCGCCTGGCGGCTCGCGCGCTCCGACAGCGTCGCGTCCATCGACGTCGTTCCCGGCAACGCGGGGATGTCCCTCTTCACGCGGACGCTCGACTTCCCGGTCCACGACGCCGCGCGCATGCAGCAGCATCTCGCGGCCGCGCACATCGACCTCGCGATCGTCGGCCCGGACGAGCTCGTCGCCGAAGGGCTCGGTGACGTGCTCCGGCGCGGCTCCATCACCGTGGTCGCGCCGTCGCGCGACGCATCCAAGATCGAATGGAGCAAGACCTACGCGAAACAGCTCATGACCGAGACCGGCGTGCCGACGGCGCGGTGGGAGGCGTTCCCGACGGCCGAGGACGCGCGCAACGCGCTCGGCCGCTGGACCGCACCACTCGTGGTGAAGGCCGACGGGCTCGCCGCGGGCAAGGGGGTCACCGTCTGCCGCTCGCTCGAGGAGGCGCGCACCGCGATCGGCACGCCGCCGACGTCGAGCGGCGCGGTCGTGTTCGAAGAGCTCCTGGTCGGCGAAGAGGCCAGCCTGCAGGCGCTCGTCGACGGCGAGACCGTCGTCGCGCTCCCGCCGGCGCGCGATCACAAGCGCCTCGGTGACGGTGACACGGGCCCGAACACCGGCGGGATGGGTGCCGTCTCGCCGACCTCCGTCCTTCCGGACGACGACGCCCAGCGCGTCGCCGAGGAGACGATCGGGCCGATCGCGCGGGCGCTGGTCGCGCGCGGCACGCCCTACCGCGGCGTGATCTTTGCCGGCCTGATGAAGACGGCGGCCGGCTATCTGGTGCTCGAATACAACGCGCGCTTCGGCGATCCCGAGGCGGAGGTGACGCTGCCGCGCATCGGCGGCGACTTCGCGAAGCTCATGACCGCGCTCGGGGACGGAAAGCTCGCGTCCTACGTGCGGGAGCATCCGGTCCGGTTCAGCCAGCGCGCGTTCGTCGACGTCGTCCTCTGCGCGGCGGGCTATCCGGCGGTCCCGAGGATGGGCGACCGCATCACCGGCCTCGATCAGCTGCCGGAAGGCGTGTATGCCTTCCACGGCGCGACGCGGCGGCTCGCCGACGGCGGATTCGTCACCGCGGGTGGCCGCGTGGTCCACATCGTCGCGGGCGGAGCCACCGTGGCCGAGGCGCGCGAGCGCGCGTATGAGGGCGTCGGACGGGTCGGCTTCGAGGGCAGGTTCTATCGTTCTGACATCGCGCAGGGTGAGGTGGCGGCGACTTGATCAAGGTCGGGATCGTGATGGGCAGCGCCTCGGACAAGCCGGTGATGCAGCACGCCGCCGACACCCTGGCCGGCCTCGGCGTCGACTCCGAAACGCGCGTGCTCTCCGCGCATCGCACGCCTGACGCGCTGCGCGATTGGGTGGTCGAGTCCGAGAAGCGCGGTGTGCGGGTGTTCATCGCAGGCGCCGGCTCCGCCGCGCACCTCCCCGGCGTCGTCGCGTCGATCACGACCCGCCCGGTCATCGGCGTGCCGCTGATCGCGCCGAACTCGATCGCGAACGGTCTCGATGCGCTCCTTTCCATCGTGCAGATGCCGCGCGGCATCCCGGTCGCGACGGTCGCCCTGGGGGAGGCCGGCGCGGCGAACGCGGGCATCCTCGCCGCCCAGATCCTGGCGATCGACGACGAGGCGCTCGCCGGACGCGTGCGCATGTTGCGCGAAGGCATGGCCGCGAAGGTGATGGCGTCGTCGTGACCCACACCCGTTTCGACGACATCTCACCGCTCGACTATCGATTCGTGGGCGGCGACGCGAAGCTGCAGAAAGAGCTCGCGCCCTACCTCTCCGCGGCAGCGGTCATCCGCTACCAGGCGCGGGTCGAGGGCGCGCTGGCCCTCGCCATGGCCGACGCGAAGATCTGCGACCGTGCGGTGGCCGACGCGATCGCCCGCGCCGCCGATCAGATCACGCCGCAGGAGGTCGCGGACGAGGAGACGCGGACGCGCCACGACGTGCGCGCCCTGGTGAACGTCATCCGCGCCAAGGTGCCCGACGAGGCAAAGCCCTTCGTCCACCTCGGCGCGACGTCCTACGACATCGTGGACACCGCGAATGCGCTGCGGTACCGCGAGTGCTGCGAGCGGGTCGTCGTCCCGGCGCTGGCACGCCTGGTCGCGCGCGTGATCACGATCGCCGAGGCCGAGGCGGAGACGGGACAGATCGGCCGTACCCACGGGCGCCACGCCGAGCCGATCACCTTCGGCTTCGCGATGGCCGAGTACGTGTCGCGCCTCGGAGACCGCACGCAAGCGCTCGCCGCCGTCGCGAAGCGGTTGCCGGGGAAGCTCTCCGGCGCCGTGGGCGCGTACAACGCGATGGAGCTCCTCACGACGACCAGCCCGCGTGCGCTCGAGCGGCGGTTCCTCCGATCCCTGGGCCTCGACCCGAAGCCGATCTCGACCCAGATCGTCGAGCCCGAGGGCTGGAGCGATCTGGCCCACGCCTGCGTGACCGCGCTGGGCGTGATGGCGAACATGGCCGACGACCTGCGTCATCTGCAACGCACCGAGATCAGCGAGGTCGCCGAGGGGTTCGCGGCCGAGCAGGTCGGATCGTCGACCATGCCGCACAAGCGCAATCCGGTGTCGTTCGAGAACGTGAAGTCGATCTGGAAGGTCATGGCGCCGCGGGTCATGACGACCTATCTCGACCAGATCAGCGAGCACCAGCGCGACCTCACCAACTCCGCGTCCCAGCGGTTCCTCGGCGAGATCGTCGCCGCGACCGCGTACGCCGCCGGACGGCTCGCCGGCTCGCTGGAGAACATGCGCGTCGACCGCGAGCGCCTGAAGGCGAACCTCGCGGCGTCACGCGGCTCCATCGTCGCCGAGCCGCTCTACGTGCTGCTCGCGAAGTACGGGCATCCCGACGCTCACGAAGCGGTACGCAAGCTCACGCTCGAAGCGGAACGCGGTGGGCGTTCGGTGCTCGAGGTCGCGGCACAGGATTCCGATCTGCGCGGGTACCTGAAGAAGTTCACACCGGCGGAGCGGCGGATCCTCGAGCGGCCCGAGGAATACCGAGGGCTGTCGACCGAGGTCACACGCCAGGTCACCGCGATGTGGCGTGAGAAGCTGAAAGGCCTGCTCCCGGAGTGAGCACGCTCATCGATAGCGAGGTCCCCGGCGCGACGCTATGGCGGCGCGGCAAGGTGCGCGACGTGTACGAGGCCGGTGGGGACCGCCTGGTCATCGTGGCGAGCGATCGCCTCTCCGCGTTCGACGTCGTGCTGCCCACGCCGATCCCGGACAAGGGCCGCGTGCTCACGCAGCTCTCGAACTTCTGGTTCCGGAAGACCGGAAACCTCGTGCCGAACCATCTCGTCTCGACCGACCTCCGGCGATTCCCGGCGGCGTTCCGCGAGCGCAGGGAGCTCGCCCAGCGCGCGGTCCTCGTGAAGCGCTGCGAGCGCGTGGACATCGAGTGCGTCGCGCGCGGGTACATCTCGGGCTCGGCCTGGACCGAGTACAAGGCGCTCGGCACGGTGGCCGGCGAGCGGCTGCCGCCGGGGATGCTCGAATCCGAGCGCCTGGGGGAGCCGATCTTCACGCCGGCGACGAAGGCGATCACCGGGCACGACGAGAACATCAGCCGGAAGCAGCTCGCGGTGCTGGTCGGCAGCGATCTCGCGAAGGAGCTCGAGCGGCTCACGCTCGCGCTGTATCGCTTCGCGCACGCCTACGCGCTCGGAAGGGGCCTGGTCCTCGCGGACACGAAGTTCGAGTTCGGTCACTACGACGGAAAGCTGACGCTCATCGACGAGGCGCTGACGCCGGATTCGTCGCGGTACTGGGATGCCTCCACCTACAAGCCCGGTGCGTCGCCGCCGTCGTACGACAAGCAGTACGTGCGGAACTTCCTGATGCTCTCGGGCTGGGACCGGGAGCCGCCCGCGCCCGCCCTGCCCGACGACGTCGTCGCCGGGACCGCCGACCGCTACCGCGAGTGCTACGAGCGCGTCACCGGGGAGAAGCTCGGGTGAGGTACGTCGCCACCTTCCACGTGCGCACGAAGCCCGAGGTCCGCGACCCTCAGGGCGAGGCGGCGCTCGGCGCGCTGCGCTCGCTCGGCCTGGAGGTCTCGAGCGTGCGGACGGGCAAGGAGATCGTCGTGACCTTCGACGCCGCCGACGAAGCCGCCGCGTCCGAGGCCATCCGCGTCATGGGCAACGAGCTCCTCGCGAACCCGGTCATCGAGGACTACGAGTACGACCTGGCGTCGGGGGCACCGGCATGACGCGCGTCGCGCTGATCCGGTATCCCGGCACGTGGAGCGAGCGCGACTTCCAGCACGCCTTCTCGCTGGTCCCCGGCGTCGAGACCGAGATCCTGTGGCACGAGGACGCCGACCTGCGTGGCTTCGACGCCGCGATCGTCCCCGGCGGCTTCAGCTACGGCGACTACGTGCGTGCCGGCGCGATCGCGAAGATCTCGCCGGCCACGAAGGCGCTGCGACGGTTCGCCGAGGAGGGGAAGCCGGTGCTGGGCTCATGCAACGGCTTCCAGATCCTGTGCGAGGCGGGGCTCCTGCCGGGTGCGCTGCTCCGCAACGCGGGGCTCGAGTACCGCTGCGACTGGATCCACATCCGGACCGAGAGCGACCGCACCCCGTGGACGGCCGGTCTCGCCGGCGAGGTCCTGCGCATGCCGATCGGCCATGGCGAGGGCTGCTTCGTGGCGGACCCCGACACCATCGCGGCGCTCGAGGAGCGCGGGCAGGTGGT
>JBGQFO010000061.1:0-10596 GCA_041496945.1 Candidatus Limnocylindria bacterium | reverse complement strand
GGACGCCATGGGCGGCGAGTAGGCCGAGTGACCGCCCCGGCACGTCGCTGGCTCGAGCTCGTGGTGCCCGTCGGAGCGGAGGCGGTGGAGGCGGTGAGCGAGATCCTCACGCGCGTCGGTCATCAGGGCATCGCGGTCGACCTGCCGCTCGAGCCGCGCGGCGGAACGGACCACACGGTGAAGGCGTACGTGCTTCAGGACGGCGGCGTCGACGCCAAGGTGAGCGACGTGCGCGACGCGCTCGGGCACCTGCAGGCATTCGGGCTCGGACCGATCGGCGAGCTCGCACTGCGCGAGGTCGCCGAGGACGACTGGCTGGAGTCGTGGAAGGCGCAGTTCACCCCGCTACGCATCGGTCGCTTCCTCGTGCGACCGACCTGGTCCGAGGCGCGATCGATCGAGGGCGTCATCGAGCTGGTGCTCGATCCGGGCATGGCCTTCGGCACGGGCCTGCATCCCACGACGCAGCAGGCGCTCGAGGCCGTCTCGACGTTTCCGCTCGAGGCGAGGAGCGTGCTCGATGTCGGCACGGGCTCCGGCATCCTCGCGATCGCCGCGGCGAAACGCGGCGCGTCGCCGGTGGTCGCGGTCGATGTCGATCCGCTCGCGGTCGAGGCGGCGCGCGAGAACGCCGAGCGCAACGGCGTCGCGATCCCTGTCGGCGCGGGCAGCGCCGCGGAGGTGCCGGGTCGCTTCGACTTCGTGATCGCGAACATCGTGTCGCCGGTCCTTCAGCAGATCGCGCCCGACCTGGTCCGGCGCCTCGCGCCGGGCGGCACCCTCTTCGTCGCCGGGATCGGGGAGCCGGCGGAGGCCCAGACGCGCGACGCCTTCGCGCGCGCGGGTCTGGGCGTCCAGGAGCGTACGCAGCGTGAGGATTGGGTCGCGCTCACACTCACGCGGCGATGACGTCATCCCGCGCCACCAGGGGGCGGTAGTGCACCGATTCATCGTGCGCGCGGCGGCGCTCGCGCAGGACACGGTCACCCTTGATGGCGCGCACGGGCGGCAGATCTCCGTCGTGCTGCGCATGCAGCCCGGCGATGAGATCACGCTGGTCGCGGGCGGCTCCGAGGCGCTCGCCGTGCTCGAGACGGTCGAGCCGGACCACGTCATCGCACGCATCCGCGAGCGTGCCGGCGCGATGACCGAACCCGCCATCACGCTCACGCTCGGCCTGCCGCTGCTCCGTGGCGACCGCAGCGAGGAGGTGGTCGAGGCCGTGACCCAGCTCGGCGTCGGCAGGATCCTCCCGTACGTGTCGACCCGTTCCGTCGTGCGCGCGCTGGGCGACGCGAAGCGCGAGCGGTGGGAGCGCATCGCGCGCGAGGCTGCCGAGACGGCGCGTCGCGGGACGGCGCCGGCCATCGGAACGCTTCGCACCTGGGAGGAGCTGTTCGAGGTCCTGCCGCGGCCCATCGTCGTCGCGTGGGAGGGGGAGCGCGAGCTGCGGCTGCACGACGGTCTGCCAAAGGACACGGCGGAGCTCTCGCTGGTCGTCGGGCCGGAGGGCGGCCTGACCGAGGAGGAGATCGCGCTCGCCAGAGCGCACGAGGCGATCGTGGTGAGCCTCGGGCGGCGGAACCTCCGGGCCGAGACCGCGGCGATCGCCGCGGTCGCGGTCGTGATGGACGTTCTCGACTAAATAGGAACGACCCCGCGCTGCTGGAGCTCGCTGCGGTCGAAGATGGCGCGGTTCGCGAGCACGCGCAGGAACGGCGCGCCGGTCGCGAGGTCGGCTCGGAGACCCGCGGTGATCCGGCGGACCACGATGAGCGCCAGCACGGCCAGACCCGCGACGACCGTGGGGGTCGTGCCTTCCTGCTCCCAGATGACGGCGGGGAAGATGCCGAACGAGAGCAGCGACGCGAGGGGAAGCAGGCGGGTCGGCCGCGGTCGCACGACCGCGTTCGCCGCAAGCGAGACGTAGAGCGGCACGCCCATGATGAGCGCGGCGATCGGATCGGCCGCGAGCGCGAAGCCCCACCCGGTCGCGTTCGCGCGTCCGCCATCGAAGCGGTGGAACATCGGCCACATCTGCCCGATGACGGCGGCGACGCCACACGCGAGCTGCGCTTCGAGCGGCAGGCCGAGCGACCGGGTGATGAGGATCGCCGCGAGGCCCTTGAGCCCATCGAGCGTGCCGCCGACGATGCCCTGCGCCATCCCGACGGTCCTCCCGAGATTGCTGCCGCCGAGCTTGCGCGAGCCGACGGCCGCGAGGTCGACGCCGTACAGCCGCGCGATGAGCCACGGGAAGCTCAGGCTGGAGAACAGGTAGGTGACGGCGACGGCGAGCAGGGGCACGCCGGTATTCTCACCAGCGATGAGGGAGTGCGTGTTCTGCCGCATCGTCGCCGGCGAGATCCCGACCACGTTCGTGCACCAGGACGACGACGCGGTGGCGTTCGCCGATCGCAACCCGAGCGCGCCGCTCCACGTGCTCGTCGTGCCGCGCGTCCACGTCGCGAGGCTCGCCGATCTCGAGGACGAGCGGCTCGGTGGACGGCTCCTCCAGATCGTGCGGCGCGTCGCGGCCGACGCCGGCTACGCCGACAGCTTCCGGCTGGTCGTGAACAACGGCGAGCGCGCCGGTCAGAGCGTGTCGCACCTCCATCTGCACGTCCTCGGCGGTCGCCAGTTCGGCTGGCCGCCCGGGTAGTCTGGTAAAGATGCGTATCTGTACCGTGCTCGCGCAGGGGTCGGCGGCTATGATTCGAGCCTGCCGACGCGCCTGGTGACGAGGCCGCTCGGCGCGTCTTGTAGGACGAAAGGGCGGGTGATACCGGTAGTTGTCTGAAGTGATCGTCGGCGACGGGGAGTCCTTCGAGGCCGCCCTGCGCCGTTTCAACAAGAAGATCCAGCAGGCTGGGATCCTCGCCGAGGCCCGCCGCCGCGAGTTCTACGAGCGCCCCGCCGCGCGCCGCAAGCGCAAGGAAGCCAAGCGGCGCAAGCGCTGACCCCGAGGAGCCAGGTCATCCCCTCGGCGCTGAAGACGCGGCTCGAAGAGGACCTGAAAGCCGCCATGCGGACAAAGGACACGCTCCGGCGTGACACCTTGCGCTTCGTGCTGGCCGGCGTGCAGCGGGAGGGCGTCGACCGCCGTCAGGCGACGGTGGACCGGCTCATCAGCGAGGGGAAGACCGAGGCGGACCGCGCCGCCTATCTGGCGACGCACGATCCGAACGCGCTGGACGACGCCGGCGTCCAGGAGGTCCTGCAGCGCCAGGCGAAGATGCGACGCGACTCCATCGAGGCCTTCCGCAAGGGCGAGCGGCCCGAGCTCGTGGCGAAGGAAGAGCAGGAGCTCGCGATCATCACCGGCTACCTGCCCACGCAGCTCACCGAGGCTGAGGTCAGCGCGATTGCCGTGCGCGTGGTCGCCGAGACCGGCGCCAGCGGCCCGCGGGACATGGGCAAGGTGATGCCAAAGGTGCTCGCCGAAACGAAGGACCGCGCCGACGGCCGGCAGGTATCCGGCGTCGTGCAGGCGCTGCTCAAAGCGAAGGCCGGTGCCGGCGGCGGGAGCCAGAGCTAGGCCATGTCCGCCCCGGGACAGATCACCATCCTCATCCCCGATCCCGAGGAGATGATGTTCGTGACCGGCACGAACGATCAGAACATCGACCGCATCGAACGCGAGTTCGAGGTGAAGATCGTGTCGCGCGGCGCCGAGCTGCGCATCAGCGGGGACCCGGGGAGCGTGGCGCGCGTGGGCGAGCTCGTCGGCGCGATGCGCACGCTCTCCGACCGCGACGAGATGCTGCGCAAGCCCGCGCTCGAGCGCCTCATCGGCGACGCGAAGGAGTCGTCGGTGGCCGCACCCGAGCAGCTGCGCGAGACCATCGCCACCACGGTCCGCGGGCGCCGGATCACGCCGCAATCGCAGCACCAGCGGGCGTTCGTCGAGGCGATCCGCACACACGATCTCGTCTTCGCGACCGGCCCGGCCGGGACCGGGAAATCGTTCATCAGCGTCGCGATGGGTGTGAACGCGCTGCGCGATCGCAAGGTCGCGCGGCTCATCCTCACCCGACCCGCGGTCGAGGCGGGTGAGCGCCTCGGCTTCCTACCCGGAAGCCTCCAGGAGAAGATCGACCCGTACCTCCGTCCGCTGTACGACGCGCTCTACGAGCTCATGCCGCCGGAGCGCTTCGCGCGCGCGCAGGAGCGCAACGAGATCGAGGTCGCCCCACTCGCCTACATGCGGGGCAGAAGTCTCAATGAGGCGTTCATCATCCTCGACGAGGCGCAGAACACGACACCGCAGCAGATGAAGATGTTCCTCACCCGTCTCGGCTACGGATCGCAGGCGATCGTGAACGGCGACATCACCCAGGTCGATCTCGAGCACGGTCAGCGGTCCGGCATGGTGGCCGCGCGCGAGATCCTCCGCGGCGTCGAGGGCATCTCGTTCGTCGACTTCGATGAAAAGGACGTCGTCCGGCACGAGCTCGTCGCGCGGATCGTCCGGGCGTACGATCGGCACGAGAAGGGTCCCCAGGAGCAGCCGAAAGGCACGCCGTCATGATCCGTAGGTTCGCGCCGCCGCGCCGCGTTCTGGACCTGCGCGCCGCCCTCGCCGCCCCGCGCACGCGGATGTGGATCTTCGTGCTCGCGACCGGCATCCTCACCGCGGTGGCGCTGTTGCTCTCGCCCCCGTCGGTCGTGACGTACAACGTCGGGACCGTCGCGACCCAGGCAGTCAAGGCGTCGCGCTCGGTGTCGTTCGTCTCCGACTCGCTCACCGAGGCTGAGCGCGACCGCGTCGCCGCGGCGGTGCCGAAGCAGTACGCCCCCAACCCCGCGGTCCTGGCCAGCTCGCGCGACCGGCTGGCGCAGGCGCTGGCGACCGTGTCGCGGGTTCGCGGCGACCCGACGCTGTCACGCGATCAGAAGGTCGCCGCCCTGCAGCGCGTGCCCGAGGTCGCGCTCACCGCGGCGATCGCCGCCGACGTCGTCGACATGACCGGTGCGGAATGGGACGCGGTGCAGAAGGAGCTCGACAACACGCTCCGCAGCCTCTATGGGCAGGGCATCCGCGCCGAGCAGGTCGACGCGGTGAAGGCCGAGGCCGGCAAGGCGCTGCCGCCGGCCTGGAGCGATCGGCAGAAGCGCGTCGCGACCGAGGTCTCGAAGCAGTTCCTCGAGGCGAACGTCACGGTCGATCCGGTCGCGACCTCGGTCGCGCAGCAGGCGGCGCGCGCCGCGGTCGCGCCGATCCAGGTCCAGGTCGTCGTGGGCGAGACGGTCATCCGCGAGGGGACCGTGGTGACCGCGCTCGATGTCGAGAAGCTCCGCGCCCTCGGCCTCTCGAGCACGGGCATCGACTGGCCGGGGGCCCTCGGGCTCATCCTCTGGGCGCTGCTCATCGCGGGCGTGGTCGGCCTCTTCGCCGAGCGCTACGCGACCGAGGCGTGGAACGACGACCGGAAGCTTGCGCTCGTCGCGCTTTCGCTCCTCACGGTCACGATCGTCACGCGCGCGCTCGTGCCCGGCCACACGCTGCTCCTCTATCTCATCCCGTACGCCGCGGCCGCCATGACGCTGACCGCGCTCGTCTCGGGCCGCGCGGCGCTGGCGGCGCAGATCGCCGGCGCGCTCCACGCTGGGATGATGTCGGGCCAGGTCGAGCTCGTGGCCTACGTGCTCGTGCCGTCACTCCTCGGCATGGCCGCGGTGCGGCGAGCGACGACCGCGCGCGAGTTCGCGGCCGGCGCGCTCTTCGTCGCGGCCGGCAACGTCGGCGTCCTCGCCTCGTTCACCCTCGTCGGTCGGGCGACGGATCCGCTCGGCGCGGCGCAGCTGCTCGTCGCCGCGGTCGCCAGCGGCGCCGGCGCGGGCCTGCTCGCGTTCGGCGCGATGGCCTTGCTCGGCCACGTCTTCCGCATCACGACGGTGTTCGAGCTGCGGGAGCTCTCCGACCCGAACCACCCGCTCCTGCGGCAGCTCCTCCTGCGCACGCCGGGTACGTATCACCACTCGCTGCTCGTCGCGAACCTCGCCGAGCGCGCCGCGGAGCTCATCGGCGCCGACCCGCTCGTCGCGCGCGTCGGCGCGTACTACCACGACATCGGCAAGATGCGGAACCCGACCGCCTTCATCGAGAACCAGACCGGCTCGAATCCCCACGACGACCTCGACCCGCTCGTCTCGGCCGGCATCGTCGCGGCGCACGTGAAGGATGGGCTCGCGCTCGCGGAGCGCTACCACCTCCCGGCGACGATCCGGGAGATGATCCCAGGCCATCACGGCAACAGCGTGGTGAAGTACTTCTTCCAGCTCGCGCAGCAGCGGGGGCAGAACCCCGACGAGCCGCAGTTCCGCTACCCCGGGCCGCGCGCCCGCTCGAAGGAAGCGGCCATCGTGATGCTCGCCGACGGCACCGAGGCGTCGGTGCGCTCGCTCGAGGAGAAGAACTCCGACACGATCCGCGCGATGATCGATCGGATCGTCGGCGAGCGTCTGGCCGACGGCCAGCTCGACGAGAGCGAGCTCACGCTGCGCGACGTCCAGCTGATCAAGGACGCCTTCTGCGACCTGCTGCTCGGCGTGTACCACGAGCGGATCCCGTACCCCGAGGATCGCATCGCGCGTCTGCCGCAGCGCGACGTCGCCGCCCGCTGAAGATCGTCGTCCGCGGCGAGGCGCCGTGCGACCTCACCCACGCCAAGCGCGCCATGCGCGCCGTCGCGCGTCCGTACCGCGTGCCGGCGGGGACCGTGGTCACGCTCGCGTTCGTCGACGACGCGGGGATGCGCGAGCTGAACCGGCGTTACCGTCACACCGACCGCACGACCGACGTGCTGTCGTTCGGGGACGAGCTGCCGCGTGGCGTCCGCGGCGAGAGCGCCGCGCGCCGGCTGCGCCCGGGCCTTGACGGCGTGATCCAGCTCGGCGACGTCGTCGTGAGCCCGGTCCAGGCGGCCCGTCAGGCCCGGCGGCGCCGCTGGCCGCTCGCGTCGGAGGTGGCGTTCCTGGCCGCCCACGGGACGCTCCATCTCCTGGGGTTCGAGGACGACACACCGGCCGGATACCGCCAGATGCTGGCCCTGGGGCGGGCGGCGGTGTCGCCGCCGCATCAACAACCGGTAAAACGTTGAAACGCCGTCACCCCTCGGTCGTTCTCTAGGCGAGGATGAGCGGCTTGAGGGTCCTCCTGTCGGCGGTCATGGTCGTCGCGTCGCTCGCCTTCGGGCGCCCGGCCGACGCGAGCACGGCCGACCTGGTCCAGCAGCTTGACCAGCTCTCGAGCGCGTTCCCCGGCGGGGTCGGCCTCTGGATCGCCGACCCGAACTCGCCGAAGCCGCTGTACTCGCGCAACGCGGACGAGCAGATCATCGCCGCGTCGCTCTACAAGCTCGGCGTGCTCGCGGAGGCCGAGCGCCGCGTGGACGCGGGCGAGCTGCATTACGGCGATATCGTCACCGTCCTTCCGGAGGACGTCACCGCGGACGGCTCCTTCGAGAACCCGGGCACCGAGCTGACCCTCGATGCCGCGCTCGAGGCGATGATCACCATCTCGGACAACGGGACGGCCCTGGCCCTCTGGCACCTGCTCGGTGGGGAGAACATCGACGCGACGCTGACGAAGCTCGGGATGCCGGACTTCCACGTGGCGTACGACGACAGCGAGGACAACGTCGTGACGCCGCGCGCGATCGGCACGTTCTTCACGCTCCTCGCGAAGCGGCAGCTCATCTCGCCCGCCGCGTCGGACCGGATGCTCGCGCGCCTGGGACGGCAGGAGATCAACGATCGATTGCCCGCAGCGCTCCCCGACGAGGTCGTCGTGGCGCACAAGACCGGGAACCTTCCCGGGCTCACGCACGATGCCGGGATCATCTACACGCCTTCCGGGCCGCGCGTCGTCGTGGCGATGACCTGGGACAGCTACGACGAGGAGGCCAAGGCGTTCATCGCCAACATCGGCGCGATCGTGTACAGCGCGGTGCTCGAGCCGCCCGCGAACGCGCGCTACGCGGTGCCGCGGACTGAGGTCGTCGGCGACACCGACACGAAGGTGCGCGTGACCGTGACCGTGACGAATGCGGGGACGAACACGTGGACGGCGGGCTCCGACGCGATCGCGCTCATCTGGGAGCTGCGTGACGACGCGGGCAACCTCGTGACCTCCTCAACGACGCCCACACGGCTGCCGGCCCTCGCGCCCGGGAAGTCCACGAATGTCGGTCTGCAGATCGTCACGCCGTTCGGGCCGGGCCTGTACCACGTGACCGTGGGTCTGGTCGACAGGGACGGCCGCGCGCTCGCGGCTCTTGGCGCGGCCACGGCGGGGTTCGACGTGAAGACGCATCTCCCGTATCTGCTGACAGCCGCCGTCGCGGTGCCGACGACGTTGCACCGCGACGAGGCGTCGCTGCTTGTCACGAAGTACATCGCCCACGGCACCGCGGGGATCGTCGACCACGACCTGGCACTCACCTGGCGAGCGATCGACACACGGACCAGCCGCATTGCGGCGCAGGGCAGCAGCCCGGTCGGCGTGCTGAAGCCCGGGGCCGACAGCACGTTCTTCTCGGCCCTCCTCGCTCCGAAGGTCCTCGGGACGTACCGGCTCTCCTACGAGCTGCGCGAAGGCGATATCCAGGTGTCCGAGACGACGACGACGACGGTGAACATCGTCGGACCGCGCACCTACCCGGATGACAACGGTGGCCGCACCCCCGGGCCGATCACCATCACGCCCGTGCCCACGGCACGCCCGCGCGTCCCGTTCCCGTCGCCCTCGAGCGTGATCCCGCACCTGGGCCTGCCGGTGCTGCCGCTCCCAAAGGGCAAGGCCACGCCCGCACCGACGCCGAAGAAATAGTCCTCGGCGCTATCGCGCCTCCAGCGCGGACCTGATGCTGCGGTGGTGCTCGTCGATGTGGCGGCAGACGAGCACCGTGAGCAGCCACTCGGCGCTGCGGCCCTTGTCGTTGTACGCGTACACGATCGCGTCGAGCTGATCGTCGGCGAGGCCGCGGGCGAGCGTGGCGATGCGCTCCGCGCGGTCGCGCACGAAGCGGAGGGCGCTCATCCGCGAGAGCAGGCCTCGTCGTCGCGCGTTCTCGGCGTTGAGCTCGTTCGTCTCGTCCCAGCTGAAGGCGTGCGCCTGCCCGGATCGCGCGTGCTCCTCGATCCATCCGGCCTGACGGTCGAGCCCAAGTCCGATGTGCGACGCGACCAGGCCGATCGGCCAACCCTCGCCCTCGCAGGGCCGGCGCCATTGCTCGACGTCGAGCGTCGCGAGCGTGTGCTCGAGGTCGGCGACGCGCGCCAGGATCGCGTCGGCGCATCGCTCGCCCCGCTCGCCCACGCCGATCAGCGCCAGCGGACGAGGATGTTCTCGCGCTGGAACGCGAGCCGGGCGAGCCAGAACACCGCGACGTCCACCGCGATGAGCAGCAGGCTGAAGCGGATGAACGACTCGTTGTTGATGACCACCTGACCGGTGACCTGCGCGATGCCCAGAGCGACGACCGGCACAACGACGAGGCCGCCGATCTGCTGCGCTACGCGCACGTCGTTCACGCGCGTCGAGATGAGGATGCCGAGGTTCACCGAGAGGAGCGTGAGGAGCGGGACCATCACCACGATCGCGAGGATCCAGCGCGGCGCGGTGACGGCGTTGACCGCAGCCTGACTGCCCAGGCTCTTCACGCTGGTCAGGTAGATCCCGTACGCGACCCAGGTGACGATCACCGACGGGATCGTCGACGCGAGGCTCTTCGCGAAGAGGAGCTCGCCCACGCCCACCGGTGCCGCGAGGAGCGGCTCGAGCGTGCGGGCGGCCTTCTCGCCGATGACCGAGTAGATGGCCATGGTGAGCGGCACCACCGTCGGGATGAGCATGAAGAGGATCAGGAAGTAGGTCGCGATGAAGCCCTGGATCGCTTCCTTCGGATCGAGGCCCTGCACCGCGGGTGCGGCGGCGTACAACGCCTGGACGTCGCGCTCGCTCGGCGGGTTCACCGCGGCGGCGGCCACCGCGATGATGCCGGCGGCGAGGATGACGAGCGGCGGCAACAGCGTCATGCCGACGAGGAGCTTGTTCGAGAGCGCCTCGCGCCATTCACGCACGCAGACCGCGCGCACGAGGGTCGCGCGATCGGGACGCCGGGCGACGATCGAGAGCGCCGGCGTCGCCGCGGTCACTGGTGTCCTTCGACGATCCGCAGGTACACGTCCTCGAGGTGCGGCTTGCGCTCGGTGACGAACGCGATCTGGGCACCGCCGTCGAGCAGCGCGCGGACGAGCAGCGGGTTCGTGCGCAGCGGGTCCGGCGCCTCGACGATGATCGAGCCGTTCTCGAGGCGCGCGCCGCGGACCCCTTCGACCGCGCGCACGCGTGCCAGGTCCTCGGCGCGCGGCGAGGGCATGAGGCGGAACTCGGTCGCGCGACCATACAGCTCGGCGCGAAGGTGGTCGGGGGTGTCGATGCGGATGACGTGATGCCGGAAGAATGCGATACGGTCGCAGAGACGGTCGGCCTCGTCGAGGTTGTGCGTGCAGAGGAAGACCGTGCGGCCCTGGCCGCGCAGCGCGACGATGAACTCGCGCACCGTCTTCGCGGCATCCGGATCGAGGCCG
>JBGQFO010000060.1:0-10783 GCA_041496945.1 Candidatus Limnocylindria bacterium | reverse complement strand
GCATTCGCGGCGTCCGCGGCGCTGTTGATCGCGCCACCGGTGGGGAAGATCGTCGCGGCGCACGCGATGACGATGAACGCGGCGATGAGGTTGGTGAGCAGGCCGGAGCCGAGGGTGATGTCCAGGCGGACGGGGCCGAGGTCGCGGGGCCCGAGGCCCTTGTCGGCGACGTATGACTGGATGAGCGCCTGCCCCCACGGCGTGATCGTCGTGCCCACCACCCCGACGAGGGTGACGAAGTACGCGCCGCCCCAGGCGATCTCAGGGACGACGAGCGCGCGGGCGGCGTGGCTCCAATCGGGGCGCGCGAGGTATGCCGATGCGGCATAGGCGATGGACACGCCCGCTCCGATCGCGACGAACGCGTATTGGATGCGATTGAAGCTGCCGCGCGCGAGGATGAGGACGACGAGGGCGGCGGAGAGGATCGCCGACAGCCCCGGCGGGACGCCGAACAGGCTGAGCGCCGCGGCCATGCCCGCGAACTCGGCGATGGTCGTCCCGAGATTGGCGACCAGCATCGTGAGCACGGCGAACGCCGTCCAGCGCACGCCGAAGCGCTCGCGGATGAGCCCCGCGAGACCCTGGCCCGTCGCGAGCGCGAGGCGCGCACCCACCTCCTGGGTGATCGTCAGCGCGATGGCGGTGACGAGGAGCACCCACATGAGCGCGAAGCCGTAGTGCGCCCCGGCGATCGAGTACGTCGTGATCCCGCCGGCGTCGTTGTCGGCGAACGCCGTCACCAGACCGGGACCGAGAGCCAGGAGGTAGACCCGGAGGGGCCGGTCGAGACGTGGGCGCCTGGAGCGTGCCTCGGCCGGCCGGGTCTCGACGGTCACCGCGCGAGGGTCCGGTTCGACCTTTTCTTCCAGCCGCGCGGCAGCATGAACTCCACCACGTCGTCCACGGTGACCGTGCCGAGCAGCGTGCGCCGCGCGTCGACGACCGGCACCGCGAGCAGGTCGTACTTCGCGATGAGCGCGGCGACCTCCTCCTTCGGCGTGGTCGCGTCCACCTTCAGCACGTGCGGATCCATCACCTCGGAGAGCTTCGCCTCCGGCTTCGCGACCACGAGGTCGCGCAGGCCGATGACCCCGTCGAGACGGCCCTGCGCGTCCACCACATAGAGGTAATAGGTGAGCTCCTTGTCCGGCTGGAGCTCGCGGAGGCGCTCGATGGCCTGTTGCGCGGTGAGGTCCGCCGGCAGCGCGAAGAACTGTGTGGTCATGATCCCGCCGGCGGAATCCTCGTCGTGGGTGAGGAGCTCTTCGACGTCCTTCGCCTCGTCCTTCTCCATGAGCTCGACGAGCTCCTCGCGCCGCCGCTCCGGCAGGTCCTGAAGGAGATCGGCGGCCTCGTCGGGCGCCATCTCGTCGAGGATGTCCGCGGCGCGCTCCTCGTCGAGGTCGCTCACGATCGCGGCCTGCATGTCCGGCTCGACCTCCGAGAGGGCCTCGGCCGCGGTCTCGATGTCGAGCTGCTCGAACACCTGCCGCCGCTCGTCGGCGGTCATCTCCTCGACGATGTCGGCGATGTCCGCCGGGTGCAGCAATGCCAGCTTCGTGCGCGGGACGGTCACGCGCACGCTCGACTCAGGCGACTCGAGCGGCTCGACCAGATGCCACGGGATGATGCCGCGTGGGAGCTTGCGACCCGCGACACCGACGAGCCGCTCGGCGAAGTTCTCCGCGCCCACGCGACGCAGCAGGCCGCGCAGGCCGACGTCGGCACCGACGAGACGCAGCTGGCCGTCGACCTCCGACAGCTGGAGATCGTTCACGCGCACGACCTTCGCGCCGTGCGTATCGACGATCTGCTTGTCGAGGAGGTCGCGGGACAGCCGCAGGGCCTCGGGGGGCAGGGTCACCGCGGTCAAGGCTTCCCTGCGACTGCGCAGGCGGAGGTGGCCGATCTCCTGCGCGATATCCGCCCACTTCACGACCTGCTCGCCATCACCGGTCGCGAGGATCGCCCACTGGACCGCCGGGAACTGACCCTGCGGCACCACGGCGAGGTCCTTGAGCGTGCCGACCTCATTCCCATTGGGCTCGATCACCCGACGGTGTTGGATCTCCGAGAGGTACGGCATGTCGCGCGAAGGGTACCCCGATATGGGACAATGGAGCCCCATGTCGCCCTCAGCCGACGCCGGCCTGCGCGTTCGCGCCCTCGCGGATCAGGCGGTCGCGGCTGCCCTGGACGCGGATTGGCCGCGCGCCGTCGACCTGAACACGAAGATCCTCGAGGCGGCGCCCGACGACGTCGATGCCCGGAACCGCCTGGGCCGGGCCTACATCGAGCAGGACAAGCTGGAGGAGGCCAAGGCGTCGTTCGCCGAGGTCCTGAAGGCCGAGCCGTACAACTCCATCGCCATCCGTGGCACGCAGCGCACCACCGCCCTCCTGGAGCACAAGTCCCATTCGGTCACCACGACCACCCGGACCCAGCCCCGGCTCTTCATCGAGGACATGGGCAAGACGGGCATCCTGCGGCTCATCAACCCGGCGCCGGCGTACATCCTGGCCCGCTACAGCGCCGGATCCGAGTGCGAGCTCCGTGAGCAGGAGGGCCTGCTCGCCGTCCACGCCAGCGACGGGGAGCTCCTCGGCTTCCTCGAGCCGAAGGTCGGGCGCCGGCTCATCGATCTGATCCGCACCGGCAACCAGTACGTCGCTGCGATGGTCAGCAACGACCAGGCGAACGCGCGCGTGGCCATCCGTGAGGTCTTCCAGAGCGCAGAGAACGCCAGCCGCATCTCGTTCCCCGGCCACCACCGCCCGGCCGAGTCGAAGGAGCGGGCCTACATCAAGGGCAACTTCTTCCGGTTCGGGCACGAGACCGACGAGGAGGGCGAGGACGCGGAGGGCGGCGAGGAAGAGGCCCCGACCGGCGAAGAGGTGCTGGAAGAGGCTGAGTCCACCGAGGAGCCGCTGGTGGTCGAGGCCGACGACGACGACGCGGAGGACGAAGAGGACGCATAAGGGGTGAGCTGATGGGACGCGCCGGGTGGGGAGCGTGTATCGCGATCCTCATCGTGGCGACCGCCACCTGCTCGTCACCGATCGTCACGCCCGCGCCCTCGCACGACATCCCGGACGCCCGTCCCATCGCACGCCAAATAGGCGACATCCTCCTCACGTTCTCCGCGTACGACTACGCCGTCGTCGGCGGACTG
The DNA here is from genome assembly GCA_041496945.1 of Candidatus Limnocylindria bacterium. GTDB lineage: Bacteria > Chloroflexota > Limnocylindria > P2-11E > P2-11E > CF-39. Next base: position 7,608 of record JBGQFO010000060.1, on the reverse strand, counting down.
AACGCCGAGCGCGTCCGCGTCGTGACGACCGAGCGCTACGCGCTCGTGGCACGCGCGCAGGCGGATCTCATCAGCCAGAGCGCGGCGAACATCCTCGCGGCGGTCGTCGACACCGGCGGTCCGACGCACGACCGGCTCGTCTCGCTCGCCGACGCCCTGTCGGACCTGCGGAGGGACGCGCTCGCCTACTCGGACGCGCCGAAGTCCGAGGCGCTCGCACGCATCCTGATCGACGTGGACACCGGCTGGACGCTCCTGCGCGAGCTCGAGAGCCTGCTGAAGGACGACGGCACGCTGGACAAGACGATCGAACGCGGCCTCGCGATGAGGTCGAGCGCCACGCCCTCCCAGGGCGCGCTCGTCACCGTCGGTCCGTTCGCCGGCGCGGCCGAGGCCGCGGAGCAGGCGAGGCAGCTCGGGGCCGGCGCGGTGCCGTCGACCACGAGCCCGTTCGTCGTGCGGGTGAGCTACAAGGACCGCGCGTCCGCCGACGCCGCCGCGGGCACGCTCCAGAAGGCGGGGACGCCCGCGCTCGTCATCGACCAGACCGGGTACGCGTTCACGCGCAGTGGCGCGGTGCCCGACGCGGAGCTCTGGCGCGAGCCCGAGCGAACGATCGATACGCGCGCCGGTGCGCGCAAGGTCGCCCTGTCGACCGATGCCGGCCTCATCGCGACCGGGACGGATGACGGCTTCGTCGCGATCTACACGAGCGACGGCGTGCTGCGGGCGCTCCCGAAGTTCAACGCCGGCGTGAACCAGCTCGTTTTCAGCGACGACGGCCGGTTCCTCTTCGGCGGAGGGCAGCTCCTCGTCACCTGGATCATGCCGCGGCCGGCCACGTACGTCGGCGAGCCGATGCGCCTCCCCGGCGCACCGATCTCCACGGTGTTCGTTCCGAAGGCGAATGCCTTCGCGGCCTCGTCGGCCGGGGTCATCGGCGGTCGCGCCCCGGACGGCGCGCCCCTCGCCGATCCGTTCCCGATCGACACGGGCCCGAGCGGCGCGATCCTCGCGGCGAGCGACGTGGGTGAGCTCTTCTACGGCGTTCAGACCGCGCGCGGCTTCGAGGTCCGGGTCCTGCGCGTGGGCCAGGAGCGCTTCCCGCGCGGCGCCGTGACCCTGCCCGGGACGGGGAGGGCATTCGCCGTCGATCCCACCGGCTCGTACGGTGCGGCCGTCACCGATCAGGGCACCTTCGAGTTCTCGCTCCATGCCGCCGATCCCACGAAGACCATCGCCCGGCTGGGGGCGCCGGTGCGGGACGTCGAGTTCGCGAGTGACGCGACGCTCTACCTGCTCGACGCGACGAAGCTGACCGCCGTGTTGACGGACGGCACGACGAAGTGGGCGCAGCCGCTCAGCGACGGTCGCCGCATCGTCGTCGCCGCGCGTCCAGTGGTGCTCGACGGGGCGGCGACCCTGCTCGCATTCTCGCCACAGGACGGCACGGTCGACCGGCTCTTGCCCGCCGGCGTCGTCCAGGACCTCGTGGCCTCGCGCGACGGGAGGTGGATCGGCGTCATCGCCGACGCCCGCCGCGCGGTCCTCTTCAAGCTGCCTTAGCCGTACTCTTCACCCTGCATGAGCAACCTGCGCGAGCGGGTCTTGTCGTTCACACCCATCGAGACGACGCCGCTCCCGCGACCGCTCCACCGCTTCGGCACCGCGTTCCCACCCTCGCTCGCCGAGACGTTCGCGAACGCGTACGCCCCCCACCGCGGCCTGGTGCTCGACCCGCTCGCCCATCCCGCCTCGGCCGCCGACGCCGCGGAACGCGCCGACAGACGTGGCGTCGCGCGCTCGCGCGAGCCGCTCGGCGCGTGGGCCCGCGGCGTCGTGGCCGAAGCGCCGCCCGGTGACGAGATCCTCGCGGCGTTCGAGCGCGTCGCGGAGAGCGCGCTCATCGGCACGCCGCACCGTGTGGCCATGCGCGAGCTCTACGGCTCACGCTGCGCGACCTGCCGTGCGCCGGTCGTCGTGGAGGCCTTCCTGTGGGACCGCGACGCGCCCGTCCCGAGCAAGAAGGCCTTCCGCTGCGGCGTCTGCGCCCGCGACGGCCGCGCGCTGCTCATCGAGGCCGTCGATCAGGAGGACGAGGAGCGGACCCGCCGGCTCGAGCCGCGTGGCATGGCCTACTGGCAGTTCGTCGAGCGATTCGGGCCGGACCCCGCCGCCGCGGCCCTCGGCGAATCCGTCGCCTCCCTGTACACGCCGCGCAACGTCACCGCGCTCATGGCCACGCTGCGCGCCATCGAGACCGCGGCCGAGGCCGCGCCGGAAGCGCAGGCGCTCCTCAAGGTCTGCCTCCTCGAGGCGATCGTCTCCGGGAGCCGGCTCAACGCCGTCGCCGGACACGGCGCGCCGCTGCGCATCGAGAAGGGCCGCGCGCGCCGCGGGCACGCCGCGCAGACGCGCGAGACGAACGTCTGGCTGGAGTACGAGCGCACCGTGCGCGAGCTCGTCGCCTGGCTCGCGCAGCAGCCGCCGCGCGTCAGGAACGTCGTCACGCTCGGGGCCGGCGAGGCGGATCTCGTCCTGTGTCAGGCACCGGTCGAGGATCCGCTCGGCGGATGGTCCACCGTCGGAAGCGCGCTGCTCCTCGGCGCGAAGACGCTCCGCCCGATCGAGAGCGGTGAGGGTCGCCTCGCGGGACGCGAGCGACTGCTGCGCCAGCTGCGCGCCGCGCTCATCGAGGGCCATCGCGGCTCCAAGGCCGGTGCCGCCGCGGTCGTCTATGTCCCGCACGCCGACGCGTCCACGCTCGCGGCCGTCGTGCTCGCCGGCGCGGGCGCGGGGTATCGCCTGCGCACGATCCTCTACCAGCGCGACGCGCTCCCCGGCGCGTACGGCGCCGGGGCGGCAGCGGCGACCTGCGACTTCGACCGCGACCTCCCGCTGCTGCGCGACCAGGCAAGCGCGGACAGAGACGCCATCGAACAGGCCATCCGCGACGGCGTGCGCGACGCGTTCCTCGCGCGCGGCGAGCCGATCCGCGAGGATCTCGCCGCCGCGGCGGCGCTCCAGTCCCTTTCGGCCGCGGCGCTCCTCGCCCCCCTCGCGCTCGCGCGCGCCGGCGGCGTGTCCGAGCTCGAGCTCTTCATGGACCACTTCCGGTCGGCGCTCGCCGATGGCCGGCGGAGCGGCCTGGCGAAGATCACGCTGGCCGAGGATCCCGAGGAGAGCGCCTATCTGATAAAGGACGCGCACGATCCCGCGCCGCTCTACGACCGCGTCGAGTGGGCGGTCTGGGGCGTGCTCTCGGCGACGCGCGAGGTGGACACGCGCTCGCTGCTGCGCCGGACCTACGCGCTCTTCCGTGGGGTCGAGACGCCCGACCGCGAGCTCATCGAGCGCTGCATCGCGTCCTACGCGACGCAGTCCGAGGAGGGCCGTTGGCGGCTGTCGGATGCCGACGGCCTCGTCGCGCGCCAGGCCTCGCAGGCGCAGGTCGTGGCCGATCTCGTCGATGCCGGCCACCGCCTGGGGTTCAAGGTGCACGTCGGTCGCGATCTGCAGCACCATGCCGCGCCCGCGACGCACCAGGGCCGTGGTCGCACGCTGGTGGAGCTCATGACCGACGCCGAGCGTCTTTCCGGACCGGCGAAGAGCATCCGCGGCCCGGCCGATGCCCTCGAGTTCGTCGACTGCGTCTGGTACGAGCGCGGCCGGATGGTCTTCCTGTGGCAGGTCGAGTGGACGGCCCGCCTGCACCGCTCGCTCGTGTCGCTGGGTGAGGCGATACCCGACGACGATCGGGTCTTTCGGTTCTTGGCCGTCGCCGACGAGCGCGCGACCCTCGTCCAGGACAAGCTCGAGCGTTCCCCGGCCATGGCCGAGCTGGTTCGACGCCGCGGCTGGCGCTTCGTAAAGTGGCATCCACTGCGTCGTTTCCTGGCCGACGGCGAAGCCGGCCTCGACGGGCTTGAGCCCGTTCTTGGCCTCGAACCGGCGGTGGAACAAAGTGGACACCAGCTGGCGTTCAAGTGGTAGAGAAGGAGTCGACGAACGTGACGAAACCAACAGTTGTGACCGACCCGACCTTCGAGACGGAGGTCCTCAAGTCCGATCAGCCGGTGCTCGTCGACTTCTGGGCGACCTGGTGCGGCCCCTGCCGCATGGTCGCGCCGATCCTCGAGGAGATCGCCAACGAGCAGAGCACGAAGCTCCGCGTGGCGAAGCTCGACGTGGACGCGAACCCGATCACCGCGGGCCGCTTCGGCGTGCGCTCGATCCCGACGATGATCCTCTTCAAGAACGGTCGCGAGACGCAGCGCCTCGTGGGATACATGCCCAAGGAGAAGCTGCTCCAGCTCCTCAACCCGCACCTCACCGCATCTACCACCGCCGCATGAGAGACAGCGGCTCCCTCGCGGGTGCAAAGCTTCTCGATCCGGTGTGCGACATGATCGTGGCCGTCGATGACGCGCGCGAGCATGGCCTGACCCTCGAGATGCCCGAGCGCGAATACGCGTTCTGCTCGCCGGGTTGCCTGAAGACCTTCGCGAAGGCGCCGGCGCGCTTCCGCGCGAAGGTCGATGCCTGGGTGGCCGCGAACCCCGCCTGAGCGCGGTCCGCGCCGACGCGCTGCCTAGCTGACCGCGAGCAGCTGCCGCGCCCCCTCGATCCCCTTGAGCTCGTGCGCGCCGCGGTCGATGAACGCGAGCCCGGAGCCGGCGACAAGATCGCGAACGGTGCTCGAAACGAGGATTTCGTTCGCGCCAGCCGCGGCGGCGATGCGCGCCGCGGTGTGGACCGCGATACCCCGGATCGCACCCTTGTCGCGCTGGACCTCGCCGGTGTGCACGCCGGCGCGCGCCTCGAGGCCGAGCTCGCGCGCCGCGCGCTCGATCGCGCCGGCGCACTTCACCGCGCGGCCGGGTCCGTCGAAGTGAGCGAGAAGCCCGTCGCCGGCGGTGTCGACCTCGACCCCGCCATAGATCGCGAGCTCGCGCCGCGCTTCGACGTAGTACCTCGCGAGCAGGTCGCGCCAGGCGGCGTCGCCGATCTTGGCGACACGCTCGGTCGAACGGACGAGGTCGACGAAGAGGATCGTCGCGAGGAAACGATCGGTCGGGACCGCCTCGGTGACGTCGGTGATCCACTCCTTGAGGGTCTTCTCGAACTCCGGCGCGTTGCGCCCGACGAGATGCCCATCGCCGGCGATCCGCACCACGCGTGCGCCATGGATCCGCGCGGCGAGGTCCTCGGCGCAGCCCGGCGGGTTCAAAGGATCCCCCGTTTTCGCGATCACCAGCGTGGGCGCCTGGATGCTCCCGAGGATCGGCCGCACGTCGATGAGCTGGTTCATACGCGAGAGGGCCGCCCGCGCTGCCGGTGTGGCGGCCATCCGCTGCAAGCGACCGAACTCCTCCAGGAACTTCGAGTCATCCGACAGCCCGGGTCCCAGCCAGGAGCGCCAGAAGTCAGTTGTGTAGTCGCGTTTGAAGCCGTCCGCGATGCTCTGCTCGAGGGACGCCTTCGCCTCCTCGGGCGTCGGTCCCCAGGGATAGTCCGGCGCGCGCGTCCAGCGCGGCCGGGTCCCGTAGAGCAGGAGCGATCGCGTTCGCTCGGGATACGTCGCGGCGAAGAGGCAGGCCATCGATCCGCCCTCGGACACGCCGAAGATGTGCGCGCGCTCACTCTTGGCCGCGTCCATGACCGCGCGGATGTCGTCGATCCGCGCCTCGAGCGTGGCGATGCCCTCAGGCCGGTCCGACATGCCCGTCCCGCGCTTGTCGAAGAAAATGACGCGGGCGAACGCGCCGGCCCGCTCAAGCACGTCCGCGAACTCGGGGATCTGCGGCCAGAGCTCCTGGTGTGACAACGAGCCGGGGCACCACACCATGTCCGGTCCGCTCCCGCGGACGGTGTAGGCGACGCTGATGTCGCCGCTCTTCGCGTAGAGGACGGTATTAGCCATTCCGATCAAGAGACTACCTTCCGCCGTGCCTGCTGCCCGACGAGGGCCGTCGACGACGAGCCCGCCACAGGGGGCGGGCTCGTCGGGGAGGGGCAGGAAGGTCTAGCGCGCGAAAGCCGACGGGAATTTCGCGATGATGCCGTCGCTGAGGATGTCGGCCATGTGGAGGATGTGCAGGTGCACCGCTTCGTATGCGGCCACATCGCCAGTCCAGTCACCGCCGAGTCGCGCGACGGCCTCGGCGAGCGTCTGGTCGAGATGCATCTTCATGGCGGCGTCGAGCTCGGCGAGCGGCCACTGGTCATTTGCGGATGCGAGGAAGGCCGCGATGTCGTGGGCGTTCGCGTACCACGCGGTCTTCGCCGCCGCGAAGGCGGCGCTGTCGCCGGTCTTCGCCGCGGTGAGCAGCTGGCCGGCGATGACGATGTGCTGGCGCAAGAGCCCCGTGAGCGCCGTTCCTGCGGCGTCGCCGTAGAAGGGCTTGATTGCGTTCCCGATGTCGGTCTGGTTGTCGAGAAGCCGCGTCAGCGCGGCGTCCGTGTCCGGCGTGCCGGCGACGATGCCGACGATCACCATGCGCGTCCACACGATGTGGTCTTCCCAGAGCTTGCGCATGTCGGCCTTGAAGCTGGCCCGATGCACGACCGCGCTCTGATCGTCGCTGCCGTGGGGGCCCCGGCCGGCCGAGTCGGCGTTCGCCGTCGCGTACCAGAGTCCGCCCGTGGCGAGCAGTGCGAGGGAGAGGAAGCCTGCGAGGAGCTTGAGCTTCATGTTTCCGCCTCTTTCTAAAATCAGTCTCTGCTCGTTTTAGATTGGGCGCCGTCGGTTGTCAAGTCTACGACAAGCGACTACTTGTTTTAGAATCCGGGTATGGGTGACGACGACAGACTGGGATCCTCGCTGGAGGACGCCGCGCTGCTGGCTGAACCGGCGCGGCGCCGTCTCTACGAGTACGTGACCCGCGCGCCCGGCGCGGTCGGGCGCGACGAGGCCGCGCGTGCGACGAAGGTCGATCGCGCCCTCGCCGCGTTCCACCTGGACAAGCTCGTGGAGGCGGGCTTCCTCGAGGTGAGCTTCCGGCGCCTCTCGGGCCGAGCGGGGCCTGGCGCCGGCCGGCCCTCGAAGCTGTACCGGCGGGCCGCGAAACGGCTCGAGGTCTCGCTGCCGGCGACTCGGTACGAGGTGCTCGCGCGCCTCTTCGCCCGCGCGGTCGTGGGCGGCGGCCGATCGACCGCGCGCGAGCTTGCGCTCGCGGCCCGCGACCTCGGGCGGACGCTCGCCGGCGAGGCTCGTGCGCTCGCGGGGCAACGTCCGACCGCGGCCCGGCTGTTGCGCGCGGCGGAGCGCACGCTGGGCCGGCATGGGTACGAGCCACGACCGGAGCCCGGCGGGTTGCTGCGGCTCGCGAACTGCCCCTTCGACGGCCTCGCGACCGACTACCGCGAGCTCGTGTGCGGCATGAACCACGAACTCATGACCGCATTTGTCGACGAGCTCGGTGCGCGCGGTCTGACGGCGGTCGCTGACCGTCAGCCCGGCGTCTGTTGCGTGGCGCTTCGAGCGCCGGTGGAAAAGGCGAAACAGGCTCACTAGCCACCGTGCATGGACGCGCGGCCGGGCCGAGAATGGAACCAGATCCCGCGAGACCCTTCGAGAGTGCGAGGCATCCGGTGATGTCCTCGGTC
>JBGQFO010000059.1:0-10809 GCA_041496945.1 Candidatus Limnocylindria bacterium | reverse complement strand
GATCTGCCCATCGAGAACAAGGATCGCAGCGGGGCCGATGAAGTGCGTCGATTCACCAGCAGCGAGCCGGCGATCCGTGAGCCGCTCTACAAACGGTGCGCTCGCAAGTCCGGTGAGGTTCTCGGACTCAAAGGTCCGATGGGCAGCCGGCACGAAGGGCATCGGGGCACCTCGGTCGCCGGCAGAGCGAACCCCGATGAAGTACCAGTGGTTCATCAGCGGGTTGGCCGTCGCCACGGTGCCTACCACGAGCAGCCCCGCCATGAGGGCAACTGCGAGCCGCGCGCCACGGCCTAGCACGACCGCGACCGTCGACCCGACGACGACCAAGGCCAGGACGATCGCGAGGGGGACGGCCGCGCGATTCTCGTGATCGTGTGGCAGCTGGTCGGCGGTGAACACCGCGTCGCCTGGACCGACGTCAACGACATTCCCAGCGATGACCATCGTCGCGGTCCCGAAGGTGTCAACGACGAAACCAGCAACGTGCTTGTGCGGCCCGAGCACCGCTCCTGCCGGCTGCGGGAGTTCCAGCACGCTGATGAAGACGGGCCCGGCTGCGCCAGTCAGAGTGTTCACCGGAAGTGCCGCGAGACGACCCTCGACGACGTGGCCTGACCCCGCCTGCGAAGCGAGCGCGGATACCGCGAGCGCCACCGCCGTCGCGAGCACGGCAACGCCGACCGCGAGCGAGAACGCCCTCGGACTGACCTTCAACATCACTCCGGCACCGAGCACTGCGCCGAACAGCAACCACCCGACGAGCGCCTCACCCGCGGCCCCAACGCCAAGATTGGCCATGAACAAGGTCGCTCGCATCGGATCCGCGGGAGTCGGCCCCGCGATGGGCGCGCCCTGCAGGAGCGCGACGATCGGCATCACGACCGCGCCCGACACAAGCCACGCGGCGAGCGCGAAGACGATCGGCCCGATGGGTCCCTCAGCCCGCTGCTCGACGACCAAGAAATACAACGCCACGAAGGTGACCAGGCCGAGAAGGAGCAAGACCCAACCCGCGGGTCCAGCCTCGCGGCCCGCGCCGAGCACTCGGTCCAGCATCCCGGCGGGCGCCGTGACCGGGAAGCCGAACGCCGGGGCGAGCTGCAGCCAGCCGAGCATCGCGGCGACAGCGGCCAGTCCAGTGAGGGGACGGCGCAGGTTCACCGATACCATCGCGCGATGAAAGTGGCAGCGTCGACGCCACCTGGCAACTACCCAGAGTTGGATGCTCACTGGTCCGCGATCCTCCGCGGCGACGGGTTCGCCGCGCTCAAGCAACGCCTCGGACGAAGGGCGTTCGGGCTGTTCCCCGGGCGGCCGCGCTGCAAGATCTGCAACGCGCCCTATGGGGGACCGGTCACCTTGCCCTTCCGCCTCCTCGGCTATCGCCCCTCGCTCAAGACACCGCATGTCTGCGCGCGCTGCCTCGAATGGGCGCCCGAGGGGGGCGCGATCGTCCCGCTTTCGGTCCTGTACGCGGATGTCCGCGGCTACGCGGACCTGACCGAATCGGTGCCCGGGGCCGTGCCGCCGCGTCTGAGTCGGTTCTATGACGTCGCCTCGCGGGTCCTCCTAAGGCACGAAGCAGTCCTCGGCCAGATCTCGGGCGACCAGGTGATGGGGCTGTTCGTGCCGGGACTGAGCGGCCGGGACTACGCCCGCAAGGCCGTCGCCGCGGCGGCCGCTCTTCTCGATGCAGTGGGCTACCGCACACCCGCCGGCGCGTGGGTGGCGATCGGCGTCGGGATCTCCACCGGCGAGGAGTTCTGCGGCAACGTCGGTGGAGGTGGCTTCAAGGATTTCACCGCTGTCGGCGAGGTCACCAATACCGCATCCCGTCTCACGGCCCGCGCAAGCCCCGGGGAGGCTCTGGTCGACGCGGCGACGCGTGCGGCGGCGTCCGAGTTCACTTTCCACAGCGGCGACGTCGTCACGCTGGAAGGCAGGAGCGCGCCGATCCAGACCTATCGGTTGGCGGCCGACTCGGAGGTCGTGGACGGCAGCGTCGAGCCGATAGCCGTGCTGCTGCGGGCACCGATGTTCGCCGGCCTGCCGCCCAAGGTGACCATCGCGTTGCGGCAGCGCGTGCGCCGCCGCTCCTTCCCGGCGGGGACGTATCTCACGCGCGAGGGCGAGCCGGCGGACTCGCTGTTCGTGATCGAGCGCGGTCTCGTCCGGGTCTCCCGCACGTCTCGTCAAGGACGGGAGCTGGTCCTCGGGTTGGTCGGCACGGGCGAGATGCTCGGCGAGCTCGGTGTGCTCGAGGCGAGCGGGACTCAGGCCGCCGACGCGGTGGCGGTGGAGGCGACGAGCTGTGTTGCGCTCGGTCGGGATGACCTGCGCGCTCTGGTGCGCGCGACGCCTGAGCTGGGGCTGCGGCTGCTCGCGACGCTCGTCGATCAGATCCACGGCAAGGACGAGGAGCTGGCCGAGGTCGCGTTCTTGGACCTGCCGGGCAGGCTCGCGCACAAGCTGCTGCAGCTCGCGGATCGGCACGGCGAGCCCGTCGCCGGGGGAGTCCGGATCGCCGTCCGGGTGCCTCAGAGCGAGCTCGCGGCGATGGTCGGCTCAAGCCGCGAGAACGTGAACCGCGCTCTGGGACGGTTCGTCACCGCGGGCGCGGTGGCCATCGACCGGGGAAGCATCACGATCCTCGACGCGGATGCTTTGCGGGCGCTGTGCTGAACGTCACAGGGCCCGAATGACGCACCGCATAGCCGCGTCCGCCTGATCGCGGGACATTGGCCTCGGCCTCGCAAAGCGAGACCCGACTTCCAGAGAGTCGTAGAGGAGGTACCCGCACGTGTTTCGACCAATGGCATTCATCTCAGTGGCAGCTCTCGTGTTTGCGACAGCTTGCGGAGGCGGAGCGGCACCCGCGACGCAGGCGACGCCTATCGCGACGCCGAACGCGACCCCCGCACCGGCGCTGGCGACCACGAACGTCCTCGCGTCGGGCCGGCTCGAGTCGATCCCGACGGGCGCGCTGTTCGTGAACTTCATGGACCTGCCGCAGGCCGCCGCCGGCTCGATCAAGCACCAGCACATCGCTGGTTTCGTGTACGCGGTCCAGGGCACGCACGAGATGGACGTGGATGGCGTCGCCCCATTGCTCATCCAGCCGGGCACTGCTGCGTTCATCGGCGCGACCATCATGCACAGCCACATCAACCCAGGCACGAGCGCGAACGATTGGTGGTTCATCGGGCTTCGCCCAGCAGCCTCACGCCCACTCACGATCCTGCCCGGCCAGAAGGAGCTCTACACGACGGGCGACCTGACACAGATCACCCCCGGCGCCTACACCGAAACCCTCTCTGACAGCCGCCTGACCGGGAATGGCGTCGACCGGCTGGGGGGAACGTCACTCCGTGTGCTGTTGGTCATCGAGGGTGCGCTCACCGTGAGTGGCGACGCGGGCATGACCGGCACGATCTCCGTCGGCCAGGGGGCGTATTCGCTGCCGGGCGCGAACCTCGTTCTCACCGCCGGCACAGCCGGCGCCCGGTACCTGACGTTCATCCTGACTCCGGCGATCTGAGTCCTCGCTCGGCCATGGTCCGCCTTCGGTGCTGGATTGCCGGCACCGAAGGTGGACTGGCAAAGACTCGGGATCGCCAGCCGGGACGAGACCCAATAGTTCGCCCGACGCAGCGAGTCCCGAAACGATTGCGCTATCGGTAGGGTCAAGATGCCCGCTCTTTCTGAGCATTTCCGCAGGCTGTGTTGAATGGCGAAGCAACAGTTCAGGGTTCGCAAGCAATAGTTGGGGCCTCCGTAGTTCGCCGCGACCTACCGATTTTCGGCGTGACAACTGTCACGTCGCGATCCTGACGCTCGTGACTTTCGCTGTCTTGTTCACCGCTGGAGTATCCGGGTGCAAGACGGGTCAAGGCGGTGCGTCCCGCGAGGCAGTCGCGGAGGCGCTCGCCGCATCGCTCGTAGACTCGCCAGCCGAAGGGAAGTAGGGAGTCAGGTCGTGCGCCGATCGCCCATCAACCCGCTCGTTTTCGGTCTGGCCATCGGCCTTGCGCTCGTCGTGCCGATCATCGCTTTCGCGCTCTTCACCCGAGCGACGATCGAGTCGGACATCTCTCTCCGCCTGCGACAGGACCGCGAGGCGACAGCCCGACTGGCCGCGGCGATGGTGCGGCAAAGGTTTGACAGCGCGACAGCCGATCTCGCGCGTTTCGCCGGACGTCCGGACATCGCCGACGCCGCGCGCCGCAAGGACGCCCAAGCGCTTGCAGGGCTCCTGGCGGAATTCTCCGACCCGCACCAGTTCCACCTCGTAGGCGTCATCGACGCCAACGGCAAAGTGGTCGCGCATGTCCCAGAGGGACCGGTCGACCCGACGTTCGCGTCCGACGTCGCGGAGAATGTCCTGGGCAGCCCGGTACGCGGCTTGACCGGGTTCATGGTCCCCGACGCGCGCGCACCGTTCACCTTTGGATCGGTCGGGGCGGTCGTGATGGCACTGGATACAGGCGTTGAGCGACTCGCCGTATACGGGATGCTCAGCTTCGTGTACTTCCGCTCCGTGCTGCTGCCGGTCACGCTCACACCCGGCCAGTCGATGGTCCTGCTTGACGAGACCGGGCGCGTCATCGTCGCCAACGACGGGAGCGGAGATCCGCTCTTCGCGGCACTTAGTGGGCGGGACTACAACTATTACGCTAGCGACCCGGCGAGGGGCTACTTGGGCCCTGTCTTCGAGATCCCCGGCCGACAGCAGGCGCTCGCGAGCGACTTCGGCAGTGAAACGCTGATGTTCGATGGTCGGGAGCGGCTCGCCATCCACGCGGCGGTCTTGCCAGGACACTGGACCCTGTACTTGCTCGACACTCCAGCGATCGCTCTCGCCGGCGAGCGCCGGCTCACCGAGCAGGTCACCGTCGGCGCAGCCATGGCGGGCGCTGTCGCGACCGTCCTCGCGCTCGTCCTCGCCTGGCTCGTCAATCGCCTGCGCCAGCAGCAAAGGGCGCTCGCCCGGCTAGCGATCAGCGAGGAGCGCCTGCGTTTCGCGCGCGATCTTCATGACCTGCTCGGCCGAGGCCTCTCGCTCATCGCGATCAAGAGCGAGCTCGCGATGCGTCTTGTGTCCGGCAACGCTGCTGCGGCGAAGGAGATCGATGACGTCGAGCACATCGCACGCGAGGCACTGCGCGACGTGCGCGAGGCGGTCGACGGCTACCGCCAGCCTCACCTCGCGACGGAGCTGGCTGGCGCGCGGAGCGCGCTCGCGGCAGCAGGGATCGACTGCCACGTCGAGCGGCTGGGCGGGGAGCTCCCGGATCAGATCGACGCGTTGTTCGCGTGGGCCGTCCGCGAAGGGGTGACGAATGTCATCCGCCATAGCGGCGCGGGGCGGTGCGACATCCGCGTCACCTGGGGCCAGCAGGATGCGCAGGTCGAGGTGACGGACGACGGCGCCGCTGAGGCGCCCTCGTTGCCCGGCTACGGCCTGCTTGGCCTGAAGGAACGTGCCGCCGCACGCGGCGGCGTCGCGGAGGCGGGTCCACTCCCGGGAGCGGGCTTCCGCCTCCGCCTCGCGGTCCCGGTGGGCACGACCGGATGATCCGCGTGCTGCTCGCTGAGGACCAGGACATGGTCCGCGGCGCGCTTCAGGCACTGCTCTCCTCGGAGCCCGACATCGAGATCGTCGCCGACGTCGGGCGCGGTGACGAGGTCGTCGCTGCCGCGCTGCGCACGCGGCCCGATGTCGCCCTCCTCGACATCGAGATGCCCGGCCTGGATGGCATCAGCGCGGCGCGCGCACTTCGCGAGCGGCTCCCCTCGTGCCATTCGCTCGTCCTCACGACCTTCGGCCGTCCCGGGTTCCTCCGGCGAGCCATGGACAGCGGTGCCTCTGGCTTTCTTCTGAAGGACGCTCCGGCCCGCGAGCTCGCAGCCGCGATCCGCCGATGCGCGTCGGGTGAACGCGTCGTCGACCCGGCCCTCGCAGCGGCAGCCCTCGCCGAAGGAGCGAGCCCTCTCTCTGAGCGCGAACGTGCCGTCCTTGCTGCCTGCGCGGGTGGCGCGACCGTCGCTGCTGTCGCGGCAAGCCTGTTCCTTTCCGAGGGCACCGTGCGCAACTACCTGTCGGCCGGCATCCAGAAGCTCGGCGCGCGGAACCACGCGGAAGCAGCGCGCATCGCACAGGAGAAGGGCTGGCTCTGATCCCATCGGCGTGACAGCGGTCACGCCAAGATCCTGACGCGCGTGACTTCCGCTTCGCCCCTCGCCGTCCGAGAGTGCACGGAGAACGCGAAAGGAGCCTAAGCCATGTACGCGAATCTTCGAGTGCAGACGATCCCTCGGCCGCTCTTCCTCATGAGCATCCTCGTTGCGAGTCTGCTCATCGGTGGCGCCGGCGGCTACGCCCTTGCGACGTCCCGCGCATTCCCCGTCACGCCACAACGCGCCTCGGAACAGGCACAGGGTCAAAGCTCAGCCGAGATCGCAGGTTTGTCCGCGACGGAGCGCCAGGGCTCGAGTGAGAACCCGAACGCCACACTGACGATCGCAGCGAACAATGCGAGCTTCCCCGCAACCGAGCATCAAGGCTCCGCAGAGAGTCCAGATGCTGTGGCGACAAGCGCGCCCGGCAACATCGCCTTCCTCGCGAACGAGCACCAGGGCTCGCGCGAGAATCCCGACGCCCGCAGGTAACGGCGCCACGCCCCTCGTCGCTAGGAACGCCCCGCCCGCATGGGCGGGGCGTTCGCAATGTGAGAAATCAGGAACCGGAGCATCGGTCGCTGACCCTAAGGCAATGGCTGGTTCGATGCCAAACGCCGGCGGGACAAGACCCAGGTTCGTGCAGACGCGGGCGTGCCTGCCGCCCCGTTCTGCATGGGATCGCCCGCAATTACGCGCTATCTCTCTACGCTGCATGGCAAGTTACAAGACCACTGCTCTGCCACCCGGTGCTACGGTACCGACCGGGCGGTTGAAGCTTGAGCATCGGGATCGCGACCGAGCGGCCCTGGTTCGCGCACTACGACGCCGGAGTGCCGCGCACGCTCGTCTATCCCGCCGTCCCGCTCCAGCAGTTCCTCACCGACACCGCCGCGAAATACCCGCGGGCGGTCGCGACGATCTTCGGCGCCCTCGTCGCGCATCGGCTCGTCGAGGCATCGCTCACCTACGCCGAGCTCGACCGGCTCGCCGACCGTTTTGCCACGGGGCTCCAGTCGCTCGGTGTTCGCAAGGGCGATCGCATCGCGCTTCTCCTGCCCAACTGCCCGCAGTTCGTGATCGCCTTCTTCGGCGCCCTGCGCGCGGGCGCGATCGTGGTCCCGTGCAATCCGCTGTACACCGCACCCGAGCTGCGCCGGCAGCTTGCCGACTCCAGGACCGAGACGCTCGTCGTGCTCTCGCGACTCCACGCTGTCGCGCGGGCGGCGCGCGGCGGGACCAAAGTCCGGAACGTGATCCTGACCAACATCAAGGAGCAGTTCTCGCCTCTCCTGCGAACACTCTTCACGGTGGCGCGCGAGCGCCGCGAGGGGTATCGCACGACCATCGACCCCGCCGCGGGCGAGCACCTCTTCCCAGACCTCCTGCGCGGCGGCGGCGCCCTCCGGCCGGTGGATGTCCGACCCGAGGACACCGCGATCCTCCAATACACGGGCGGCACGACCGGTGTGCCCAAGGGCGCGGTGCTGTCACATCGGGCCCTCGTCGCGAACGTGCTCCAGTCGCGCGCCTGGAATCCGACGATGGTGGAGGGGCGCGAGCGTGGGGTGGACGTGATGCCGCTCTTCCACGTCTACGGCCTCACCGTGATCATGGGCGTCTCGGTCGCGACCGCGAGCGCGATGGTGCTCATCCCTCGATTCGACCTCGAGCATCTGCTGCTCGCACTCCACAAGCACCGGCCGCGCTCGTTCGCCGGCGCGCCCCGCATCTACGTCGCCGCCGCGAGCGCACCCGACCTCGCTCGCTACGATCTGCGCTCGGTCGAGGTGTTCCAATCGGGGTCCGCACCGCTCCCGGTAGATGTGCAGACGCGCTTCGAGCAGCTGGCCGGGGGCGGACGCGTGCTCGAAGGCTACGGGCTCACGGAGGCCGCGCCGGTCACCCACTCGACCCCGCGCAAGGGGCAGCGCAAGCTCGGCTCGATCGGCGTGCCGATCCCCGACGTCGACGCGAAGATCGTCGACCTGGAGACCGGAGCGCGCGATCTTCCGGTCGGCGAGACGGGCGAGCTCGTGGTGCGCGGTCCGAACCTGATGGACGGCTACTACGAGCGACCGGACGAGACCGCGCTCACGCTTCGTGACGGATGGCTGTACACCGGAGATGTCGCGCGCATGGACGAGGATGGCTACTTCTACATCGTCGACCGCAAGAAGGAGCTGATCATCGTCTCGGGATACAACGTCTATCCGCGCGAGGTCGAGGAGGCGTTCTACGCGCACCCCGCGGTGCTCGAGGCCGCCGCGATCGGTGTCCCGCATCCTGAACGCGGCGAGGTCGTGAAGGCTTTCGTCGTGCTGCGCCCCGGCGCTTCGGCGACGGCGGAGGAGCTGCGCTCACACTGCGCGTCCTCGCTCGCGCGCTTCAAGATCCCGGCTGAGATCGAATTCCGCGCCGACCTGCCGAAGAGCATGGTCGGCAAGGTGCTCCGGCGCGCGCTCGCCGACGAGGAGCGGGCCTCGCGCGTCGCGAGAGAAACGTCAGGGAGGCAGCGTTGAAGATCGACGAGGTTCGACGGGTCTGCGTGGTCGGTGCCGGCCTCATGGGACGCCAGATCGCGCTGAATGCGGCTCACCATGGGTACGCGGTGCGGCTCCACGACGCGAGCGCCGAGCAGCTGCGGGCCGCGGAGCGCTGGACCGACGAGTACGTCGCGTCGCGGATCGAGAAGGGCCGCTGGACGAAGGACGAGGCCGGCGCGGCGCGGGCGCGGCTCGCGTTCGCCGGAAGCCTCCCGGAGGCAGCGGCGGACGCGGACCTGGTCATCGAGGCGGTCGTCGAGGACGTCGCCGTGAAGCGCACGGTCTTCGCCGAGCTCGACCGCCTCTGCCCGCCGCGAGCGATCCTCGCGACCAACTCCTCCACCTTCGTCTCGAGCCTGGTCGCGAACGCGACGAAGCGCCCCTCGCAGATCGCGAACCTCCACTACTTCAATCCCGCGATGGTCATGGAGGTGGTCGAGGTGGTGCAGGGCCCGCACACCTCGGACGAGACGGCCGCGCTGCTCGTCGAGTTCGCGAAGCGCGTCGGGAAGCGGCCGATCCTTATGAAGAAGGAGATCGAGGGGTTCATCGCGAATCGGCTGCTCCGTGCCCTCGGCCGCGAGGCGACGTTCCTCGTCGACGAGGGCTACGCGACCTTCGAGGAGGTCGATCTCGCTGCGGAGAAGGCGCTCGGCCATCCGCTCGGACCGTTCCGCCTCATGGATCTCACCGGCATCGACCTCGCGTTCATGATCCGCTCGGCGATGTATGAGGCCTCCGGACGCGCGGAGGACCGCCCGCCGCGCTGCATCGAGGAGCGCTACCGCGCGGGTCACTACGGCCGCAAGACCGGCCGTGGCTTCTACCGCTACGAATGAGCGACGCTCAGCGGTAGCGCTCGAGATAGCGCGGGCTCGCGACGCGCAGCTTGTCGGCGACCGTCGCGATGAGATGCGCGAGCGTTCCCACGGGCGAGTCGCCGGCGCGGATCCGCCGCGCGAGCTCGCGGTTGAGGTCGGCCGCCCGCCGGCGCAATTCGTCGAGGTCATCGGGGATTGACTCGGTGCGCCCGAGGAGCCGAGCGAGCGACCCGACCTCGCGCCTCACGAGCGGCGCCCCGAGCGTGATCTCGCGCTCGAGGATCGTCAGGCCATTCGCGGCGACGAGCGCGCGGAACCGAAGCCGCGGATCGTCGATCCCCGGGAGCACCTCGGTCTCGATGAACTCGCGGACGGCCTGGGCGAGCTCCGCGGCGTGCGGGCGATCCTGCATCAGCCGGCCCGCTCGAGGAGATGGAGGAGCTCGTACTCCATCTCGGCCGCGAGCCGCCCGAGCACGGCGAGCTCGACGCTGCGCTGCTGTCCCGAGAGGTGGCGGCGCGACTGGGTGAGCGCGCCGATGGCCCACTTCAGGTTGCCGACGATCTCCCAATAGTCGAGTGACGCCAGCGAGATGTGCCGCCCCGTGAGCGCGTTGTAGCGCTCGAGATACGGCTCCACCTCGCCGATGCCGCCGAGCCGCAGCCCGTCGACGCCGAAGCGCCACGCCCGCACCAGCGGCCAGGCCACGTCTTCGGCCGGGTCGCCGCGGTGCGCGAACTCCCAATCGAGCACATAGCCGAGGCCGGCCTCGGTGACAACGAGGTTGCCGACGCGCAGGTCGCCATGGAGCACGACCGTTTCGCTCGGCTCCGGCGCCCTTCCCCTCGCCCACGCGAGCCCGAGCTCGATCGCCGGGTGCGGCTCGTCGAGGCGGTCGAGCTCGTCCTCGAGCCGCTCGAGGACCTCGCGAGCACCACCGGGGCGTAGGAAGGGCACCCGATCGGCCGGGATCGCGTGGATCTTCGCGAGCTCCTCGGCCATCTGCGCCGGCAGCGCGGCACGCGCTCCGGCCAGGTCCGGCCGCTGCGCGATGCGTCGCCCGATCGTCTCACCCGGCACACGTTCGCTGACGAACGCCGGTCGGCCCGCGATCTCGCCGAGATAGCCGTAGGGCTTCGGGACGCGCACGCCCGCCGCGTAGGCGACCTCGAGCACGCGGCATTCATGCTCGAGCGAGAGGGTCTGCTGGTGGATGACACCGCCGCCGGCCCGCCGGACGAGGAGTGCGAGCGTCTCCTGCG
>JBGQFO010000058.1:0-11134 GCA_041496945.1 Candidatus Limnocylindria bacterium | reverse complement strand
GGCGGGCAGGCAGGTGCTCGACATCGCCTGGAAGGGGAAGTTCAGCCCTGGTCTGCGCGGCCTCTACCGTGCGGGGCCGGTGGCGGTGACGCAGTTCGAGGCGGCCGACGCGCGGCGCGCCTTCCCATGCTTCGACGAGCCGGAGTTCAAGGCGACCTTCGCCCTCGAGCTCGTCCACGACGCGAGCCTCGCGGCGATCGCGAACATGGCGATCGAACGGACCGAGGACGAGGATGGCGGCCGCCGCCGGACGGTCTTCAAGGAGACACCGGTCATGTCCTCGTACCTGCTCGCGTTCACCGTCGGCCCGTACGACGCCACGCCGCCCGCGAAGACGGCGACCGGGGTCGAGTGCCGCGTGTGGCTGCCGAAGGGCACCGCCGACCTCGGTCTGTTCGCGCGTGATGTGCACGTTCGGGCGGTCGAGTATCTCGAGGAGTACACCGGCATCCCATACCCGTTCGGCAAGGTCGACGCGATCGGGCTCGCCGACTTCGATCACGGCGCGATGGAGAATCCCGGCGCGATCACGTACCGGATTACGCTCCTCGCGGCGGATGAGAAGACAGCGTCGATCGCGACGTTCAAAGCCGTCTTCAGCGTCGCGGCGCACGAGCTCACCCACATGTGGTGGGGAGACCTCGTGACGATGCGCTGGTGGACCGACCTCTGGCTGAACGAGTCGTTCGCCAGCTTCGTCGGCGAGAAGGCCACCGCCGCGCTCAATCCGGAGTGGCGCTACTGGCGGGACTTCGTCGCCGAGAACACCGGGGCATTCAATCTCGACGCCCTCGCATCGACGCACGCGATCTCGATCGATGCCAAGAATGCCGAGGAGGCGTCGGAGCGGTTCGACGCGATCACCTACTCGAAGGGCGCCGCCGTCCTGCGCATGATCGAAAGCTACCTGGGCGAGGATGCCTTCCGCGCCGGCGTGCGCATCTACCTGAACCGTCACAAGGAGGCGAACGCCTCGGCCGACGACTTCTGGCACGCGCTCGACGAGGCCTCCGGCCAGGACGTCACCTCGATCATGAACGCTTGGATCAAGGAGCCCGGTCACCCGATCATGAGCATCGCGGCGCGCTCGAGCGAGGGCGGCCTGATCCTCGACCTCGCGCAGACCCGCTATTACAGCGACCGCGACGCCTCGGCCTCGACGCAGCGCTGGCCGGTGCCCCTCGTCCTCCGGTACGGCACCGCGGGCGGTATGCGCGAGGAGCGCGTGCTCCTGCGCGAGGCGACCGCGACGGTGACGCTCGCGGGCGCGCGCTGGGTCTACCCGAACGCGGGTGGCCGCGGCTTCTACCGCTGGCAGCTCGACGACGCCGCCGACCGGCTGCTCGATGAGGGCGTCCGGCAGCTCGCGCCCGAGGAGCGCCTCTCGCTCGTCGACAACATGTGGGCGCTGACGCGCACCGGCCGCGCGAGCCTGGCGTCGTTCCTTCGCCGCCTCGATACGCTCGCCGGTGAGGAGGACCGCACCGTCATCGCTGCGGTCTCCGACGCCCTGTCCTGGCTCTCGAGCTACGCCGTGCGCGACCGCACCGAAGCGCCGTTCGCTCGGTTCATCGACGCCTTCTACCGGCCGATCTTCGACAAGATCGGCTGGCGGCCCCGTGACGGCGAGGACGCGGACACGCGCGAGAAGCGCGGCCGGGTGATCGGCATGCTCGGGTATCACGCCCGGGCCGATGACATCCGCCGCGGCGCGCTCGACCGCGCGCTGCGGCACCTTGAGGGGACCGAGCCGCTCCACCCCGACGGCGCCGGGATCATCCTCAGCGTCGCCGCGACCGGCGGCGACGAGCGCCTGTGGGACCGCTACGTCGCGCGCATGCAGGCCGCGCAGCAGAGCGACGCCCAGGAGGAGGCCCGCTTCCGCCAGGCGCTCATCTCCTTCGAGGATCCGCATGCGGCGCAGCGCACCGCCGAGGCGATCTTCTCGCCGCTCATCCGCACGCAGGACCGCGGTCTCATGATCATCCCGTTCCTGCAGGGCCGGCGCACGCGCGATCTGGGATGGGCGGCCGTCCGCGACCACTGGGACGCCGACATCGCGACCGCGGAACCGCTGCTGAAGCAGCGCTTCGTGAACGCGGTGAGCCAGCTCCAGACCGAGCGCTTTCGGGACGATGCGATCCGCTTCCTCGAGTCCAAGCGCACGCCGGACATCGAGGAGACCGTGAAGCAGAGCGTCGAGCGGCTGCGCATCAACACGGCGGCGGCGGAGCGGCTGGCGAGTGAGCTGGAAGAAGCGCTGACAGAACCGGCGTCGCAACGCTGAATCGTCTGCTCTAGAGCGAAGCGGATCGGCTTTTAGCCGCCGATGAAGCTCATCTCGATCCTCTTGAGCCCGGCCGTGTCCGCGGAGCGCAGCTCGGAGTAGCGGTCCACCCGCGCGGCCCAGATCGCCAGGATCGCGTTCCGGATGTCGTCGTCGGTCGCGGCGCTCCGCACCAGGGCACGCAGATCGTGGCCCTGCGTCGCGAAGAGGCAGGTGTACAGGCTCCCATCGGCCGAGAGGCGTGCCCGCGTGCAATCCGCGCAGAACGGCTGCGTGACCGACGAGATCACGCCGACCTCGCCAGCGCCATCGCGATAGCGGTAGCGGCCCGCGACCTCGCCGCGGTACGCGGGCTCGACCGCCTCGAGCGGGAACACGCGGTCGATCGTGGCGATGATCTCGCGTGCCGGGACGACGTCGTCGAGGCGCCAGCCATTCGACGTGCCGACGTCCATGTACTCGATGAACCGGAGCACGTGGCCGCTGCCGCGGAAGTGGCGCGCCATCGGGAGGATGCTGTCCTCGTTCAGCCCGCGCCGGACGACCATGTTCACCTTTACCGGCGCGAGCCCCGCGGCCTCCGCGGCGGCGATGCCGTCGAGCACGCGCTGCACCGGGAAGTCGACGTCGTTCATGCTCTTGAAGGTGGCGTCGTCGAGCGAGTCGAGGCTCACGGTGACGCGCTTGAGGCCGGCCGCGGCGAGCGCGGCGGCCTTTCCCGCAAGGAGCGAGCCGTTCGTCGTGAGCGTGAGGTCGAGGTCGGCGATCGGCGCGAGCATGCCGACCAGGCGGTCGACGTCGCGCCGCACGAGCGGCTCGCCGCCGGTGAGCCGCACCTTGCGCACGCCGAGGTCGACGCAGATGCGGACGAGGCGGGCGATCTCCTCGAACGTGAGGACGTCTTTCTGCGGGAGGAAGGCGTAGTCCTTGCCGAAGATCTCCTTCGGCATGCAGTACACGCAGCGGAAGTTGCAGCGGTCGGTGACGGATACGCGGAGGTCGCGCAGGGGCCGGCGGAAGACGTCCTCGGTCACACCGGAAAGTATGAGGCCCCGGCATCGCTGCCGGGGCCTCACAAGGGTCGCTACGTGCTGGTCGCTACGGGCTCACGTTCGCGAAGACGATCGTGGCGCTGCCGAGGATGGCGCCGTTCGTCGCACCCAGACGGACCGCCACCGTTGCGCGGAGGAACCGGCCGGTGCCCGCGTTCGTGAGGGCCTTGCCGGTCGCGTCGAAGGTCCAGGTCGCGCCGGAGGCACGAGCCGTCGCGGCGTTCGCGGGGACGGTCACGCTTCCGTACGCCGGGTTGGAAAGCGAGTCGCTGTAGGTGTACGTGGTCGAGCCGCTCGGGACGTCGAACGGATCCACGACGGCCTTCCACGCGCCCACGGCTGGGCTCGAGATCGTGACGCTCTCGTTCGCGCTGCTCGACGTGCTCGAACCCATGAGGACGCAGTGCGTCGGACCGGCCGTGCAGTCGTAGACGAACAGGTCCAGGTCCGCGCCGGGATCGCTCGCGCCACCGATGGTGACGTTGAGCGAGGTCGTCCCGGCCGGCACCGCGATGTTGTAGGTCTGTTGCGCGCCGCCGGCAGCGATCGTCGCATCCTGCGACGAGGCGCTCGCGAAGGCGCTACCGGTCTGGACAGTGCTCACCGCAGCGAAGGCATTGGTCGCGGTGAACGTGTGCGTGTAGGGCGTGCCGATCGTCGTCGGATCGTTCGTCCAGAGGTCCGGAGATAGCGTGACCTTGAAGGCCTCGAAGCTGACCTCGTAGGTCGAGGAGGGTGGGACCGCGGCGCGTGACGCCGCGTCGACGACCTCCCAGACACCGTCGGTCGGGCCGGTCGTAATGACGCGCGTGACCGTGGCCGGGCCGGTCGTGAATCCGAGGCCCGTGAGCGGGACGCCGTATGGGTGCAGTGGCGTCGCGTTGACGCGACCGCTGAGCACCTTCAGCGTCATCCGCATCGCGGTCGTGCCGGCCGGGACGTCGAAGAACGCCTTCGGCTGTCCCGCCTCGAAGCGGAACGCGCTGCCCGCGACGGTCGCCTTGTAGTTGTTCGCCGCGTTCAGCGGGATGGACACGATGACCGTGTTCATCGTCGCGTAGTCGATGCCGACGGTCTTCGGGTCGTCAAGCGTGAGTATGGCGCTGTGCACGCCGCTCGCGCCGGGTGTGACCGTGACCGTCAGTGACGCGGAACCCTTCTTGTCGAACGTGAGGCTGGTGACACCGGCAGGCAGCGAGAACGCCCCGTCGTTGCCGATCCATCCGAGGTTGAAGGTGCTCCGGCCGCCATCGGTACGGGTGAAGGTGTACGTGCGCGTGTACGGCGCTGCACCAACATGCACGCCTTCACGGTCGTAGATGCCGGTGCCAATGCCCGGCGTCGCGAGGAAGCCGCTGAGCTTTGTGTTGGTCGACACCGCCGACGAGATGTCGGCCGTCTTCACGTTCTGCGCGAGCAGGTCCCAGGCGGCGCCCACCTGGATGAGGCCGAAGCCCTGCTCGTGCGCCTGGTAGCTCGTGAGGTAGTGCGCCGACGAGCGCATCGCCTGACGGAGCTGGTCCGGCTTGTGGCCGACACCGGCCTGGATCGCGGCGGAGAGCAGGAGCGCGGCCGCGCCGGTCGCCTGCGGTGCCGCCATCGAGGTGCCGTTGAACATGCCGTAGCCAGGCCCGCAGTTCGGGGTCGAGAGGCACTGACCGGGCTGCCACGTCGGCACGGCGCCGGTGGCATTGCCCGGAGCGACGACGTCGGGCTTGAAGCCGCCGTCTTCGCGCGGGCCGCGCGAGCTGAAGTCGTGTAGCGCCTCGGCGCTCGTCACGGTGTTGCCGTAGTTCGCGAACACAGAGTCCTTGGTCCAGTACGCGCCGACGCTCATGACCTTCGTGGCGACGGATGGGTCACCGATCGTGTTCACGCCGGGGCCGCTGTTGCCCGCGGAGATGAACAGCTCCGCTCCCCATTTGTCGATGAGCCGGTTGTAGAGGATGGCGCGGGCGTTGTTGCCGTCGTTCAGCGACGGCAGGCCGCCGATGCTCATGTTCACGACGTCGACGTGTTCGTTCTTGACCGCGAAGATCATGCCCTCGGTGAGCGCGTGCGCGGTGCACCCGCTCGTGAACAGGCACACGCGGATCGAGACTTCCTTCGCGCCGGGTGCCGCACCGGTGGCGCTCCCGAAGAGCGTGCCGCCGGCCATGATGCTGGCGACGTGCGTCGCGTGAGCGCCCGACACGATGCCGAGGCTGACGTAGCCGGCTGCCGCGTCGATCTGCGTCACGAATGGCACGGACTCGCGGATCGTGGTGGCCGGGTTGTCGCGCCCGAACTCACCGACCGCGAAGTCCTTCTTGTACTCGCGCATGCCGACCTCGTCGGCAAAGCTGAGGTCCGCGTTGGAATCGCGCCAGACCACGCCGTTCTGGAAGCCGTCCCAGAGGAAGGCGAAGGCCTCGCCGCAGATGCCGTTGCGGTTGAGGTCGCCGCCGGATGCGAAGCCGCCCGGCCCTCCCGGAGGCGGGGGCAGCGGTCGGTTCAGGCACGTGCTCCGGTATTCGGGTGCGGCGCTGCCGTCAGCGCGCGCGAACGCGGCGTTGTCTTCGCTGAATTCCCCGTACCGCCATGTCCCGTCGGGCGCGCCGGTGTAGGTTCGCGCGGCCGCGCCGGTCCCGATGGTGAAGGTCCCGCCGACGACGGTGACCGTCCGGTCCATCTTGATCCACGACGGATCCCCGTCGGTCACCGGATCGGTGAACGAGACCCAGTTCACGATCTTGCGCTCGCCGGTCGAAGTCGTCTGGAGCGCGGGGTGGCCGAGGTCGACGCCCGTATCGAGGTGGCCGATCGTGATGCCACGACCGTCCCATGTCGGGTGCGCCGCGACGAACTGCGGCGCGCCGGTGTCACGCGTGGGCATGTAGGGGTTCTGCGCGGGCGTCGTGCCGTCGGGGGGAAGCTGCTCGGGCACGTCGCCATCGCCCGTGTCGGGGGGCGTGAGGTCGAAGACCTGGTCGAGCTCGCTCCCGAGGACCCCGGCGAGCTTCGAGGCGGCATCGGCCTGGTCGGCCGGAACATCGGCGCGGATGTAGCCGACGTCTCCGTCGGTCTTGCGCACCGTGGCGCCGAGCGCGGCGAGCGCGGACGCGACCGAGCTCGTGGAGGTCTCGACGGTCGCGAAGAGCATCGTCACGGTCGCCGCGCCGTTCGCGGTCGCCGAGGCGAGACGCTCGCGGTCCGCCTTCGAGAGCTTCGAGCGGTCCGGTGGAGCCGCGAACGCGGCGGATGCGGTGACGCTGGCGATGAGTGTGCCGATGACGAGCGCGCTCGCGAGCCGCGCAAGCCCATGCCGATGAAGCATGCCCAATCCCCTACCCCTGTTGTGCCCGCCACGCGGGGTGCTCGCCCGCGCCACGGACCGTCGGGGAGTGTACGCGGCGGGGACGGGCTGGAGGGGCGCCCGGCCTGGTCGTCTGGGCCGCTAGACCTCGGCCGATGGCTTCAGGCGCGCTCGGATCGCCCGCTTCACGGCGTCGTGCGCCGCGAATCCTCCGTCTCGGCGCATCGAGTGGACCAGCTCGCCGTCGACCGACACATCGAACGTGCCGCCGTCCCAGGGGATCAGCTCGATACCCGACAGCTGACCGGCGAACTCGAACATCAGCGCCTTCGCGAGATCGAGTGTCTGTGACTCGTAGCCGCACTCGGCGCAATAGGTGATCTTGACCCTGACCGTCATCGCGCGGGCAGGGCGGCCACCAGCTCGCGCAGCTCGCGTTGCACTTCGGCGTTGGCGAAGGGCGTCGTCTCCTCGCGCATCTTCTGGAGCTCGGCCCCAAGGGCGGCACGCACGTCGTCGGGCAGCTGATCGACCGGGGCGTCGGGTGACCCGAACTCGGGGTGCGCGGCGAAGATCGCCTTGCGCTTCCGTGCCCGCAGCTCGGTGACCGATGCCGGCCGCTCGATCCAGTGCCCGAGCTCCCGGAAGCCCTGGTCGAACAACGCCACCACCGGGATGGATTGGTATTTCCCCTGATTGAGCCAGCGGCCGATCAGATCCGGATGCTGATCGCGGTAGAAGATCCGCACGTTCAGCGTGCCGACCTCCTTCGCGAGCCGGCCGAGGACGGGCAGGTTGGCGATCACGTCGCCGCACCAATCCTCCGCCAGCACGACGACGTTGAGTGGCTGAGATAGGCCCTTGAAGAAGCGCACCGTCTCGGGATCGAGGACGACGTTCTGCTCGTTGGCCTCGACCCGCTCGCGGTTCCGCGTCATGGCGGCCTTATAGGCCTCGTAGCTGAGCCCGGTCGAGAATCGCTCCGCCGTCATCGTCATCGCGTCCTCCGCTACCGGTCCATTTCTGGATCGGTCGATCGACCACGCATGCTCGCACCTTCCATGAACGGCCGTAGCGCATCGGCTGTTCCCAGAACGGCCGGCAGCTCCCCGATCCGCGCGATGACCATGTCGGGCCGCGGTCCCGCGTACGGATCGTCGGCGTACTTCCCCTGGAGCACGTGCACCGTGACCACGCGCCAGTCCCAGGCCTCCTTGATGCGCGCGAGAACGCCGGCCTTGTCGTCGACGGCCACGTAGCGGTCGGCCGGGAAGAGCCGGACGACGTCGTCGAGATGCTCCTCCTTGTGCGGGAACACCAGCACGTTCCCGCCGACCGCGGCGGCGATGCCCGAACGGGCGACCTTGAGCGGCTGGAAGACCGGATCGCCGTCGGACAGGATCGCCACCGTCCCAAGGCGCCGGAGCCGGGCGACGACCTCCAGCGCGTCCGGGTACCGGACGTCGGCGTACGCGAACTCGAAGATCGCGCGGTCCAGCGGCCCGTCCGGCGCGCCGGGGTGCGCGCGGTGGAAGCGGCGGTGTGTCTCGAGGAAGTCCACAAAGCCCCGCGCGTCACGCACCTCCTCGTAGGTCCGCCAGTACTCCTGCGAAAGCTCGGGCCCGAGGAGGCGCTCCGTCCCCGCGGTCAGGCGCTCGCGCGCGAGATCGTTGTCGCAGAGCGTGTTGTCGAGGTCGAGGAGGAAGATGACCGGCACCGCGCGAACATACACCGCGCCCCGACTGTCCCGGACTAGACCGCGACTCCAAGACGCACGCGGGTCGCCGGCGCGAACGGGCTCACGCCGAACCACCGGGGGAACGCGCGCGCCTGAGCGACGGCACCCTCGAGGCGCACGCTGCCATCACGGAGCGTCGCGCTGAGCGCGACCCGTCCCGCGAACACGCGGTTGAGTGTGACGAGGTCGCTCCAGATGACGAGGTCGCACTCGAAGCCCGGATCCTCGCGGCAGACCGAAGGAACACCGTCCTCGATGAGGAGCCAAGCGCGCGGTGGTCGCGCGCCACGGAACTCGAAGCGGAACTCCGCGCGACCTCGCGGCAGCCCGTCGCGACGGACGTGCCGCTGTATCCAGAGCATGAGCACGGTCGGGTCGAGCTCGTCTCGCTGCGGCTCTCGTGCGTAGCTCCGGCTCGCCCACTCCCCGATCGCGAGCAGCGCCGGCTGCAGGTCCTCGCCCACCGTCGTGAGCCAGTACTCAGCGTGCCCGCCGGACCCCTCGCGACGCTCGATCACACCCTCGCGCTCGAGCAGCCGCAGGCGCTGGGTCAGGACCGTGCGTGAGAGGCCCGGCAGCCCGGCGTGGAGGTCCGTGAAGCGGTGCCCGCCCTCCATCACGTCGCGGACGATGAGCAGCGTCCACCGCTCGCCAAGCACCTCCGCTGCCTTCGCGACCGGGCAGTACTGGCCATAGCGCATTCCGGCAAGTGTGCCAGCCCGTGCGCCGCCTGTCAGTCCATTTTTCGTACTTCCCTCGGACGCTGCTCGCGCGCATGCTTCCGCGCAACACCGACCCGGGAGGGGAAGAAAATGACGACTGTTGCCGCGACCCCAACGATGAAGACCGACTGGCTCGCCACCGCGAAGCGCCTATCCGACGACTTCGCCACGCGGGCCGCGAAGCATGACGCCGACGACAGCTTCGTAGCCGAGAACTACGCCGCGATGCGCGAGGCAAAGCTGTTCA
Source organism: Candidatus Limnocylindria bacterium (assembly GCA_041496945.1). Classification (GTDB taxonomy): domain Bacteria; phylum Chloroflexota; class Limnocylindria; order P2-11E; family P2-11E; genus CF-39. Next base: position 1,793 of record JBGQFO010000058.1, on the reverse strand, counting down.
GCGCGCCGGTCCCGGCCGATCTGGGCGGCGGCGGCGCGAGCTACGCCGAGCATGCCGCGATCATTCGCACCATCGGGCGCGGCTGCGGCTCCACCGCGCTGGCGTACTCGATGCACTCGCATCTGCTTCAGGCGACGATCTGGCGGCACCGCCACAACGCGACGCCGCCCGCCGAGCCGCTCCTCCGCCGCATCGCGAAGGAGGAGCTCGTCCTCGTCTCGACCGGCGGGTCGGACTGGCTCGATGGCTCCGGCACGTTGACAAAGGACAACGGCAACTACCAGTTCAGCGCGCGGAAGATCTTCGGCAGCGGCGGTCCCGCGGGCGACCTCCTCCTCACGACCGGCGTCTACGACGACCCGCAGAACGGCCCGACCGTCTTCCACTTCGGCGTGAACCTCAAGGGTCCCGGCGTCAAGGTGCAGGACAACTGGCGGACCATGGGCATGCGCGGCACCGGCTCGAACGACATCGTCATCGAGAACGTCGCCGTGCCCGACGCGGGCGTGAGCGTTCGCCGTCCGAAGGGCACGTGGCACCGCTTCTTCGATGTGATCTCGCCCCTCGTATGGCCGCTCGTACTCTCGGCCTACGTCGGCGTCGCGGAACAGGCCGCCGACATCGCCATCGCGCTCGCCGCGAAACGAAAGGACGACACCGTCACGCAGGAGCAGATCGGCGAGATGCGCACACAGCTGCTCATCGCCCAGGAGACGCTCGAGCGGATGACCGCCGTCGCGTCCACCGACTTCGAGCCGAGCATCGCGCTCTCGGACGTCACCTACCGGCGTAAGACGGCTGCCGCGAAGGCCGCCATCCGCGCGGTCGAGCTCGCGATAGAGTCGGCGAGCGGCGCCGGCTTCTTCCGCGCGGCCGGCCTCGAGCGCTGCTTCCGCGATATCCAGGCGGTGCGCTACCACCCGCTCCAGGAGCGCAAGCAGTACCGCTTCAGCGGCCGGATCGCGCTCGGGCTCGATCCGGTCTGATCAGTCGATCGTGACGTGCGGCGTGTGCAGCCGTGCGGCGCGGTACGCGTTCGCCGGAGCCTCCGGTGACCGCGAGCCACGCTGCACGCGTCACGCGATCGTCTACCCGCGCGTGCGCGACCGCGCCATCCGCGTCGCGCTCCTCGTCGGGGTGATCCTGTTCGCGATCAATCAGCTCGACGTCGTCGTCCGGGGGGAGCTCACACCGCTCGTCGCCGCGAAGATCCTGCTCACGTTCGCCGTCCCCTACACGGTCTCGACGTACTCGGCCCTACAGGTGAACCGGCTCAGCTAGGGCGCCTCCGCCAGACGCACGCCGAGCGAGATGCGCTCGCCACGGCGGATGAGCGTGAGCAGCGTGTCGCGGCCGATCCGTTCGGCCACGAGCGCGCGCTGCAGATCGGTGAGCGACGCGGTCGTCGCGCCGTCGAGAGAGACCAAGATGTCCTGCCGGCGCACGCCGGCTCGCGCAGCCGGGCCGCCGGACGTGACCTCGAGCACGCGGATGCCCGATAACGCCGCGAGGCCGAGCGAACGCGCAAGGTGGTCGCCGATCGGCGTGGCCGCGCCCGAGACGCCGAGCAGGGCTCGCCGGAGGCGGCCGTCGCGGATGAGCGCGCTCGCCACGATGCGCGCGGTCGCCGCCGGGATCGCGAAGGCGATGCCCTGCGCGCCGGCGATGATCGCGGTGTTCACCCCGACGACGCGACCGTGCGTGTCGACCAGCGGGCCGCCGGAGTTCCCCGGGTTGAGAGCCGCGTCCGTCTGGATGACGCTCTCGATGATCCGGCCGTCCTTCGCCCGCAG
>JBGQFO010000057.1:0-11204 GCA_041496945.1 Candidatus Limnocylindria bacterium | reverse complement strand
CTCGCGAGCGCGATGTCGATCGCGTTCGGGGCCTCGCTCTTCCTGGGGTCCTGAGCCGGAGCGGCCGCGCGGGCCGCCCGCGTGCTACCGCGGCTGCGCGAGCACTCCACCGCTCGCGTCGAGCCAGCGATCCGGGTTCTCCTGGAAGATGCGCTTGCAGCGCTCGGTGTCGAAGCCGTAGCCCTGGCCCTCGTAACGGAGACGCAGCGCACCGTCGCCGAGCGCCTGCTTGCAGACCACGCAGCGCGGCCCGGTCACGGCTCGAGCTCGATGATCGGCTGATGCGCGCGGACGAGCTGACCGTTCTCGACGATGATGCGGCGCACCTTGCCGCTCGCCGTTGAGCGGATCTCGTTGAAGAGCTTCATCGCCTCGATGAGTCCGATGACATCGCCCTGGTCGACCTGGCTGCCGACCTGGATGAACGCCGGTGCCTGGGGCGAGGGGGAGCGATAGAAGAGGCCGGTGAGCGGCGCGTTCACGGTGGCGTAGTCCGTTCGCGCCGGCGCCTCGGCACCCGCGCCGGCCGCCGCGATCGTCTCGGACGCGGCCGCACCCGCACGGGCACTGTTCTTGCTCACACGCACGCGCAACGCGCCGCGCCGCACCTCGAGCTCCTCCACTCCTTCACCGCCCAGGCGCTGTAGGAGCTCGACCACGAGCGCATTGGCGTCCGCCCGAAGCTTCTTCGGATCAGCCATCTATCGGCTGGCCACGGCGTCAGCGCTGTCGCGGATGAGCAGCGAGGCGTTGTGGCCGCCGAAGCCCATCGAGTTCGACATCGCCAGGTGCACCTTCGCCGTGCGCGCGACATTGGGCACGTAGTCGAGGTCACAGGCGGGGTCGCGGTTCTCCTGGTTGATGGTCGGTGGCAGGATGCCATCGCGCATCGCGAGGACGCAGAAGATGGCCTCGATCGCACCGGCCGCTCCGAGCGTGTGTCCGGTCATCGACTTCGTCGAGGACACCGCGAGAGCGTAGGCGTGCTTTCCGAACACCGTCCGGATGGCCGCCGTCTCGGCGCCGTCGTTCGCCTGCGTGGAGGTCCCGTGCGCGTTCAGATAGCCGACGTCCGTCAGGGCGACGCCGGCGTCGGCGATGGCCATGCGCATCGCGCGCACGATCCCCTCTCCGCCCTCGGCCGGCGCGGTCACGTGATGCGCGTCCGCGGTCGCGCCGTATCCGACGATCTCCGCGATGATCGGCGCGCCGCGCGCGGTCGCGTGATCGAGCCCCTCGAGCACCAGGCAGCCGGAGGCCTCGCTGAAGACGAAGCCGTCACGGTCGCGGTCGAACGGCCGCGACGCCTTCTGCGGCGCGTCGTTGCGCGTCGACAGCGCACGTGCCTGGTTGAACGCGGCGATGGCGATCTTGATCAGGCCGGCCTCCGATCCACCGGCGAGCATCACGTCGGCCTGACCGCGGCTGATGATGTCGGCCGCCTCGCCGATGGCGTGCGCGCTCGAGGCGCAGGCCGACACGTGACCCATGTTCGGTCCCTTCACGCCGTACTTCATCGCGATCTCGCCCGCGGCCATGTCCACGATCATCATCGGGATCATGAACGGCGAGACCTTTCGCGGGTCCTTCGCGTGCGTGAGGACGTTGTCGACGACGGTCGAGACCCCGCCGATCCCCGAGCCGAACGCGACGCCGATGCGCGGGGCATTCTCGGCGGTGACCTCGAGCTTCGCGTCCCTGAGCGCCTGGCCGGCCGCGCCGACCGCCATCTGCGCGAAACGGTCCGCGCGGCGTACCTCTTTGCGATCCATGTAGTCGGTCGGCTCGAAGTCGCGCACCTCGCCGGCGATCGTCGTCTCGAGCCCGGTCGTGTCGAAGCGCGTGATCGGCCCGATGCCGCTGCGGCCCGCGCGGATGCCCTCCCAGGTCTTCTCGACGTTGGACCCGAGCGGGGTGATCATCCCGAGGCCGGTCACGACGACGCGCCGGCGCTGGCCGCTCCGCATAGGGTGAGTCTACGGAAGCGCGCCGAGCACCTTCGGGTCGACGCTCGCGCTGTCCCGGTACTCGGCGCGGTCGCCCGGCGTTCGGTAAACCACGACGCGACCCCGGCCGCGCACGTCCCAGGCGCCGTTCCGCCGCACGAGCGCGGTGTCCTCGTCGATCCCGACGAGTCGATGGCCGGGCGGCACGACGTCGGACCAGCCACGCAGCAGGCGCTCCGGGAGGATGTCGAAGTGCGGCGCGACGATGACGCCCGCGAGGAGGCCGAGGGCCGGTCGGACCACGGTCCGCGTCGGGAAGCCGTCGGCTCCACGCGCGAGCGGCACGAAGGTGCTCTCGCCGAGCATCATCGCGCCCGCGCTCGAGCCGGCGATGATCGCGCCGGCACGATGCCGCTCGAGGATGGCGGCCCAGAACGGGGAGCCCGCGAGGGTCTCGATGAGGTGGCCGGGGTTGCCACCCGAGAAGTAGAGCCAATCGACGTCGGCGACGGCGTCACGCCAGCGTGGATCGCGCGCGTCGTCCTTACTCAATACGCGCAGCGCGACCGGCTCGGCGCCGAGCGCGCGGAAGTGCTCGCTCCCCTTGGAGATCCACTCGTCCGGTGTGTCCTCGAGCCCCGCCGCGGTCGGGACCACCGCCACGCGCGCGCGCGGACGGAGCGTGGCGAGCAGCTCGCGATCGACCTCGTCCATGGCGCGCGTGAACTCGCCCGAGCCGGCGAGGACCAACAGGCCCTGGCTCATGTCCCCACCCCGAGAGATGAGAAGCGACGCACGAGCCGATCGTAGTTTCTGCGGCTGCGCTTCTGCCGCTCGTCCTCCGCGAGCCGCTCCCACGCGCGATGCGTGTGCCGCACCGCCAGGCCCACGCCGGCGGCGGCCGACGACCATCCGCGCTCGCGGAGCGCGAGCGACGTCGCGATGTCGAGGTTGCGGTAGAAGCGGTAGCGCTCGTCGAACCCCCCGATCGCGAGCAGACGCTCGCGCGTCGTCGCGAGGCAGTAGCCCTGGATCGCGTCGCACGCGCCGGCCGTGACCTCCTCGAACTGCTTCAGGTGATCCACCGCGCGCAGCCCCCAGGGTCCGACCGCGCCGACCCCGGCCGCCGCGAGCGCGCGGCCGAGCACGTCGAAGAGCTCGCCGGTGATCTCGACCGACGGATCGAGCTGCAGCAGCTGCGCTCCGCGTGCGATGCGCAGGAGAGCGTTGCGCCCGGCGCCCTCGCCCAGATCGCGGTCGGCGAGCACGACGCGCACGCGCGCGTCGGACCCCAGCGCGCGCAGGCGCTCGGCCACGGCCGGGCTGGAGCCCTGGTCGAGCACGAGCACCTCACCGTCCACCGGCAGGAAGCGCAGGACCGCGGCGACGCAGCGCTCGACGTCCTCGGGGAACTCCCGTGTGAGGATGCTCGCCGACCACGACCGGATCGGCTCCTCCCCACGCGCGTCGGCGAGCTCCTTGCCCGAGGAGATCCGCGGATGGCCGCGGTGCCCCAGGCGGCGGATCTCTCGGGACAGCAGCTGCCGCGCTCCAGCCAGATCGTCCACGCGCCAGCCGTCGAGCCTGCCGCGCAGCTGGTCCGCCGAGCGGAGCGCAAGCGCGACGCGGGCCCGCCGTCGCTCCTCCGCGACCGCGACGACGTCGGCCGGCGCGTCGATGTGCTCGCGCGCGGTGCCCGCGAGGTCCAGTCCGAGGATGCGGTCCATGGCCGCGAGCGCATCGAGGCGGTCGCGCGCGGCGAGCGACGCGTCCGCGACGCACGCCTGCACGGTCGCGAGGGCGCCGGGGAGATCGAGATCGTCCTCGAGCCGCGCGGCGAACTCCGCGAGAAAGCGCGCGGCGGCGCCTGTCGGCGCGGCCTCAGGGGCAAGCTGCGCGAGGAAGCGCACGCGCTGCCTGAGGTGGTCGAGGCCTTCGGCCGCCTGCCGGAGCGCCGCGAGCGTGAAGTTCATGCGCGAGCGGTAGTGCGTGAGCAGGCACTGGTAGCGGAAGGCGAGCGGATCGATGCCCAGCGCCGCGAGGTCGCTCACCTCGGTGGTGTTGCGCGCGGACTTCGCCATCTTCACGCCGTCGGCGAGGAGGTGCTGACCGTGGATCCACGTGCCGACCACCGGATGCGCGAGCGCGCCCTCGGACTGCGCGATCTCGTCCTCGTGGTGCGGGAAGATGTTGTCGACGCCGCCGGTGTGGAGGTCGAAGCGCTCGCCGAGGTAGCGCGTGCTCATCGCCGAGCACTCGATGTGCCAGCCGGGGTACCCATCGCCCCACGGCGATGACCAGACCAGCGCCATCCGCCCGGGCTCCGCGCGTTTCCAGAGCGCGAAGTCGGACGGGTCGCGCTTGTTCGGGTCGACCTCGGCGCGCACGCCCTGCCGGAGCGCTTCCTGCACGTTCCCCGAGAGATGACCGTACCCGGGGAAGCGCTTCACCGCGTAGTACGCGGTCCCCTCGACGACGTACGCGAGCCCGCGCGCGACGAGCTTCTCGATCATCGCCACCATCTCGGGGACGTGCGCCGTCGCGCGCGGATACACCGTGGCCGGAAGGATGCCGAGGGCACGCTCGTCCTCACGGAAGCGCGCCTCGTACGTCGCGGCGATCTCCATCGGCGTCCGACCCTCGGCCAGCGCGGCCGCGATGACCTTGTCCTCGCCGCGGTCGACGGCATCCTGCCGCATGTGCCCGACGTCGGTGATGTTCTTCACGTGGGTGACGTGCCAGCCCCTTGCCTCGAACGTGCGGCGGAGCCAGTCGGCGAGGAGATACGACCGCAGGTTGCCGAGGTGCACGGCGCGATAGACGGTCGGGCCACAGGTGTACATGCGGACCTCGCCGTCGGTCAGGGGGATGAACGGCTCGACCCGGCGCGTGAGCGTGTTGAACAGACTGAGCACGGCCCTCCCCGACGCACAGGGTACGACCGCGCAACGGGCGCGGAGGCCGCGCTATTCCGCCGCGGCGTCGCCCGCGCGCGCGGCGGCGGACGTAAAGTCACGCCTGGGAGGTGCGTGGTGGCCATCGAGTTCCTGGAGGCGGTCAAGAGGGGCGACCTCGGCACGGTCGAGCGGCTGCTCGCGACCGACCCGGACCTCCTCGGGGCCCGGGACGCGAACGGGACGTCGGCGGTCTCGCTGGCCCACTACCACCGGCGGGCGGAGGTGGCTCATGCGCTGCTGGAGCGCAGGCCGACGCTCGACATCTTCGACGCCTCGACCGTCGGCGATGCCGACCGTGTCCTCGAGCTCGTGAGCGCCGACCGCTCCCTCGTGAACGCCATGGCCGGTGACGGCTTCTTCCCCCTGGGCCTCGCGGCGTTCTTCAAGCGGACGGCCGTGGTGAAGGTCCTGCTCCAGAACGGCGCCGATCCACACCTGGCCACGCGTCCGGCCGGGTTCACGCCGCTGCATTCGGCCGTCGCCGACGACGAGGGCGTCGAGACGAAGGACATCGTGCGTTGGCTGCTGGACGCCGGCGCCGATCCGAACGCGCGCAGCGCGACCGACGGCACGCCGCTCCACACCGCGGCGTTCACCGGCAACATCCCGGTGCTTCAGATGCTGTTGGCCGCGGGTGGCGACCCGCACGCGCCGGACGACAAGGGCCGGACGCCGCTCGACTTCGCGCGCGAGCGCGGCCACAGCGAGGCGGCCGCGCTGCTGCACAAGACGGTCACGATCCGCAAGCGCGGCTGACCGCCAGCTAGAGGATCGTCTCCCCGAGCGCGCTCGCGACGAGCTCGACGGCCAGCGCGGCCGTGCGATTGCCGCTGTCGAGGACGGGATTCACCTCGGCGATCTCGATCGAGCGCAGCTTCCCCGACGCGGCGAGGATCTCCATCGCGAGCTGCGCCTCGCGGTAGGTGAGGCCGCCGCGCACGGGCGTGCCGACCCCGGGGGCGTCGTTGGGATCGAGCGCGTCCATGTCCAGCGAGAGATGGATGCCGCCGGCCTGACCGGCGACCGCGATCGCGCGCTCCATCGCTTTCGCCATCCCGCTCCGATCGATGTCGGCCATCGTGATCGTCGTCACGCCGGCCTTTCTGATGTTGTCCTTCTCACCCGTGTCGATGTCGCGTATCGCGAGGAGCACGCCCTGCGTTCCGTCCGTGGTGCCGCGAAGGCTCCGCGGGAATGGATCGCCGGCGAGCCCGAGCGCGACGGCGAACGGCATGCCGTGGACGTTCCCGGACGGTGAGGTCTCCGGCGTGTTGATGTCGCCATGGGCGTCCACCCAGATGACGCCGGCGCGCTTCCCCGCGCGATCGAGCCCCGCGATCGTCCCGATGCCGATGGAGTGATCGCCGCCGAGCACGACCGGGATGTTGCCGGCTTTCGCGATGTCCTCGACGACCTTGGCGAGCTCCTCGCACGCGCGCACGATCTCCTCGACGTTGTGGGCCTGTTTGACGGCGCGGCCGCCGACGCTGTCGATCTTCTCGTTGCGATGCGTCGCCCGGCCCTCGTCCGGGTCCTTCACGCGGATGTTGCCGCGGTCCGTTACGCGATACCCGATGTCGGCGAGCTTCTCGGCCAGGCCGGCGTAGCGCATGGCCGATGGGCCCATGTCGACGCCGCGCCGGTTCCCGCCGAGGTCCATCGGCAGGCCGACGATCTCGACGGTCTTCATCTCCTCTGGAACACCGCGAGGATCACGCCCTCGGCCGCGAGCTCGTCGCCGACGAAGGTCTTCACGCTCACGCGCGCGAAGCCGCGGCGCATCTTGTCGATGACCACCTCGAACCTGCCGACGTCGCCCGGCTTCACGATGCGCTTGAAGCGCATCTCCTCGATGCCCGCGAACAGGCCGAGCCCGTCGCGGTACTCCGGCAGGCTCATCGCGAGCACCGTCGCGACCTGGGCACAGCTCTCCACCAGGATCACGCCGGGCACGATCGGGTTCCCGGGGAAGTGGCCGGGCTGGTACCACTCCGTGCCGGTGAAGGTGTGCTCGCCCACGGCGCGGACGCCCGGCTCGAGCTCGGTGATGCGGTCAATGAGCAGGAAGGGATCGCGGTGTGGGATGAGAGCCTCGATGGCCTTTCGATCGAGCGTCGTCACGCGGTCAGCGCGTCCACCCCGACCGTGTCGATGAGGTGCGTCGTCACCTGTCCCGAGCGGAACAGGTCGGAAGCGAGGATCTTCTTGTGCGCGGGGATGTTCGTGGTCACGCCGACGACGGTGAACTCATCGAGCGCGCGCTGCATGCGCGCGACCGCCTCGGCGCGGTCGCGGCCCCAGGCGATGACCTTCGCGAGCAGCGAGTCGTAGTACGGCGGGACCTCGTAGCCCTGGAAGCAGTGGCTGTCGACGCGGATGCCCGGGCCGGCCGGCGGGAGCCACGTGGTCAGCACGCCGGTGGACGGCGCGAAGTCCTTGTCCGAGTCCTCGGCGTTGATGCGGCATTCGATGGCGTGCCCGTGCACCCAGATCTGCTCCTCGCTGAACGAGAGCGGCTGCCCCGAGGCGAGCGCGATCTGCTCCTTCACCAGGTCGATCCCGGTGGTGGCCTCGGTGAGGGTGTGCTCGACCTGGATGCGCGAGTTCACCTCGATGAAGTAGTAGCGGCCATCCGCGTCCACCAGGAACTCGAACGTGCCGACGTTGCGATACCCGCAGCGCACCGCGGCCTGCACCGCGACGCGCGCGATCTCCTGGCGCAGCTGCTCGCTGATCGAGGCCGAGGGCGCCTCCTCGATGAATTTCTGGTTGCGCCGCTGGATCGAGCACTCGCGCTCGCCGAGGCAGATGCCGGCGCCGTACTCGTCGACGGCGATCTGCGCCTCGACGTGCCGGACGCCCTCCAGGCAGCGCTCGAGGTAGAGGCCGTCGTCGCCGAAGCTCGCCTTCGCCTCGCCGCGCGCCTGATCCCAGAGGCGCTGCAGCTCCTGCGGCGAGGTGGCCTTGCGCATGCCGCGGCCGCCACCGCCGGCCTTCGCCTTCACCATGACCGGGTAGCCGATGGCCTCGGCGATCCGCAGCGCCTCGGCGACGTTGCGCACGGGACCCTCGGAGCCGGGGATGACCGGGAGGCCGAGGCGCTTCATCATCGCGCGCGTCTCGGCCTTGTCGTGGAACAGCGCGAGCACCTCGGGCGGCGGGCCGATAAAGGTGAGCCCGTGATCCCGGCAGACCTCCGCGAAGTCCGCGCTCTCGGAGAGGAAGCCGTAGCCGGGGTGGATGGCCTGCGCGCCGCTGATGAGCGCGGCCGACATGATCGCCGGGATGTTCAGATAGGAGTCCCGCGCCGACGCCGGCCCGATGCAGATCGCCTCATCGGCGAGGTGCACGGGAAGGCTGTGCGCGTCGGCCTCGCTGTAGACGAGCACCGACTGGATGCCGAGCTCGCGGCACGCGCGGATGACGCGCAGGGCGATCTCCCCGCGGTTCGCGATGAGGACCTTATCGAAGGATATGGAGCGCCTCCTCAAGCGTCTTCAGGTCCGACACGTTCGCCGTCGGCACATCGGAGAGGATCCGCTTCGCCAGCCCGGTCAGGACTGTTCCCGGGCCGAACTCGACGAATGCGGTCGCGCCCTCCCCCTGCGCGCGCCGCATCGAGACGACCCACTGTACCGGAGACCACACCTGTTTCTCCAGCAATTTCGGGAAATCGGCCGCTTGCTCGTGCTTTTCCGCGTCGACGTTCGCGATGACCGGATACCGCAGCGCATCCCACCGCGCCGCGCCGAGCGCGGCCGCCAGGTCGGCGGACACGGCGCGCATCGACGGTGAGTGGAACGCGCCCGAGGTGCGGAGCGCGATGACGCGTTTGGCGCCCGCAGCCTTCAGCTGAGCCGTCGCTCGATCGGCGCCGCCTCTCGGCCCGCTCACCACGACCTGACCGGGCGCGTTGTCGTTCGCGATGACGAAGCCGGTGTCCGCGATCGCGACCGCGACCTGGGCGGCGTCGAGGCCGAGGACCGCGGCCATGCCGCCACCGGTGTCGGCGCGCTGCATGAGCTCGCCGCGGCGACGCACCAGACGGACCGCGTCGGCGAGCGGCAGCGCGCCCGCCGCCACGAGCGCGGTGAACTCACCGAGCGAGTGGCCGAGCAGCACACGCGGCTCGGCCAGCGTGCCGGCCGCCTCCTGCGCGGCGCGCAGCGCGGCGATCGACGCGGTGAGCAGGGCGGGCTGCGTGTTCGCCGTCTGGTCGAGCTCGCTCTGCGGCCCGTCCCAGGCGAGCGCCTTCAGATCGAGGCCAAGCGCGTGCGACGCCTCGTCGAACGCGCGCATCGCGCTCGGATACCGCGCCGCGAGCTCGCGCGACATGCCGACGCTCTGCGATCCCTGACCAGGGAACAGCCAGGCCACGCTCCCCATCGAGCGTCGGAGTCTAGCGGCCGATCTCCTTCGCGTAGTCGGGGAAGTAGCGCTCGATGTCGCCGAGCGAGAACTCACTCAGGATCGACGAGTTCGGCTCGCGCGCGAGCAGGAAGTCGAAGGAGCGACGAACGAGGTCGCCTACGTCCCCATCGCCGTACCGGGCATGCTGGGCACGCGAGATGCGCACGCGGTGGGTCGTGGTCATCCTGGATCTGACGATGACATCAGCGGTCCAGCCGTCAGTGTCCTCGCGGACAGTCACATCGATGATGGCCATCAGCAGTACTGTCGGTGCGCTTCCTGCGCCCAGCCGGCGTAGAAGCTTGGCCCGTCGGTCCCGATGGCGGACTGATAGGCGCGCGTCGCGTCGATCTCCTTCGCGAACGCATCGACGACGTGCCAGTACGCCTTCGCTCCATACGCTGTCCCAAGGCGTTCGACGAGAAGCGAGGCGATGACGTACTCGCGCTCGACCAACTCAGGCGGATCGTCGGGCGCCGGACAGAAGCGCAGCGTGGAATAGGTGGGCGGCCCCGACGCGCATACCGCCTCGGCGCGCGAAGTCTGCGATGCGTTGTTCGCGACGAGAGAGGGCCAACCTTCGATGAGCCACCAGTCCATCGCCCTCATCGCGTCGCGCGAGTGGTCGGCCTGGACCCAGTGGAGCGCCTCATGTCGCAGCGTCGCGGTCATATCGGCGGAGAGCCGATCGAGTCGCTCGGTGAGCCGCACATCCACCAGCGTCAGAACGGTCGTGCCGTAGCCGGATGCCTCCCCCGCGACAAAGCACTTCCCGGCCGTGCCAGAGAGCGTCGCGATGCGCACGCTGAACAGACGCGTGGGAGGCGACGGCGCCAGCGCCATCACGCTCGGAAGGATCTGCTCTGCCTCGTGCCCGACGGCATCCGCGAGGTCGCTCTCGGCGTCGCGAAACGTCACCTTGATGCCCGAGTAGTCGCGCGACTGCTCGTCCCCGAGCTCGGCGGACGTCGGCTCGCTGAGGTACCAGCGGTACCCGTCGGTCCGGAGGAAGATCCGCTGCCACCCGAATGGATCGCGGACCCACGCGCGGACATAGTCACCGTACGTAGACGTTGCGCCGAGGACCGGTGTGGGTGCACGCGTGATCAGGCCGAGACGAGAAAGCACCTCGAAGCGCTGTTGCTCGCACTGGTGGAGAAAGACCCGCGCCGGGTCGACAGTGGTCATGAAGCGGTCGAGATCGTTCGCTCGCATCGCCGAGCCACGAAGATCGAGAAGCTCGGTGATGGCCGCGCGGGTCGCGGCGTCGATCGTGGGACCGGTGTGCGAAATGAATGAGAGCCCGACGCCCGCGAGGACGAACGCGACTCCGACGGCGATGAACGCGACATGGGGGATGCCCCTCGGCGGCTGCGGGGCCCGCGGCGGCCCCTGACCCCACGAGAGCGAGGACTCGGGACCCTGGCTCAACCGCTACCGCAGGGCGATGACGAAGAGCGCCTGTCCGTACTCGACGGGCGCGCCCGTGGTGACGAGGACCTCGCGGATCTCACCATCGGCCGGGGCCTTCACCTCGGAGGTGTGACCGAGCGTCTGGATGCCGCCGAGCACCTCGCCCCGCGCGATCAGATCGCCGGGACTCCAGGCGCGCGGCCCGTTGAAGATGCCGACGGTGGTGGCGTGCACGCGCTGCGTCTTGGGCGCGGTCGATTCCGCACCCTGCGACACCAACGCCGTCGCGCCACCGCTCGTGATGATCCCGCCGCGCCGGGTCACCGTGACCGCGAATCCGTCGGCCTCGACCTCGATCGACGCCGCCGGAGAATCCGCGAGCAGGCGCGTGAGGTCGTCGAGCAGTCCGAGGACGTGGTCCGTCTCGCTCATGCCTTTGGCCGTCCGAGCATCTTCGGAAGTCTGCGCCACCACGGCG
>JBGQFO010000056.1:0-11450 GCA_041496945.1 Candidatus Limnocylindria bacterium | reverse complement strand
GTTCCCTTCGGCCGGATCATGGAGGGAGCGCGCGAGGTGCTTCACGAGCGCAGGACCGACGGCTTCGTTCGGCGTACCGCGACGCGCCTCGGTCTCGCGACGATCGCGAGCACGAAGCGCCTCGCCTTCGCTTCAGGCGCCGCCGACCTCTACGCGCGCAGCCCGGTGAGCGCCCTCGTCCGTCGCGGCGGCCCGCGCGCGCTGGCCTGGGCGTCCTCGCTCGCGCCCAAGGCGGAGGGCGCGCCGTTCCGCCCGGTCGAGCGCGTGGGCGCGGACCTCTGCCTCTTCGTTGGCTGCGTGATGCGCGAGTCGTTCGGCGACAGCCAGCGCGCGACCGTGCGTGTGCTCGAGCGCGGCGGGCAGAGTGTCACCGCGCCGAGCGAGCAGGTGTGTTGCGGCGCGCTCCACGCGCACAGCGGCGACGGGAAAGAGGCGCGCCGCCTCGCGCGCCTCAACGTCGACGCGTTCGCGGGCTCGGACGCGCCCGTGGTCGTGAACGCCGCGGGTTGTGGCGCGCACCTCAAGGCGTACGGCGACGTGCTGGCCGAGGACCCGGCGTGGGTCGATCGGGCCCGTGCCTTCGCCGGGCGCGTGCGTGACCTCAGCGAGGTCGCGCGACCCACGCCGCGGAGCGTGACGCGGCCGCTGCGCGTCGTGTATCAGGACGCGTGCCATCTCGCGCACGGGCAGCGGATCCGGAAGCCACCGCGCGCGCTGCTGCGCGCGGTCGGCGGCGTCACGCTGGTGGAGATCGCCTATGCCGAGCGTTGCTGCGGCAGCGCGGGCATCTACAACCTCACGCATCCGAAGATCTCAGCGGAGCTGCAGAAGCAGAAGGTCGCGCGGATCCTCGAGGCGCGGCCGGACGTCGTGGTTTCCGCGAATCCAGGGTGCATCCTGCAGCTCGCCGCGGGCCTGCGCGCGGCCGGTAGCCGCGTGCCGGTGGTCCATTTGGCGCGGTTCTTGGACGACCCCACCGCTTTCGCCTAGCGCACAGGGTTAAACGCGTCGCAGGGGCCCCACGGCGGCCCGTTTCGTGCGAAAATAGAGGCACCGATGAGTGTCAGCCGTTCCACCTACCGCCATCGCCTCTCCTCTGAAGACGTCCGCAAAGCCCGGATCCTGATCACAAAGGACGCTTGGAAGCTCTTCCCAGGGCCCGGCGAGCGCGTCGCGCTCCGCATCGGCGCCCGCCGGTTCGACGCCGAGATCAAGGCCGAGACCTGCGTGTGCGTGCCGCCCGAGCACGAGCACTACCACCTCATCTGCCAGGCGCTCAAGGGACAGACCGGCTTCAAGAGTGGCGCCCTCGTCGTTATCGCGAAGGACTCCGACGGCGGCTATCGCTTCGTCGAGGAGCGCGGCTAGTCCTTCGCGGCAAGCCCTCGTCGTACTTCTCGGGCATGCGCCCTCGTCGTCTTGGGCCCCGTCAATGCCGCCTCGCGGCATTGCCACCCCAGTAAACTTCCAAAGATGCCGGGACCCTCGTACATCCTCATCCACGTCTTCGGCACCGTGCGGGACGAGCTCGACCGTGAGGACAAGGGCAAGCGCACCTACTCCGCATGGCTGCGCGAATACGTCTCCGAGCAGCCCCAGCGCCTGACCGGCATCGCCCGGCTGCTCGATCTCCTCTCCGAAAACGGCTGGCGCCAGATCGGCTCGCCCTATGACTGCGATGTGATGCTCCAGCGCGATGTGAGCCGCACGACCGCGGAGGAGGAGCTGCGCCGCGCGGAGATCTGGGATCGCGTTGCGAAGGTGGCCTCACCCGACGACGACGGGCACAGCGTGTGGACGGAGCATCCCGAAGGCCGTCCCGCGCCGCCGCGGCGCCGGCGGCGGGTGCGCCGACCGCCGACGCGCGAACAGGGAAGCTAGCTCCTGCCCCATCCCCTCGGCGATGAGCTGACCGAGCTCCACGTGCACCTCGGAGGATCGGTGGACCCCGCCGCCCTCTGGGGCATCGCGCACCAGCAGGGGATCCGTCTCCCGACGAAGGAGTACTGGGAGTTCGTCGATCTCATCACGGTCGGAAAGCGCGAGCGCAAGTCCTTCGAGGCCTTCCTGGCCCTCTATCACTGGACCGAGCTCATCCAATCGAGCCCGCTCGCGGTCGAGCAATCGGTGTACGAGGTGGTGAGCGGCGCGTATCGCAAGGCGAACATCACCACGCTGGAGCTGCGCTACAACCCGATGAAACGGAACCGCGGCGGCGAGCAGGATCTCGACCACATCATCTACGCGTCGATCCGCGGGCTCGATCGCGCGTCGCTCGAGTACCCGGTGAAGGCCGCGCTCATCTTCAGCGCCGACCGCACCTTCAGCTACGCCCTCAACGAGATCCTCGTGGAGAAGGCCATCGCCTACCGCCACCGCGGTGTCGTCGGCATCGACATCGCGGGCCCGAGCAACCCGGACTTCCACTACAAGGACTACGCCGCGCTCTGCAAGCGCGCGCGCAAGGCAGGGCTTGGCATCACCATCCACGCCGGCGAGGACGAGGGCTGGCAATCGGTGGAGGAGGTGGTCGACTACCTGGAGCCCGACCGCATCGGCCACGGCATCCATGCCGCGGAGAACGCCGCGCTCTGCAAGAAGATCGCCGAGCGCGGGATACTGCTCGAGATCTGTCCCAGCTCGAACCTGCACACCCAGGTGGTCAAGGGCCCCGAGGAGCTCGGGCAGTTCATCGCGACGTTCAAGAAGCACAAGGTGCGCTTCAGCTTCAACACCGACGGCCCGGAGATGCTCCAGACGACGCTGCGCGACGAGCTCCGTCTCGCCGTGCGGTCCGGATGGGTGAGCCGGGAGGAGCTCTCCGAGCGTGGCGAGTGGGCGCGTGCGGCCTCGTTCATGCACGGGCGGAAGTCGTGACGAGGGAGCGCGCCCCGCTCGTGCGCCTTCTGTTCATGTGCCTTGCCTGGGCGGCCGGGCAGACGCTGGCGACCCTGGTGGCGATCGACTTCGCGGACATAGTTCTCCCGGCGGCGCTCGCGATCGGCGTGTACGTCGTGACCGACGATCTCGGGCGTCCGGGGTTCGAGCGTGGCGAAGGGAAGTACTGGCGCGGCCGTCGCATCGACGATGAGCGGCCGGGGCGCGGTCGTCTGAACTAGCGCCGCGCGGTCACTTCCCGCCCTCGACCTCGCCGGCCTTCGCCGTCGCCGCCGCAACGGACCCGGCCGGCGTACCCGGCTTCACCCCGGGTCGCTCGCCGAATGACGCGGCGCGGAACGCGTCCATCTCCGCGGTGTTGTCGTGGCGCATCACGAACGGCGCGAGACCCCACGCGATCGCGCGGAGCGGCTCGGGCTCGGCGACGACGCGCCCGAAGCGCTCGGTGATGAAGCGAAGGAATTCATTCGGCGCCACCAGTCGTCGCACTTCGGCACGGTCTGTGGCCGAAGCCGGCACGTGTTCGGCGTGCGTGAGCGCGAAGCCCGCCTCTCGCGGCCCATCGCTCTTCCACGAGACGATGGCGTCCTGCAGCTCGACCGTCGCGCGGCACGTGTCGCAGATGAGGCCGTACTCCGACACGGTCGGAGCATACGGCGCTCGCCCGCGGCCCGACCATGCGCCACAATTCCACGGATGGGTCAGCGCTTCGGCTCGTGGGGCAAGGTGCTCCGCGTCGACCTCACCGCTCGCACCATCGCGGCGGACGAGATCGACGAGGCGACCTATCGGAAGCGACCCGGCGGACGCGCGCTCATCGCGCACTACCTGCTGACGGAGACGGCGCCGGGCACCGACCCGCTGTCCCCGGAGAACGTGCTGGTCTTCGCGCTGGGCGTGCTCACCGGCGCGCCGCTGTCCGGGGCCTCCCGGCACGCGATCGGCGCGAAGTCGCCGCTCACCGGCGGCTTCGGCGAGTCGGAGGTCGGCGGGTACTGGGGCGCGGAGCTGAAGAAGGCCGGTTGGGACGGCATCGTCGTCACCGGCGCCGCTTCCTCGCCGGTGTACCTCTACATCAAGGACGATCTCGTCGAGATCCGCGACGCCGCGCACCTCTGGGGCAAGGAGATCCTCGAGACCGAGGAGGCGCTGAAGGCCGAGGTCGGCGAGCGGCTCGCGCGTGTCTGCGAGATCGGTCCCGGTGGCGAGCGCCTCGTTCGGATGGCGGGCATCGCCAACGATTTCAAAGACATCGCCGGTCGCAACGGTCTCGGCGCGGTCATGGGGAGCAAGAAGCTCAAAGCCATCGTGGTCAAGGGCTCCAGGCAGCTGCCGCTCGCCGACGCCGCGAAGATCAAGGAGGTCGGTCGCTGGGTCGCGGACACGCTGCAGGACAACCACTGGCCGTTCCACAACTACGGCACGGGCATGGGCCTCGACGGCTACACCAAGGTCGGTGGCATGGCGGTGCGGAACTTCGAAGGCGGTCCGTTCGAGCACGCCGCCGAGGTCAGCGCGGAGGCGCTGGTGGAGAAGGGCTATCGCATAAAGATGGAGGCCTGCTGGGCGTGCTCCGTGCGCTGCAAGAAGGTGGTGAGGCTCGAGCAGCCGTACGCGGTCGATCCGAAATACGGCGGACCCGAGTTCGAGTCGACGGCCGCGCTCGGGCCGGACTGTGGCGTGGGCGACCTCGCGGCCATCGCCAAGGCGAACGAGCGATGCAACGCCCTGGGCATCGACACCATCTCGACCGGCGCGACCATCGCCTGGGTCATGGATCTTCGTCGCAGCGGCGTGCTGCCCGAGGCTTCCTTCGACGGTGTCCCTGCGGACTTCGGCAGCGCCCGCGCGATGCTCGCGGGCGTGGAGGCGATCGGTCACCGTCGCGGGCTCGGCGACCTGCTCGCTGAAGGGTCGGCGCGCGCCGCGCGGAAGCTCGGCGGCGCGGCGGCGCTCACGACGGTGAAGGGGCAGGAGCTCGCGATGCACGACCCGCGTCAGCGCACCGAATACGGACGGCAGGTGCGCCTCTCGTACGCCACGAGTCCGTCGGGCGCGGATCACCTGCTCTCCAACCTGCCGTCACGCGGGGCGAAGAACGTGGTCGGCATGTGCTTCTTCCTGAAGTACGACGATCCGCGGATGGTCGAGATCGTGAACGCGGTGACCGGGTGGGGGATCACCGTCGACGAGCTCACCGCGATCGGCGAGCGCGGCCTCACGCTCGCGCGCCTCTTCAACAACCGCGAGGGGTTCGACGCGGCAGCCGACCGCCTCCCCGAGCAGGCCATGAAGCCGCACGTCTCGGGGGTGCTCTCGAAGGTACGGCTCGATCCGGACGACATGGCCGAGCAGGTCCGCCAGTACTACCGCGCCCGCGGCTGGGGCGACGATGGCGTGCCGTCGCGCGCGACGCTCGTCAAGCTCGACCTCAGCGAGTACGCGAGCGCCTAGAAGCACCGCGACCGCGACCAGCGGGCCTCGATATGGCTTTTCGCCGATGCGCCTCGAGGACTTCCCGCTGGCGCGCCGCTGGCTGCTCGAGCCGCACGTGCGGCGGTGGTGGCATGACGATCCGAAGGAGGCCGACTATCCCGAGGGGACGCTTCGCGACTGGGCACAGGCGATCCGGGGCGAGGATCCGACCGACATGTTCCTCATCCAGATCGATGGCCGGCCGATCGGCGTGCTGCAATCGTACCGCGTGCAGGACTACCCCGACTACGTCGCTGAGCTCGGCGAGCTCGCGGAGACCGCCGCCTCCCTCGATCTGTTCATCGGCGAGCCCGGGCTCGTCGGCATGGGCCATGGGCCGGCGCTGATCCGCGAGTTCCTTTTGCGGCTGGCGTTCGAGCGATACGGCGTGTCGTACTGCGTCATCGGGCCGGCGCGCGCGAACGTCGCCGCGATCCGCGCGTACGAGAAGGCGGGCTTCCGCTATCTGCGGGACTACCGCGAGCC
Organism: Candidatus Limnocylindria bacterium; assembly: GCA_041496945.1. GTDB lineage: Bacteria > Chloroflexota > Limnocylindria > P2-11E > P2-11E > CF-39. The sequence goes on along the minus strand of JBGQFO010000056.1, from coordinate 5,591 downwards.
GGACACGACCGATCCGGACCACGTGCTGCTCGACATCCGGCGCTCCGACATCCCCTGATTTCGCTGCACGACGTGTGCAGCCCGTTTCGTGGACGCGACGACCCGCGCACGCGATGATGCAACGACATCGGAGGTGCGAGATGGGTCTGCTCGACGGCAGGAGGGCGCTGATCACGGGCGTCGCGAACAAGCGGAGCATCGCCTGGGGGATCGCGGCCGCGCTCCGCCGCGAGGGCGCCGATCTCGCGTTCAACTATGCGATCGATCGCCTCCGGGACAACGTCGACGAGCTCGTCGCCACGCTCCCCGGCCACGAGACGATGCCGATCATGCGTTGCGATGTCACGAAGCAGGAGGAGATCGACGCAACCTTCGCGGAGCTCGCGAGTCGATGGGGCACGCTCGACATCCTCGTGCACTGCATCGCCTTCGCGCCGCTCGAGGAGCTGAAGGGGAACTTCAGCGCCATCAGCCGGAATGGCCTGCTGTCGGCGATCGATATCTCGGCGTACTCGCTCGTCTCGCTGACGCGAGGTGCGACGCCGCTCTTCGAGAAGGCCGGCGGCGGATCGGTCATGAGCCTCACCTTCAACGCCGCCGAGCGCGTGGTGCCGAGCTACAACGTGATGGCCATCGCGAAGGCAGCGCTCGAGGCCGAGACCCGCTACCTCGCCGCCGACCTCGGGCCGAAGAACATCCGCGTGAACACCATCTCGGCCGGGCCGCTGAAGACGCTCGCGGCTTCCGCGGTGAAGGGCATCTCCGCCGCGCGCGAGCTCTGGGAGGCGAAGTCGCCGCTCCGCCGCAACGTGACCCAGGACGAGATCGGCAACGTCGCGGTCTTCCTCGCGTCCGATTGGTCGCGCAGCATCACCGGCGCGACGCTCTTCGCCGACAACGGCATGAACATCATGGGGACGATGGAGTAGCGGTCAGGCGAAGCGGAAGCCCCGCAACCACCGCAACTCGTCACCGATCGTCGTCGGCTCGCCGTGTCCCGGGAACACTCTTGTGGCCGGCGGAAGCGCCGCGACCCGCTCGAGGCTCCGCTCCATGGCGCGGGGGTCACTGCCCGGGAGGTCGACGCGCCCGACGTTGCCCTTGAAGAGGACGTCACCGGAGAAGAGCGCGTTCTCCGACGCGAGGTAGAAGCACGTCGAGCCCTCGGTGTGCCCGGGGCTGTGGAGCGCGACGAGGTCGAGGTCCGCGACGAAGCGGAGCGGTCCCTCGTCGATGAGGTCGTCCACCGCGGCGGTCGGTACGACGATCTGGCTGGGCGGTCGGCCCGGCCCGAGGCGGTACGCGTCAAGACGGTGGATCGCGAGGCGGGCGCCGGTCGCTTGCTTCACCGCGGCATTTCCCGCGACGTGGTCAGGGTGCCCATGGGTGTTGAGGATCTCGACGATCCGCAGCCCCTGCTCGCGCGCGGCCGCAAGTGCCACGGCCTCGCCCATCGATGGGTCGATGAGGATCGCGTCCCGGTGCTCGTCGGTGATGACGTAGAGGCCGTTATCGAAGGGCGGCACGCGCCATGCCTGGATGCGGATCACGGAGCAAGTATCGTGTGGCCGTGCGCGAGATCCCCGTGGAGAACACCGCGCCTCCGGTCGGCGTCACGCAGGGGCGCCCGGCCGTCCTCGCGAAGCGCTGGATGGTGAGCTCGAGCCACTACCTCGCGTCGCAGGCCGGCGCGAACGTGTTCGGGCGCGGCGGGAACGCCGTCGACGCCGGCGTCGCGGCGGGGATCGCGCTCAACGTGCTCGAGCGGCACCTCACCGACTTCGGCGGCGTCGCGCCGACGATCGTCTTCCGCCCGGGCATGAAGAGCCCGGAGTCGATCGACGGCCTGGGCCGCTGGCCCACCTCTCTCACGATCGATGCGTACCGCGCGATGCACGGCGACGACATGCCCATCGGCATCGCGCGCTCGGTGACACCCGCGGCGTGCGACGCGTGGCTCACCGCGCTCGCGCGCCATGGCCGTCTCACCCTGGCGGAGGTCCTCGCGCCAAACATCGAGCTGGCGGAGGGTTTCCCGGTCTATCCGCGGCTCGCGCGCGCGATCGCCATGCTCGAGGAGCGCCTCCGCGCGTGGCCGTCGAGCGCGCGCATCTTCCTGCCGCAGGGGCGACCACCGGCGGTGGGCGAGCTCCTGGTCCAGGCAGATCTCGCAAACCTGTTCCGCCGCCTGGTGGAGATCGAACGCGCGAACGCGAGCAAGGGTCGCGCCGCGGCGATCATGGCCGCGCGCGAGGCCATCTACACCGGCGACATCGCGCGGCAGATCGTCGACTTCCAGAAGCAGCAGGGCGGCGCGATCACCGCGCTCGACCTTTCCACCTACCACGTCACGATCGAGCCGCCGGTCCACACGATCTATCGCGGCATCGACGTGTACGCCTGCGGCCCGTGGTCGCAGGGCCCGCTCGTGCCGATGACGCTCAACCTGCTCGAGGGCTACGACGTGAGCGCGATGGGGCCGGGGTCGCTCGCATACCTTCACCGCTACACCGAGGCGTTCAAGCTCGCGGCCGCGGATCGCGAGGGCTTCTTCGGCGACCCCGATCAGATCGACGTCCCGATCAAAGGTCTCCTCGACAAGGGCTACGCCGACGAGCGCCGCAAGCTGATCCGCGACGACCGCGCCTGGCCCGAGCTACCGGCGCCGGGCGATCCGTGGCGCTACGAGCGCCGGACCGGACACCCGGGCTACCGGCCGCGCGTCGCCTCGGGCGTCGGCGCGCCGGACACCTCTTATTGCTGCGCGATGGACGCCGAGGGCAACGCGTTCTCCGCGACGCCGTCGGACCCCGGTCTAGGCGCGCCCATCGTCGAGGGTCTGGGGATCATCGTGAGCACGCGCGGCGCGCAGCTGTGGACCACGCCCGGTCACCCCTCGGCCATCGCCCCACGCAAGCGCCCGCGGCTCACGCCGAATCCGGCGCTCCTCATGAAGGACGGCCGCGCGCTCATGCCCTTCGGGTGCCCGGGTGAGGACGCGCAGTGCCAGGCGATGGTCCAGACCGTGTGCAACGTCGTCGATTTCGGGATGAACGTGCAGGCCGCCATCGAGGCGCCGCGCGTGATCTCGCGGTCGTTCCCCTGGTCGTTCCACCCGCACGCTTACGAGCCCGGCGTGCTCACGGTCGAGGGACGCATCGCGCGCGAGGTGCGCGATGGACTCGCGCAGCTCGGGCACATCGTCCGCGACCTGCCGGACTTCACGCCGGCCGCTGCGGGGATGTGCGCGATACGGGAGCTCGAGCCGGGGACGCTCGAGGGCGGGGCCGATCCGCGCCGCGAGTCCTACGCCATCGGCTGGTGAAAGACGCATCCGCGCAGGAGACCGCGTGGCGCCGCGAGTTCCCGATCACGCGCGACCTCGTGTACCTGAACAACTGTTCGCTCACGCCGCTCCCGATCCGCGGGCGGGCGGCCATCGACCGCTTCACGGGCGAGTGGACCGACCTGGGCGGCCGCGCGTGGTACGACCACTGGGTCGGCGAGTACGAGGCCCTCCGGACGGACCTCGCGCGGGTGCTTGGCGCGACCGTCGATGAGATCGCGATCGAGCCGAACGTCTCGGCCGGCCTGGTCGGCATCGCGAGCACCTTCGATTACGCGAAGCGGCCGAAGGTGATCGTGAGCGACCTCGACTTTCCGACCGACGGCCACGCGTTCCTCGCGGTCGCGCCGCGGGGCGCGCAGGTCGAGTTCGTGCGGAGCCCGGATCGCGTGCGCGTCCCGCTCGAGCTCTTCGAGCGCGCGATCGACGAGCGAACCGCAGCCGTCTGCACCGGCCACGTCTACTTCACCACCGGATGGATCCAGGACGTGAAGGCGCTGGCGGAGATCTGCCAGCGCAAGGGCGCGCGCCTGGTGGTGGACGCCTATCAGTCGATCGGCGCGTTCCCGTTCGACGTCCATGCCGCCGGCGTCGACTACCTCGTCGGCGGGACGCTGAAGTGGCTCATGGGCGGGCCCGGGATCGCGTTCCTCTACGCGCGCCGGGACGTCGCCGACGCCGCGCGTCCGAGCGCGGTCGGCTGGTGGGGCGTGGCCGACCCGTTCGCCTTCGACGTCGAGCACCTCGATCCCGGGAAGGGCGCGCGGCGATTCGAATACGGGACACCCGCGGTCGCGGCCATCTACGCGGCGCGCGCCGGCATCGGGCTGCTCGACGAGATCTCCATCCCGACGGTCCGCGAGCGCCACATGCTGCTGTCGCAACGTCTCGTCGATGGTGCGCGTGCGCAGGGATGGACGGTCCGCTGTCCGCTCGAAGCGCGCGAGCGGACCGCGATCGTCATGTTCGCGCATTTCGAGTCGTAGGTGGTGGTCGACGCGCTGCGCGCACAGGGCGTGATCACCGACAGCCGGCCGGGCCTCATCCGGCTCTCCCCGCACTACTTCAACACACCGGGCGAGATCGATCGCGCGCTCGAGGCCCTCGCACCGCTGCGCGCGGGCCGGCGGACCACGACGGTCACCGCCTGAGCCACCACCACCGCCGCCTCGCGGCGTGGCTCGTGGTGATCGCGGCCATCGCGTCGCTCTCCTATGCGGCCCGCTTCGCCGAGAGCGGGCCGGCGCGGGCGGATGTCCTGTTCCGCTGGTCGACCGCCATCGGCACATTCGTGATCGACGGGATCCTGCTCGCGCTCACGCTCCTCATCGCCCGCGGCCTGCCGCTGCGCGATGCCTTCGCGCTCCGATCCCCGCCGTCATGGCCGCGGGCGCTCCGCATCGCCGCCGTCGCCCTGGCGGCCACCTGGACCACCTCGTTGATCCTCGAGCTCGTCGCCGGCCACGCCGCGCGCGAGCAGGCCGTGCCGCAGTACTGGGACCCGTCAGCTACCGGTGCCTTCGTCGCGAACGCGCTCGCGATCGCGGTCTTCGTACCGATCGTCGAGGAATCGCTCTGCCGCGGGATCGGCTTCACGCTGTTCCAGCGCTGGGGCGATACCACCGCCATCGCCGCGACCGCGATCGGCTTCGCGCTCGCGCACGGCGCGGTGCTCGATCTGCCGTGGGTCCTCGTCACCGGCGCGGGCCTGGGGTATCTCCGCTCGCGGACCGGAAGCCTCTACCCCTGCGTCGCCCTCCACATGACCGTCAACGGCATCGCGGTGCTCGTGTCGGCCTCCCTCGGCGCCGGCGCGACCTAACCTTCGCGGATCGCCGCCACCGCCGCGCGGAGATCGCCCGCCGTCTCCTCCGCGACCGTGACGCCCGCGGCGAGGCGCTCACCGTCGAGCACGTGCGCCCGCAGGGCGGCGTACGGAAGCAGCGGATCGGCGAGATTGGCCGGATCGTGGTCGAGGCCGTGCTCCTCGGCGAGCCGCCGTCGCACTTCGGCCCACCGGACGATCACGTCGCGTTCACCGGCGGGCAAACGCGCGTAGGCCGTGAGGTCGTTCAGCGCCTCGCGATAGGGGAGGAGCGTGCGCCGCTCGGTCCCGCGGGGATGCTCCCGCGCGATGGCCAGGTCCCGCTCGTCGATGGACACCGGCCCATCCTAGGCACGCCTTAGACTCTCGAACGACCCGCTCGGCGGGTGGGAGGTAAAGGATACAGATGGGTATCGACCG
>JBGQFO010000055.1:0-11492 GCA_041496945.1 Candidatus Limnocylindria bacterium | reverse complement strand
CGCTCGCGATCGGGCTCGCGGTCGCCTGGCGCCGACTCCGCGCGCCGCCGGCGAGCCTGCCCGAGCCGCCGTCGGCCGCGGTGGCGGAGCTCCGCGAGCGAGTGGCACGCGAAGAAGCCCTCGACGTGCCCGCGCCGGACGCAGGGTGACGTACTTCCTGTTCACCTCGCTCTTCCTGGCCTCGCTGGCGCTCGCGGTCCGTCCATTCCTGACACGCCGCGCGGCCCCCTGGCCCGCGGAGACGCCGGACCCGCGCGACGACGTCGCCCGCGCGGTGAGCAGCCTGCGCGATCTCGAGTTCGCGCGCGCCGCGGGGACGATCGCGCCGGAGGATCACGCGCGTCTGCGTTCGCTGCTCGAGCGGAGCGCGTTCACGTCGGAGCGCGCCGGACGCGCGAAGACCGCTCCGTGGCGCACGCTGCTCATCGCCGCGCTGCTCGCGGGCACCGCCGCGGTGCTCGTCGTCGTGTCGCTGCCGCAGGAGGCGGGAGACCGCGCGCCTGGCGAGCCGATCACCGGCACCGTGCCGGGCGGGCCATCGCTCGCCGATCTGGAGCGCCAGGCGAAGGCCAACCCCTCGGACATCCCCACGCAGCTCGCGCTCGGCGATGCCTACCTGGAGCTTGGGCGACTGAACGACGCGGCGGTCGCCTATCAGGCCGTGCTCGGGAAGGACAGCGAGAACATCTCCGCGCTCGACGGGCTCGCCATCGTGCTCTTCCGCTCCGGTGAGCCGCGCGGCGCGCAGCTCGCGCTCGATCGCGTGCTCACACTGCGGCCGAAGGATCCCGACGCGCTCTTCCTCCGCGGCCTCCTCCAGTACCAGGCGCAGGACTACAAGGGCGCCGTCGCGACGTGGAAGGTGTTCCTCGACGTCGGCCGGTTCGACGCGAGAGCGCCGATGGTGCGTCCGCTCTATGAGGACGCGGTGAAGAAGGCCGCGCCTTAGCGGATTCGCGGCTGACTCCGATAACATTTGCGAGGAGAGCGTCCGCTCTCGTTCTTCTCGCGGCGGCCGTGGTGTAACGGAAGCACAGTGGGTTGTGGACCCTCTAGCACGGGATCATCCCCCGTCGGCCGCCAGTTTTGGTATCAGCCCTCCGTACCACCCGTGAGTCCTGGTGACGCCGAACCGCAGATTGACCTCACCTACGCGGCACGGATGAGCGTGATTTCTACTGGTTGACCGGCATCCTTGAGGGCGAAGGCACCTTCGTGGCGGGCGCGCCCTCCGGTCCGGGAATCCCGATCGTTCGGGTGTCGATGACGGATCGCGACGTCGTCGAACGGGTGGGGCGGTTGCTCAATCGCGCTGTCGTCCCCCTTCGACCGCGCCGCCGTGGATACAAGCCACCCTATGCGACAAGCCTCAAGGGAACGCCGGCCGTCGAGCTCATGCGTTGGATCCTTCCGATCATGAGCAGCGATAGGCAACGACAGATCGCGTCCGCGGTGGCCTCATGGCACGGCAAGCCGGCAGTCGATCCGCGCCTCACGAGCGACCGCGCCACCTGGTGGCTCGCAGGACTCCTCGAAGGCGAGGGACATTTCGGCATATCGCGCACTGCGAGCGGTAACTACCCCGTCATCGAGCTCAAGATGTGCGCGAGGGACACCGTGGCGCGGGCGGCCGTCGAACTGAGACCGGTCTCGATCGAAAGGCGCGAGCCCAGACAGCCTGGATGGAAGGTCACCTACACCGCCAAGATCTCTGGCAACAAAGCCGCTGCATGGATGGCCGTTCTTCGTCCGTTCATGGGCGTGCGGCGCACTGCGGCGATCGACGCGGCGCTTGCGGTATACCGTCCGATCCGACGTGGAGCCACCGGAGCACTGCGTCGTAGATGGCTGCGAATCTCCGCATCGCTCACGTGGTCTTTGCCACACGCACTACATGAGCTGGATGCGCGATGTCGCGAAGGGACGCGCGCCGCGGATCAGGCCGCTCCGCTAGCGGCTGCTCTTCGGCGCCGGCGTCTTGTCGTTCTGAGGCTGCGCGTTACCGCTCGAGCCGCTGCCACCCGAGCCGCTGCCGCCCGAGCCACCGCCCGAGCCGCCGGTGTTGCCGCCGCTCGATCCGGTGGCGCCTGAAGTGCCTGACGGACACTGGCCCGGGTTTGTCGGCAGGCTCACGCACACGTTCGGAACGAAGTTCGATGACGGACTCGGCTTGTTCTGACTCCCCTGTCCCTGACCTTGCCCGGCGTTGCCCTGGCCCTGGCCGGGACCGCTCTGCGTGTTACCACCACCTTGGCCCTGACCGCCACCGGCGTTGCCGGCGTTGCCTCCGCCCGCGCCGCCAGCGGCTTGCGTTGGCGCCGGCGCCGGCGTCGCCGTCTCGGTCGCGGTCGGTGTCGGGGTAGCACTCGGGGAGGCGTTCGGCTTGTTCGTCACGCCGCCACCGACGGTGACGTCGGCGCGGCCATTCGCGTCGGCGTTCAGCTTGCCATTCGACGTGCTGCTCTGCCCGTGGTCGGTAACGACGGTCGTGATGTCGACGTCGCCTCCGCCTTTCCGGGTCAGCGCCTGAAGACGTCCCTCGGGGACATTCGGCAGCGTGATCACGAGACGGCCGTCGATCACCTCGAGCTTCGCGCCGGGCGTCTCAAGGCGCCTCTTGCCGTTCTGGTCGAACCCGTTCGCGCGCCCGAGCGTGTCGATGACGATGGTGTTCTGCTCGCTCAGGGTGATCGTGACCTTGCGATCCGGCTCGGGCGTCGGCTGCGTTTGACCCGCACCCTGACCGCGGCTCTGCGAATGCTGCTGTCCGGCGGGGACCGGCACGTCGATCGTGCGGCCGGGGTTCTGCGGGTCGGGCACCTGATCGATGACGGTGCCTTCGGTCGTCGTGATCGTGGTACTCGTGCCGTCGGTGTCGACCTCGAATGCGGTGCCACGCACCGACGCGGTGCTGGCCGGCGTCCGCACCTCGTACTTCGAGTTGCCGGTCACGAGCTTCGTGACCACGTGCCAGGTCCGCCCGGCGTTCTGCGTCATCTGGACGATCGTGTCGTTGCCCTGCGCGGCAGCCGCGTCGATCGCGAGCTCGGTGTTCGGCTCCACGGTGACGGTCGAGCCCTCGAAGTACGTGAGGACCGCGCGCGCGTCGGCCCCGGTCTTCACCGCGTCACCGGGATTCAGGACCTCACCGTCGACCGCCGCGACGAACGACGCGCCCGCGCCATGACGGACGGCCACGTCGCCGCCGATGACGGTGATCGTGGTGGATGAGCCGAGCGCGCGACCGCCACCCAGCAGGCCCGCGCTGCCCAACGCGAGCGCGAACACGAAGCCGAGGACGATGACGGCGGCGACGAGACGAAGACGCTGCGCACCCACCGGGACGCCTCCCCGAACCTCACCACCTCCGGCCACCGGACGTGGGGCGGAGGTGCGTAAGGCTAGCGCGCGCACACCGCTTTTGGCCTGCTACGGCCTCCGCGAACCGGGTGGCGTGGTGGCTTGCGACGGTGTCGATACCGGTAGGCGCGGCAGAGACCTCTCCGGGACGAAGCCGGTGAGCGACCCATGCGTCACGGCATCCGATCGGGGGCTCGTGTCGTCCTTCGCGCCGCTGTCGCCCTCGCTCTTCTCCGGGCGGGGCGTTTGCGTCGGTCGGGTCGACGTGGGCTCCGCGCTGCGCCGGCCCGTCGCGCTCGGTGATGGACTCGCGCTCCGCGTGGGCGTCGCGCGATGTGATTCGGTCGGCTCCGGCGTGCGCGTGCGGTCAGCGCGCGGCGTGCTCTGCGGTGTCGCGGTCTTCCCCGCGGGCAGCGTCTGCTTCTCGCTTTCGTCGAGCGTGCGGCCTTCGGTCGACCCATTGCCCGCGTGCTTCAGCTCGATGCCGGCGTGCTTCTTGTCGCTGCCGGCCTTGAGGACGGCCTTGTCGTCGACGACCGTGGCGTGGCCCTTCTCTTCGACCTTCGTCTCCACCGTGACATCGCCGTCGTCCTTGTCATCCGTCTTGTCCACCTCAGCGGCGAGCTTGCCGTCGGGGAGGTTCGGCAGCGTGATGACGATCTTGTCGCCGTCGCGCTTCACCTGCGCGCCGGGTGTCTGGACGACGATCTTGCCATCCTTTGTCACGCCGTTCGCGCGGCCGAGCGGGTCGACGATGAGTGTGTTCCTCGCGCCGACGGTGACCGTGACCTTTCGCTCGGGCTCGGGCGCGGTCCTCGCCGGGGCGGGTGGCGCGTTCTTCGGCTGGGTCTGCGTGGTGCCCGCGGTGACGGGGACGTCCACCGTGGCACCCGCGCTCGTCGGATCCGCGACCTGCGCGATGACCGTGCCCTCGGTCGTGCTCACCGTGGTCGTCGCGCTGTCCGCGTCGACCTGGAACTCGGTGCCGCGCACCGAGGCGGTGCTCGCCGGTGTGCGGACCTCGTACTTGGAGCCGCCGGTGATGAGCTTCGTGACGACGTGCCAAGTGCGGCCCACGCTCTGCGTCATGAGCACGACGGTGCTGCCATCCGCGGTCGCGTTCGCGGCGTCGATCGCGAGCTCTGTCGCGGGCTCGATCGTGACAGTGGAACCCTCGAAGTACGTGAGGATCGCGCGACCCTCGGCACCCGTACGGATCGCGTCGCCCTCGTTCAGAACCTCGCCGTCCGACGCCGGCGCGAAGTCCGACGCGCCGTGACGAACGGCCACGTCACCCGAGATGATCGTGAGCGTCGTGCCCGCGCCGAAGGCCTTCGTGTTCTGCCCCACCCCGGCGACGCCGAGTACGAGCGCGATCACGAATCCGAGCGCGACGACAGCAACTGCGAACCGAAGACGTTGCGCACCCACCACGCGAGGCCTCCCCGTCGCCCTGCCGAGCTCCCCGCTCGAGACAGGAGTCGATGAACCTAACGAGGCATGGCCGAGTGGTGGGGGGCTGTAGGAGGGACGGATGGTCTCAGAGGTGTCTCAGGCCGCGAAATGGCTCATGCAAATTGAGTACTCGCGCGGCAATTCACTACTCGCGCGGTGGGGAATACTCCGACACGGCCACGAGGAACGGACGCGTTCGGCCCGGCTGGATCGCGAGGGGCTCGGCCAGGCCCGGCTTCACGAAGATGGCGACGTGGAGTCCGTGAAGGCGCTCCGTGCGCCGCTGCCACTCCGTGCCGCAGACCGGACACACGAAAGTGCCGTCGGCCATGCGCTCGCCATGCGAGAGCAGGATCTTCGCGCAGCAGCGCTCCACCTGCGGCTGATGACCGTCGGCGGACGCGAGGTACGGGAACGACGCCTGTGGCCCGACGCGCGTGCGGCGCTGGAAGACGCGGCCGTCGCCGCGCCGATACGCGTCCGCGCCGCTCTTCAGCCACTCCGTCGCGCACTCCGGGCAGTGAAAGGCGCGCTCCGGCTTGTAGAAGCCACCCCACTCGATGATCCAGTCCTCGCAGCAGTCCGCGAGGATCACGCGCTCCGGCATCAGCGTTCGTCCAGCAGCCAGCGCAGCACGGCCTTCTGCGCGTGCAGCCTGTTCTCGGCCTGATCGAAGACGACGCTCTGCGGTCCGTCCATGACGTCGTCGGTGATCTCCTCGCCGCGATGCGCGGGGAGATCGTGCATCACGATCGCATCGGGCTTCGCATGACGCAGCAGCTCCGCGTTCACCTGATAGCCCAGGAACGCTCGGCGGCGCCGTTCGTACTCCTGCTCCTGACCCATGCTCGTCCAGACGTCGGTGTATACGACATCGGCATCGCTGACGGCCGCGACCGGATCCGTCAGAAGCTCGACGGATCCTCCTGTGTCGGATGCCCTTCGTTGGGCGAGCTCGCGGAAGCGCGGCAGCGGCTCGTACCCGGCGGGGGTCGCCGCGCGCAGGCTGCCGCCACGTAGCGCGACCGCGAGCATCAGCGAGTGCAACACGTTGTTCCCGTCACCGACGTACGCCACCCGGACGCCGTGCAGATCGGGACCCTTCTTCTCGACGATCGTGAGGATGTCGGCGAGCCCCTGACAGGGATGCGAGAGGTCCGAGAGGCCGTTGATCACCGGGATGCTCGAGTACCGCGCGAACTCCTCGATGGTCTCGTGCGCGTTGGTGCGGAGCACGACGGCATCGACCATCCGGCTGACGACGCGCGAGACGTCCGCGACGCTCTCGCGGCGGCCGAGGCCGACTTCCTGCGGCGAGAGGTACACGCAGTGACCACCAAGCTCGATCATGCCGACATCGAACGACAGGCGCGTTCGGAGGCTGGGCTTCTCGAAGATCTGCGCGAGGGCACGGCCGCGCAGGTGTGGCTCGCGCCGCGAGCGCGCGGCCTTGAGCGCCGCGGCGAGGTCGAGCAGGTACCCGAGCTGGCTCGGGTCGAGGTCGCCGAGCGACACGAAGTGCCGGACGCGCGACGCGACCGCCACCTAAAGGGCCCGCAGCGCCGGACGGCGCCGCTCGTCGACCAGCGCGACGAGCGCGCGTGCGACGCGCTCCGCGTCGTGGCGCAGCGTGTCCTGCTTCAGCCAGAGGTCGCGCGGGCCGGTCCACTTGTCGATGATCGGCGCGAGCACCGGACGCACGTGCAGGCCGCGGATCTTCTCGAGTTCGAGCGCGGTCGGCTCCATGTACTCGAGGCCCGCGTCGGCGTAGTGGCGTCGCAGGTGCTCGGGCGGCGCGTCGTCGTTGATGAGCGCGACGTCCAGCCCGGAGCCGCCGAGGTAGTCCCTCACGATCTGCACGTGATCGGCGAGCGTGAGGCCGTCGGTCTGCCCCGGCTGCCGTGTGGTGTTGGCGATGAAGACGACGAGACCGTTCGCGTGCGCGATGGCGCGCGCGATCTCCGGGACGAGCAGGCAGGCCGCGACCGTGGTGAAGAGGCTGCCCGGCCCCAGGGTGATGAGGTCCGCGGCCTCGATCGCGGCGACGCTCCCGGGCGTCGCGGAGACCTCCTCGCCATGCTTCAGGAAGATGCGCTTGATCGCGGCCTTGCCGACGGCGCGGACCTGCACCTCCTCCTCGACGGTGGTCCCGTCCACGAGCTCGGCGCAGAGGTGCGTGTTGTAGAGGGTGACCGGCAGCACGCGGCCGCGGAGCTTCAGGAGGCGCGAGGCCTCCTCGACCGCGCGCAGGAAGGAGCCCTCCTGCTGCGTGAGCGCGGCGAGGAAGAGGTTGCCGAAGGCCATGCCGTTCAGGTCCTCGCTCTTGTCGGTCTCGAAGCGGTGCCCCATGAGGCGCGTGAGGACCGGGTCGCCTTCCGCGAGGACGGTGAGCGCGTTGCGGATGTCGCCGGGGGCGGGCACGTCGAGCGCGATGCGCACCTTCCCCGTCGAACGACCGGAGTCGGTCACGCCGATGAGCGCGGTGATGTCGGCGGTGTGGCCCCGCAGGCCGGCCATCACGGTCGGCGCGCCCAGACCACCGCCGACGCAGACCACGCGGAGAGGCTCGATCACCGCCGAATCTTCGCAGATATGCATCCGCGCGACCGTGCCGCGGCGAGGGGTGGCACTATCCGGCGCGTGCAGGGCGCAGCCATCCAGGCGACCGGGGTGCGCAAGAAGTTCGGGCAGCTCGACGCGCTCGACGGACTCGACCTCGCGGTCCGCCCCGGCGAGATCTACGGGCTCCTCGGTCCGAACGGATCCGGGAAGACGACGCTCATCCGCTGCCTCGCCGGACTCCTGCGGCCGGACGCCGGCGCGATGACCGTGCTCGGGCAGACGCCGCGCGATGCGGTGGCGGCCGGGCGCGTCGGTTACATGACCCAGAGCGCGGCGCTCTACGGCGACCTCTCGGTGGACGAGAACCTCCAGTTCTTCGCGCGCCTCGAGGGCGTGGAAGATGCCGCTGAGGGCATCGCGGCCGCGCTGCGGACGGTGGACCTCCTCGATCGCCAGCGCTCGATCGTCTCGACGCTCTCCGGCGGCATGCGGCAACGCGTGTCGCTCGCCGCCGCACTGCTGCACCAGCCCGACCTCCTGCTGCTCGACGAGCCGACGGTCGGCGTCGATCCCGTCCTTCGTCAGGAGTTCTGGACGCACTTCCGCGCGCTCGCGGCGAAGGGCACGACACTGCTCGTCTCGAGCCACGTGATGGACGAGGCGTCGCGCTGCGATCGCCTCGGACTGATCCGCGCCGGACGCGTGCTGGCGGAGGGGACGGCCGGCGAGCTCACATCTCGCGCGGGAACGCGCGATCTCGAGTCGGCCTTCCTCGCCCTGGCCGGCACGACCGCGGACCCACCCGCGGGATCCCGCTCGTGAGCCCGCGCCGCATCGCCGCCGTGGCGGAGCGCATCGCGCTGGGCTTCCGGCGCGATCGCCGGTCGCTCGGGCTGCTGTTCGTCGCCCCGCTCGTCGTGCTCTCGCTCGTCGGCGCGGTCTGGGGCTCCACCGCGCAGCAGATCCCGAACGTCGCGATCGCGAGCGACCGGTTCACGCTTCCGGCGGTGCTGAACACGCGCGTCATCGACGCTCTGGTGCGGTCGACGGCGATCCACGCGCAGAGCACCACGTTCGAGCAGGCAATGACCCAGCTCCGCGACGGCACGACCGATGCGGTCGTCTGGATCGAACAGCCGGTCGTGCTTCACATCGAGCTGGAGGGATCGGACCCACTCCGGAGCGGCGGCGTCGGCTCCGCGGTGCAGAAGGCCTTCGCCGAAGCGATCGCGAGCGTTGGGACCGTCCCCGGCGCTCCCGGCCTCGGCCTCTCCGGGCCGGCGATCGTCATCGACCAGCTCTTCGGCGGGAAGGACTACACGCTCCTCGACTACCTCGCGCCGGTCCTCGTCGCGTTCTTCGCCTTCTTCTTCATCTTCCTGCTGTCGGCGGTCTCGTTCCTGCGTGAGCGGACGAGCGGCACGCTCGAACGGCTCATGGCCACGCCGCTCCAGCGAGCCGAGCTCGTGCTCGGCTACCTCGCGGGCTTCAGCTTCTTCGCGCTCCTGCAGGCCGTCGTGATCATCGCGTTCACCGTCTTCGTGCTGAAGGTGCAGTACCGCGGCAACCTCGCGACGATCTTCGTCGTCGAGGCCGTGATGGTCGTGGGCGCGGTCTCGCTTGGGCTGCTCGTATCCGCGGCCGCGCGGAACGAGCTCCAGGCGGTCCAGTTCGTGCCGGTCGTGCTCCTGCCACAGGTCTTCCTGTCGGGCCTGCTCATCCCGGTCACGCAGCTGCCGGACTACCTGCGCCCGTTCTCGGCGATCCTGCCACTCACCTATGCCAACGAGGCGCTGAAGGCGGTGATGATCAAGGGCTACGCCATCGGGGACCCGCTCGTCCTCCGCGACATCGGCGTGCTCGTCGTCTTCGGGGCGATCATGGCCACGGGCGCGATCGCCTCCATCCGGCGCGAGGTCGCCTGACGATCCCCCTGAATGGGTGGACGCCGCCGCGTGGCATCCACTAGAGTTGCGCGCGAGTGAAGTCTCCTAGCGGACCCTGCGGGGTCCGGGCGCCGGGAAGCGGCGTGACGCGATCACGAGAGCGTTTTGGACCGCGCCATCGGCGCGGTCTTTTTGTGTCCGCACGAGGAGGGACCGCATGCCGAGCCTTTCCCTGATCCCGAGGAAGAACATCTTCTTCACGCAGTTCAGCCAGCACGCGCAGAACTCGCTCGAGGCGGCCCAGGCGCTCGAGCGTCTGTTGACGGACTTCACCGATGTCGAGGTGAAGGTCCGGGACATCCACGCCATCGAGCACTACGGCGACAAGCTCACCCACGAGATCATGCGCGAGCTCAACGAGACGTTCGTCACGCCACTCGACCGCGAGGACATCGCCGGGCTCGCCTCGAAGATCGACGATGTGGCGGATGTCTGCCACGACGTGTCGGAGCTCGTGCTCATGTACAAGATCCAGCAGGTCCGGCCGGGCGCCATCCGTCAGGCGAAGACGCTGGTGGCCGCGGCCGCCGAGATGGTCGTCATGATCGCCAACCTCCAGAGCCTCAAGAGCATCGACTCCCATTTCATCAAGATGCATACCTTCGAGAACGAGGGCGACCAGATCTTCCGTGAGGCGGTTGCGGAGCTCTTCGCGAACGAGCACGACGCCATCGAGATCATCAAGTGGAAGGACCTGCACTCGCTCATCGAAGTGGCGCTCGACCGCTGCGAGGACGTCGCCAACATCGTCGAAACGATCAAGATCAAGCACTCATAAGGAGAAGGAGTCCCCGTGGAAGCCGGCCTCGTCCTCGTCATTCTCGTCGTCGCCCTCGGGCTGATCTTCGAGTACGTGAACGGCTTCCATGACGCCGCGAACGCCATCGCGACGGTGGTCGCGACGCGCGTCCTCACGCCGCTTCAGGCCGTGCTCATGGCCGCGGTGCTCAACCTCGTCGGCGCGCTCACCGGCGTCGCTGTGGCGAAGACGGTCGGGAGCGGGATCGTGGACGCCAAGATCGTCACGCAGGACCTCGTCGTGGCGGCACTGCTGGCCGCGATCGCCTGGGATCTCCTCACCTGGTGGTTCGGGCTTCCGACCTCCTCGAGCCACGCGCTCATCTTCTCGATCATCGGCGCCTCGGTCGCGATCCATGGGCTCGACGTGATCATCGCTCCCGGGCTGCAGAAGACCACCTTCGGCATCGTGTATTCGCCGGCGCTGGCCTTCCTCGTCGGGTACATCTTCATGCTCGCGCTCTACTGGATACTGCGGCGGGCCTCGTGGGGCGGCGTGCAGCGCTTCTTCGGCAAGGCCCAGATCCTCTCCAGCGCCTACATGGCCTTCAGCCACGGCGGCAACGACGGTCAGAAGACGATGGGCGTGATCGCGCTCGCGCTCGCCGCCTATGGCGTCGTGCCGACGGGCGCCGACTTCTACATCCCGGACTGGGTCAAGGTCGTGTGCGCCGTCGCCATCGGCATCGGAACGGCGACCGGTGGCTGGCGGATCATCCGGACGATGGGTCTGCGCATCACGACCCTCACGCCGGTCCAGGGCTTCGCCGCGGAGACGACGGCCGGCACGGTCATCGAGATCGCCACGCGCTTTGGCATCCCGATCTCGACCACCCACGCGATCTCCGGCGCGATCTTCGGAGTTGGGTCGACGCGACGGCTGTCGGCGGTCCGCTGGGGCATCGCCGGCCGCATCGTCACGGCGTGGGTTCTCACGATCCCGGGCTGCTTCGTGCTGGGCTACGGCGTCGCGATCCTGATGCGCGCGGTCGGCATCCACTCCTAGACACGCGGCCGAACCGCGCAGCCCGGGTGTCTGCGGCGTATCCATCGCGCCTCGCGGCGTGACCTCACCCCGAAGGGGGATGACGAAAGTCCGCTGAAGGAGCCGAATACCGGCTGACCCGCTCGCGGGTCATGGGGGGTCGCGAAGGAAACAGGTGGTCCGGCAGTACGTCCTCGTCGTCGCCGCGCTCGGCGCGCTCTCCGTCGCCGGCGGTACGCGCGGCCTCCGTCTCGACGGCATCGACCCGCTCATGCTGGCCATCCTCCTCGGTCTGGCCGCGGTCACCCAGCGCATGCCGGTCTTCCTGTTCCGCTCCTCGGCCATCTCGGTGTCCTTCGCCGCCGTCATCGCCAGCTACGTGCTGT
>JBGQFO010000054.1:0-11728 GCA_041496945.1 Candidatus Limnocylindria bacterium | reverse complement strand
TCACCGAGGCGCTCACCGTCGAGAACGTGCGCCCGAAGGGCGGCGTAGGGAAGCAGCGGATCGGCGAGATTCGCCGGATCGTGGTCGAGCCCATGTTCCTCGGCGAGCCGCCGGCGCACTTCGGTCCACCGGACGATCACGTCACGTTGACCGGCGGGCAAACTGGCGTAGGCCGAAAGGTCGTTCAGCGCCTCGCGGTAGGGGAGGAGCGTGCGCCGCTCGGTCCCGCGGGGATGCTCCCGCGCGACGGCCAGGTCCCGCTGGTCGATGGACACGCCGCCATCCTATGCACAGGTAGACTCCGCGTGACCCGCTCCGGCGGGTGTGGGAGGTAGGACAGCCATGGGGATCGACCGCGCATACGACCGACGCACGTTCCTGAAGCTCGCCGGAGCGACGGCAGCGATCGCGGCGTGCGGCGGAGCGACCACCACCGCGACACCGACCGCGACCACCGCCGCGACCTCGGCCGCCACCGCGGCGCCGACGGCCGCGCCGGTGACCGGGACGCTCTCCGTGTACTCGGCGCTGAACCAGTCGACGAACGACCAGTTCTTCGCCGCGTTCAAGGCGGCGTATCCGAACGTGAACGTTGACGTGCTGCCGCTCGCCGCGGCCGGCGAGCTGCAGACCCGCATCCGCACCGAGAAGTCCAACCCGAAGGCCGACATCTTCATCGGCGGCTCGAGCGAGTTCCACGACCCGCTCGGCAAGGAGGGCCTGCTCGAGGCGTACCTCGCGCCGAACGCGAAGGACATCGCTCCGCAATTCAAGGAGGCCACCGGCCTCTGGACCGGCTGGTACACGGGCATCTTCGGCTTCATCTCGAACAACACTCGTCTGGGCGAGGTCGGCGGGAAGAAGCCGGCGACCTGGGACGACCTGCTCGACCCGGTCTGGAACAAGAAGCTCATCCTGCCGAGCCCGGTGCTTACCGGCGGCGGGTACATCTTCATCGCGACGCAGATCTTCCGCTTCGGCGGCGGGGCGACCGGGGAGACGAAGGCCATGGCCTTCATGAAGAGCCTGCACGCCAACGTGGCGCAGTACATCCCGACCTCGCCGGGCGCGCTCACGCTCATCGACCAGGGTCAGTTCGTCGGCTGCCCGAACTGGGCCCACGACATCCTGACCGAGAAGGGCAAGTGGAACCCCATCGACCTGAGCATCCCGAGCGACACCGGCTTCGAGGTGGGCGCCGTCAGCATCGTGAAGGGCACGAAGAACCTTTCCGCGGCACAGGCGCTCGTGAACTGGTCGATCACCAAGGAGGCCGGCGACCTCAACGTGAAGCTCAGCAACCGCGGATCGACCCGCACCGACGTAGCGCCGGCGGCGGGCTCGCCGAAGCTCTCGGACGTGAAGCTCGTGAACTACGACCGGCAGTGGGCCACCGACAACAAGGACCGCATCATCAAGCTCTGGCAGGCGACGGTGGGCCTCTAGCCTTCCCCGCGATCTCTTAAGACGATGCGCAGCTTGCAGCGCGAGCCGGGTCTCCTGCTCGCGCTGCTTGCTGTCATCGCGCTCGTGGCCATCTTCATCGTCTACCCGCAGGTGCGCGTCGTCCTCACCCCCGGGGCCGGCTACGTCGACTTCATGTCCGGTGGCTCGTGGGTCAAGCCCCTCGTGAACTCGCTCGAGGTCATGGCGCTCTCAACGACCACCGCCGTCGTCATCGGCTTCGTGTTCGCGTACGGGATGGTCTACACCGACATGCGCTGGAAGCCGCTCTTCCGGCTCATCGGGATCCTGCCGCTGCTCTCGCCCCCGTTCGTCGTCGCCGCGTCGTACATCCTCCTGTTCGGACCGCGCGGCGTGATCACCTACGGCGTCTTCGGGCAGACCATCAGCATCTTCGGCCTGGGCGGGATCTGGGGCGTGCAGACCATCGCGTTCTTCCCCTTCGCCTATCAGCTCATCGCCGACGTCCTGTCGCGCAGCGACGCGCGGATGGAGCAGGCAGCACGGAATCTGGGCGCGGGCCCGATCGCGGTGTTCCGCACCGTCACGCTGCCGCTCTCGCGGCCCGGTCTCTTCGCGGCGATCCTCACGACGGCGATCTACGTGCTCGAGGACTTCGGGAATCCCGCCCTCGTCGGCGGCCAGTTCGTCGTGCTGCCGACGCAGGCCTACGGCCTCATCAGCGGCTTCGGCGACCTCACCGGCGCAGCCGCGGTGAGCACGATCCTGCTCACCCTCGCGCTGGTGCTCTACGTCGCGAAGATCCGGCTCGACGGCGGCCGCTCGTTCGTGACCGTGAGCGGCCGCGCCTCGTCGATGCCGCGGCCACCCGTGCCGAGCTGGCTCTCCTGGGTCTGCTTCCTCGTCTGCGGGCTGCTCTGCGCCATGATCCTGGTGGTCTACGGGTCGCTCGTCGTGAGCGCGCTCACGCTGACGTTCCCGGTGAACACCTCGTTCACGATGAAGCACTTCGAGTTCGTCTTCTCGGGCGTGAACGGCGTGGCGCTGCGCAACACGCTCGTCTACGGCCTCTCCGCGGCGGTCTTTTCCGCCCTGTTCGCGCTCCTCGCGGGCTGGCTGGTGCAGCGCGGCAGCTGGAGAGGGCGCGGCGTGCTCGACTTCCTGCTCATCATGCCCGCCGCGGTGCCGGGGCTGTTCTTCGGGATCGGCTACGCCACCGCGTTCAACGAGGTGTGGCTGGACTGGCTGAACCGCGGAGTGCTCATCATCATCTCGATGATCTTTTGGAACATCCCGGTCGGGTATCAGGCGGCGGTCGCCGGCCTCCGGCAGATCGACCGCTCGATGGACGAGGCCGCGACGAGCCTTGGTGCCTCGAGCCTGCGCGGCTTCCGGGACGTCCTGGTCCCCATGCTCGGAGGCTCGCTCCGCGTCGGATTCGTCACGACGTTCGTGCGCGCGGTGACGACGCTCTCCGTCGTGATCTTCCTGTTCACGCCGGGCACGACCGTGGCGACGATCCGCATCTTCCAGCTGGTGAACGATCTCGATTGGGGCGGCGCCGCCGCGTTCACCGTGGTGGACATCGGCATGGCCATCGCCGCGCTCAGCGTCATCGCGGTGCTCGCGCGCGGGCGCGTATCCCTAGGGGCGGCTCGTGCCTGACATCCACCTCCGGCTCGATCACGTCACCAAGCGGTTCGGCGACACGCCGGCGGTCGACGACGTCTCGTTCGACGTCCCGCGCGGGTCATTCGCCACGCTCCTCGGCCCCTCAGGCTGCGGCAAGACGACGACCCTGCGCATGATCGCCGGCTTCTACGACCCGGACAGCGGCGACATCCTGCTCGGCGGTCGGCGGATCAACGACCTGCCCGCGCACCGCCGTGGCGCGGCCATGGTGTTCCAGGACTACGCGCTGTTCCCGCATATGACCGTGCGCGACAACGTCGGCTACGGCCTGCGCGTGGGCGGCGTGGGCAAGGACGAGTACCGGCGCCGTGTGGACGAGACGCTGCAGTTCGTCGGGCTCGGCGCTCTCGGCGAGCGCTGGCCAAACCAACTGTCAGGTGGGCAACAACAACGCGTGGCCGTCGGGAGAGCTCTGGTCCTTCGGCCGGAGATCCTGCTCCTCGACGAGCCGCTGTCGAACCTCGACGCCAAGCTGCGGGTGCAGCTGCGTTGGGAGCTGCGCGCCCTGCAGCAGCGGCTCGGCATGACCTTCGTCTACGTGACGCACGACCAGGATGAGGCGCTGTCGCTCTCGGATTGGATCGCGGTGATGAACGCCGGCCGGGTCGAGCAGGCCGGGACGCCGTGGGAGATCTATTACCACCCGCGGACCGCGTTCCTCGCGGATTTCGTCGGCGCGGTGAATCTCGTTCCCGCGACCGTGCGTGAGATCCGCGGCGCGCAGGCCGTCGTCTCCTTCGGTGTCCGCTCGCTCACGGTCAACGTACCGGCCGGGCTCTCGCTCCGGGCCGGCGCCGAGGTCCGCCTGTGCGTGCGGCCGGAGGCGGTGGCCCTGACCGCGCGTGGCGCCTCACCCGATGCCGCGGCGTTCCCGGGGACCATCGCCCGCAAGGCCTTCCTCGGCGATCTCATGCGCTACTGGGTGGCCATCGACGGACAGGAGTGGATGGTCGATCAGCCCGATCCCGGCGCGAGCACGCCCTTCGAAGGGGACGTGCTGGTGGAGGTCCGGCCCGAGCGGGTGCACGTGATCGCCGGCTAGACGGTCAGCTCCAGGCCATCGGTCGCGTACTCCAGGGTCATCTCGGCGACGTGCGCCAGCGAGCTCGAGCCCAGGTGGGTGAGCACGATGCGGCGGCAGTCGAGCTCCGCGCGATGCGCGAGCAGCGTGCGGTAGGCGATGTGCGAGGGATCGTCCTTCTCCCAGTTCGTCGCCTCGCAGATGAAGAGATCCGCCCCCGCGGCGATCCGGGGCAGATGCTCGCTCCAGGTCGCGTCACCCGAGTACGCGATGAGCCGGTCGCCGACGCGCACCCGCAGCCCGTGCGGGTCCGACTCGGCCACGTGCCGCACGGGCAGCGCCGCGACGCGTGCGCCGCCGAGCGCTGTCTCCGTCTGGTCGAGCGTGCGCACGCTCACCTCGAACGCGAGCTTCGTCTTGCCGAAGAAGTCGGGATAGAGCGCCTGCTCCGCGGCGCGCAGACGCGCCGCCAGCTCGCGCGGGCCGGCGATGACGAGCGGCCGTGCCCGACCCGCGAAGTGCTGCTGGACGACGAGGTAGGGGATGCCCCCGAAGTGGTCGCCGTGCAGGTGAGAGACGGCGATCGCATCGATGCCGTCCGCGGCGCCTGCCGCGGTGATCGCGGGAAGCGCCGAGCCCCCGCAATCGAGGAGCAGCGAGACGCCTGGCGCGGTCACCTGGATGCAGGCGTGTGACCGGCCGCCATCGGCGAAGGCGTTCCCCGATCCAAAGAATCTGACCCGTACCGTCACGACGCGACCCGCTCAGCTGATCTCAGTGAGCTTCACCGGCCGGCGCTCGCGCCACGAGCGGCCCGCGGCCTCGCCGATCCGCAGCGCCTCGAGCGCGTCGGCGGCGGTGCAAGCGTTCTCTGCCTCGCCGCGCGCGAAGCGCAGGAAATGCGCGAGCTCGGCGCGGTAGGCGTCGGCGAAGCGCACGAAGAACGACGGATAGGCCGGCCCTGCGAGCGGCGGCGCGTCCCCCTCGACCGAGCGCCACGGCGTGCGCGGGTCGACGCCGATGGCGAGCGTGTCCTTGGCCGCGTGGACCTCGACGTGGATGTCGTAACCGGCCTCGTTGTGACGCAGGCCGGTGATGAGCCCGAGCGCGCCGCCGCGCAGCTTCACGAGGACCGCGGATGTGCCGACGTCGTGCATCGCCTCGTATTGCGGGACGCCGAGCGTGGACCCGGTGGCCGTGACCTCCTCGACCTCGTCGGCGAAGAGCCAGCGCGTGATGTCGAAATCGTGGATCAGCTGATCCTTGAACTGCCCACCTGAGGTCGCGATGTAGGCATCGGGTGGCGGCAGGCGGTCGCAGCTCACCATGACGAACGAGTACACCGGCCCGAGCTTCCCGCCCGCGAGTGCCTCTCGTGCCCTGCGGTAGCCGGCATCGAAGCGTCGCTGAAAGCCGATCTGCAGCCGGCCCTTCGTCCGCGCGGCGTGCGCCACGATCTCCCTGGTCTCGGGGATGCCGATCGCGATCGGCTTCTCGCAGAACGTGGCGAGGCCGGCATCCAGGCAGCGCCGGATGATCGGCGCATGCGTGTCGGTGGGCGTGACGATCACGGCCGCGTCCACGCCGTCCAGGGCGGCGTCGATGCTGTCGACCGGCCGCGCACCGACCTTCGCGGCGACGTCACGAGCGCGCGCCGCGTCCGCGTCGTAGATGCGCAGCTCGTCCACGCCGTCGAGTCCGCGGAGCGTCGCGGCATGTGCCGCGCCCAAACGACCGACACCGAGCAATCCCAGGCGCACGCTTCCGGTCCTCCAGTCACTCGAGTCCGCGGTGGACGCTAGCGTACGGTCATGCAGCTCGCCGCCGCGCCGATCTCCTGGGGCGTCTGCGAAGTCCCGGGTTGGGGTCTTCAGCTCGATCGCGGTCGTGTGTTGGATGACACGGTGCGCCTCGGTCTGCCTGACATCGAGGCCGGCCCGCCGGGATTCCTGCCGCAGGACGCGGGCGCGGCACGCGCCGTGATCAGCGGACACGGCGTGCGCGTCGTCGGCGGCTTCGTGTCCGGGGTGCTCCACCGCCCGGAGCGCCTCGAGGCCGAGCTCGCCGCGGTCGAGGCGCAGGCGGCGTGGCTCGCGGCGCTCGGCGCCGAGGTGCTCGTGCTCGCGGCGGCGAGCGGCCGTCCCGACTACGACGCCGCGACGGTCCTGACCGAGCCGGAGTGGACCGCGCTGCTGGCCGCGGTGGAGCGGGTCGTCGACATCGCGCGGCGCCATGGCCTGGTGGCCGCGCTCCATCCCCACGTCGGGACAGCGATCGAGCGGCCGGACGCGATCGCGCGGCTGCTCCGCGAGAGCGACGTGCCGCTCTGCCTCGACACCGGCCATGTCTTCGTGGGCGGTGGCGACCCGGCCCAGATCGCGCGCGACCATCCGCGGCGTGTGCGCCACGTCCACCTGAAGGACGCCGATGCCGCTCTGGCGTCCGCGGTCCGCGCGGGCCGCCTTCCGTACGCACGAGCGGTCGCGCAGGGGCTCTACCGCCCGCTCGGCGCGGGCGACGCGCGCATCGCTGACGTCCTGGCCGCGCTCAAGGCCGCGAGCTACGAGCACTGGTCCGTGCTCGAGCAGGACATCGCCCTGGCGGAGGCGCCGACCGAGGCGAACGATCCGGTGCGCGACATCGCGCGATCGCGGGACTTCGTGCGGGCGCATGCCTGACCAGGGCGCATTCGAGGTCCTCACGATGGGACGCGTCAGCGTCGACCTGTACCCGGAGCAGCTCGGCGTGCCTCTGGCCAGGGTGAAGACGTTCGCGAAATCTCTCGGCGGGAGCGCGACGAACGTCAGCGTCGCGGCCGCGCGCCTCGGCCACCGCGCGGCGGTCATCACCAAGGTCGGCGCCGATGGCTTCGGCGACTACGTCCGCGAGGCGCTCCAGGGTTTCGCCGTCGATGCGCGTTTCGTCGGTACCCATCCGACGCTTCGGACGCCCCTGGTGTTCTGCGAGATCTATCCGCCCGATCGCTTCCCGCTGCTGTTCTATCGCGAGCCGACCGCGCCGGACATGACCCTGTCGCAGGACGATCTGCCGCGCGAGGCGATCGCCGATGCCGCGCTCTTCTGGACGACCGGAACCGGACTGTCGGCCGAACCGAGCCGGGCCGCGACCCTCGACGCGCTCGACGGCGCGCGTGGCATCCGCGTCCACGACCTCGACCACCGCCCGTCCCTCTGGCCGAAGGGCGAGGAGCCGCGCCGCTGGGCGATCGAGGCAGCGCGGCGCGCCACGGTCATCATTGGCAACACGGATGAGGTCGAGATGGCGACGGGGACGCGGGATGCCGGCTCCGCCGCGCGCGTCCTCCTCGACGCCGGCGCCGAGGTCGTCGTGGTGAAGCGCGGGATGGGCGGGGCCGCGGCGTTCACCGGCGATGGGTCGGTGGAGGTGCCCGCGATCCAGGTCGAGATCGTCTGTGGCCTTGGCGCGGGCGACGCCTTCGGCGGCGCGCTCGCGCACGGGATGCTCGCCGGATGGGACCTCGCGCGAACGCTCGCCTTCGCAAGTGCCGCGGGCGCGATCGTCGCGTCGCGCCTGGCGTGCGCCGATGCGATGCCGACCGTGACCGAGGTCGACACGCTGCTGGCGGGGCGGCGCGCGTGACCGACACCGTCGAGCGGATCACGAAGATCCGCGCGAGCAGCCCAAAGGCCGTCGGCGAGGCGCTCGCGCGACGGGTCCGCCGGCCCCTGCTCGGTGACGACGGCCGGCTGTTCCTGATCGCCGCAGATCATCCGGCGCGTGGCGTCCTCGCCTCGGGCGAGGACGCGAACGCGATGGCCGATCGCGGCGAGCTCCTCGACCGCCTCGTCATCGCCCTCGGCCGTCCCGGCGTCGACGGCGTCCTCGCGACGGCGGACGTGGTGGAGGATCTCGCGCTCCTCGGCGCCCTTGACCGGAGGATCGTGCTCGGCTCGATGAATCGCGGCGGGATCGCCGGCTCGGTCTTCGAGGTCGATGATCGCTTCACGGGCTACACCGCGGACGCGATCGGTCGTTCCAAGCTCGACGGCGGGAAGATGATGCTCCGCGTCGTCGACGGCGACCCGGGGACCGTCGAGACGATGCTCGCGTGCGCGCGCGCGATCGACGGCCTCGCATCCCGCGAGCTGACCGCGATGATCGAGGTGTTCGCGTCATCCCGGGACCAGAGCGGTGTGCTGCGCAACGACACCTCGACCGACGCGTTGCGCCGCGCGATCGCCATCGCCACGGGCCTGGGGTCGACGTCGGCGTTCACCTGGCTCAAGCTGCCGGTGGTCGACGACATGGCGTCGGTGGCCGCCGCGACGACGCTCCCGATCGTGCTTCTCGGTGGCGACCCGGGGCGCGACGCCGCGGCGACCTTCGCGCGCTGGCGCGCCGCGATGACGATCCCACAGGTGCGCGGCCTCGTCGCCGGTCGCGCGCTCCTCTATCCCACGGACGGGCAGGTGGCCCGCGCGGTCGACCAGGCCGCGGCCGTCGTCCGCGACACGCGCGCGGTGCGCGCGTGAGCACGACGCGCCTCACGATGGCGCAGGCGCTCGTTCGGTTCCTCGCCGCGCAACGCGTCGAGCGCGACGGCGAGACGGAGGTGTTCTTCTCCGGCGTCCTCGGGATCTTCGGCCACGGCAACGTCGCCGGCATCGGACAGGCGCTCTACCAGTACCGGGACCGGATCCCGTACCTGCAGGCACGCAACGAGCAGGGGATGGTGCACATCGCCGCCGGGCACGCGCGCATGCGCGACCGGCTCAGCACGTTCGCGTGCACGACCTCGATCGGCCCTGGCGCGACGAACATGGTCACTGGCGCGGCGCTCGCCACGATCGACCACCTCCCGGTGCTCCTCCTGCCGGGAGACGTGTTCGCGTCGCGGCGACCCGACCCCGTCCTCCAGCAGCTCGAGCTGCCGGCGCGTGGCGAGGTTTCCGTGAACGACGCGTTCATCCCCGTGTCGCGCTACTTCGATCGCATCACCCGGCCCGAGCAGATCGTCCCCGCCGCGCTCGCGGCGATGCGCGTGCTCACCAGCCCCGCGGAGGTCGGCGCGGTCACGCTCGCGCTCCCACAGGACGTGCAGACGGAGGCGTTCGATGTCCCGGACGAGTTCCTGGCCGAGCGTGTGTGGCACGTCGCGAGAGCACGGCCCGACGACGCCGCGCTCTCGCGACTGGTCGAGCTCATCGGCGCCGCGAAGCGGCCGCTCGTCGTCGCGGGCGGTGGCGTCATCTATTCGCGGGCCACCGACGCCCTGCGGGCGTTCGCCGAGCGCACGGGCATCCCGGTAGCGGAGACCCAGGCCGGGAAGGGCGCGCTGGATTGGGACCACCCCGCGAACGTCGGGGCGATCGGCGTGACCGGTACCGTCGCGGCGAACACGCTCGCGGCCGAGGCCGACCTGGTGATCGGGATCGGCACGCGCTGGACGGACTTCACGACGGGTTCGCGCGCGCTCTTCGCGCGACGGGACGTCCGTTTCGCGAACATCAATGTGGCCGAGGTCGACGCGCCGAAGATGGGCGCGCTCGCCGTGGTCGGCGATGCGCGTGTCACGCTCGAAGCGCTCGGATTCGTCGACCATCACGTCGACGACGCGTACGAGGTCACGGTCGCGATGCTGAAGGCCGAATGGGACCGCACCGTCGAAGCGATCGTGGCTCGCCGCCACACGCCGCTCCCCGCGCAGAGCGAGGTGATCGGCATCCTGAACGAGGTCGTCGGTCCGCGCGACGTGATCGTCGCGGCGGCGGGATCGCTCCCCGGGGAGCTCCACCGGCTCTGGCGCGCCCGCGATCCGAAGCAGTACCACGTCGAATACGGGTACTCGTGTATGGGCTACGAGATCCCGGGCGGCATCGGCGTGAAGCTCGCGGCGCCCGAGCGCGACGTGTTCGTGCTCGTGGGCGACGGCTCCTACCTGATGATGCCGAGCGAGATCGTCACGGCCATCCAGGAGCACACCAAGCTCGTCATCGTGCTCGTCGACAACCGCGGCTTCGCCTCGATCGGGGCGCTCTCGCGCTCGCTCGGGCTGGACGGCTTCGGAACGCACCACCGCTATCGCGCAAAGGGGTCGCTCGGGCTCGACAGCGACGGTGAGCCCCTCACCGCGCTCCCCCTGGACCTGGCCGCGAACGCGGAGAGCTTTGGCGCCCGGGTGCTCCGGCCGAAGACGATCGACGAGGTGAGGACCGCGCTGATCCAGGCGAAGCAGGCGTCGGAGACGACGGTCGTGTACGTGCGTGTCGATCGCGCCGCCGGCGTCGAGGAGGGCGGTGCCTGGTGGCAGGTCGCGACACCGGAGGTGGCCGAGGCCGAGCCGGTCTCCGAGGCGCACGAGCGCGAGTCGGAGCGCCGGCGCCGGCAGCGCTGGCACATCGGGCCGTGATCGACCTGCGCATCCCCAGCGAGGCGGAGCCCGACCACGAGCACCGCCTGCTGGACGTCACCGCCCAGCGCGCCGGCTGGACGTACGTCGGGTTTGAGGTCGTGCGCCTCGCCGCAGGCGCGCCGTTCGCGCGCGACACCGGTCAGCGCGAGGCCTGCTTCGTCTGGCTCGGCGGCACGAGCGCGGTGCGCTGCGGCGCCGAGAGCTGGGACAAGGTCGGGAAACGAAAGAGCGTCTTCGACGGTCCGCCGCAGTCGGTCCATGTCGGCCCGGGCACGTCCGTCCGCATCTCCGCCGGTCGCGGCGGCGCCGAGATCGCGATCGGCTGGGCCCCCGCCACGCGCGAGGTCGCGCCGCGGCTGTACACCGACGCCGCGGTCGTGCAGCGGGGCGAGGGCGTCATGGGCCGGACCATCCACCAGATCCTCATGGAGGACCGCGACGCCGAACGGCTGCTCGTGACCGAGGTCCTCACACCCGCGGGGCATTGGTCGAGCTATCCACCGCACAAGCACGACACCGACGACCCGCCGAACGAGACGTCCCTCGAGGAGCTCTACTACTTCCGCATGCGCGATCCGCGCGGATTCGCGCTGCAGCGCGTCTACACCGCGGATCGGTCTCTCGATGTGTCGCTCGCGGCGCACGACGGGGATCTCGTCCTCGTGCCGCGTGGCTATCACACCGTCTCGGCGGCGCCCGGCTACGAGACGTACTACCTCAATGTCATGGCCGGCCCGCGTCGGCAGTGGCTCATCTCGTTCGACCCCGACCACGAGCGCATGCGCTGGTGACGCCCGTCCGCGGCGTGCTGTTCGACTGGGGCGACACGCTCTTCGAGAGCCCGCACGCCCCGACGGTGATCCTCGAGGCCGCCCGCGAGCGTGCCATCGCACTGCGGCCCGGATCGGCCGAGAAGATCTGGAACGATCTCTGGGACGCCGGGAAGACCGCGGAGGAGCATGCGAAGGGGCGCGATCTTTCCCGCGAGGCCCACCGACGCGTGTGGACCGATCTCTTTTCGCGCGCCAACCCGACGATCCCGGGGATCGATCGGCTGCTGTACGAGCGGGTCATGGATCCCGCGGGGTGGATCCCGTACCCGGATACCGCGCCGACGCTCCGCGCGCTTCGCGACCGCGGTCTCCTGATCGGCATCGTCAGCAACACCGCGCACGACCTCCGGCCGTTCTTCGTGG
>JBGQFO010000053.1:0-11855 GCA_041496945.1 Candidatus Limnocylindria bacterium | reverse complement strand
CGCCGAGAGCGAGGCCAGCATCCCGCTCTGCGAGCGCACCTGCCCCGGGATGATCCCGATGACGCCCGCGTCGGTGAAGGTGGCGAGCTCGGTCCCGTCGCGCGCGAGGATCCGACCGCGGGTCGTGTTGAGGCGGGTCATCCGCACGAGGCGGCCCGGCGCCAGACTCGGGAGGATCGCCTCCGGCGTCCAATCGATCTTCCAGACGCCCTTGTCCTGGTCGCCGACGTACACCAGGGACAGCGTCGTGGTCCGCCGCACGTCGCCGACGCGCGCCGTGTGGAACGTGACGTCGAGCGGGATAGTGGCGTGTCGCGCGTCCGGTGAGCCGTTCGCCAGCGGGCGCGACGACGTCCCGACCTTGACGTCGAGGGAGCGCAGCGTCATCTCCTCGGCGATCCGGGGGAGCCGATCGATGAAGCCTTCGGTGCCGGTGCGCTGCTGCGCCGGGTCGCTCAGCAGCGCCCACATCGCCTGGTAGTCGGCCTTCTGCCAGGCCGCGGCGTACGACTTCGCGGCGGCGTCGGGCTGCGGCTGCGCGGGCTCGCACGCGGCGAGGACCGCGGCGACGGCGAACAGGAGCGCGGGGCCGAGGCGCATCACCACGTGGGAACGTGTCACGGACCGCGCCGTTTCGTCAGTACCCCGCCGCGTGGCCCTCGCGGCGCGGGTCCGCACCGCCGCTGAACACACCGTTCGCGTCGATCGCGATGGCCTGGGCGCCACCGGTGACCGGCGCCCAGTCGCCGAGCAGCGCGATCTCGTGCCCGCGGGCGACGAGCGCTCGGCGTGTCGACTCGGGGAAGCGGCTCTCGATCTTCAGCGCGCGGCCCGCCTCGTGGTACCAGCGCGGCTCCTCGATGGCGCGCTGGACGTCGAAGCCCTGGTCGATGAGCCCGACGGCGAGCTGGAAGTTCGTCTGCACCTGCGCGTGTCGGCCGGGCGTCCCAAAGACGAACCGCGGTGTCGAGCCGTCGAGCGCGATCACGGTGTTGAGCGTGTGGATCGGCCGCTTCCCCGGCGCGAGCACGTTGGGCGACGACGGATCGAGCGAGAAGCCGATGAGCCGATTGTTCAGCAGCACACCGGTCCCGGGCACGACGCAGGCCGAGCCGAACTCGCTGAAGACGCTCTCGATGAGCGACACGGCGTTGCCGTCCCGGTCGACGACGGCGAGGTAGGTCGTGTCCGAGGCCATGACGCCGGGATCGGTGCGATCGGATGCCCGCCCGGGGATCGCATGGCGGCGGCGCTCGGCGAATTCCGGGTCGAGGAGGCGCCCGACAGCGAAGGGCACGACGCGCGGGTCGCCCGCGTACGCGTCACGATCGGCGAAGGCCATCTTCTTTATCTCGACCAGCTGATGCACGAGGTCGGCGCTCCCCCACGGCAGCGCCGACATGTCCAGACCCTCGGCGATCGCGAGCTCCTCGAGGAGGATGTGACCCTGCGACACGGGCGGCTGGCCGTAGACCGACAGACCGCGATACCGCGTGTGCGTCGCCGCCGGCCGATCGGTCGCGTGCGCGGCGAGGTCGTCGGCCGCGAGGGCGCCACCCGCCGCGGCGATGCCGGCGGCCAGACGTTCCGCAAGCGGGCCGCGATAGAACGTCTCGGCTCCGTGCGTCGCGACGTCGCTCAGCGTTGCGGCGAGATCCGGCTGCTGGAGGATCTCCCCCGCTCGCGGGAAGCGACCGCGCGGTCCGAAGACTCGGGCCGCCTCCTCGTCGAGACGCGCGCCGCTGTCGACGAAGCCCTCCGCCAACCCGTCGCTCACCGGGAAGCCCTCGGCCGCGTACTGGATGGCCGGCGCGAGCACCCGGTCGAGCCCGAGGCGACCGTGAGCGCTCATCAGGTCGCCATACGCCGCGAGGACGCCGGGCACCGTGGCGAGCAGCGCGCCCTCACTCGGGAATCCGCCGCTGAACCTCTCGCGCGCGAGCGCGCGCGGCGCGGCGCCCGAGCCGTTGTACGCGGTGACCTCACGGCTCGACGCGTCGTACACGAGTGCGAAGAGGTCGCCGCCGATCGAGGTGCGGTGCGGCTGGGTGACCGCGCATACCGCGGCCGCGGCGACCGCCGCGTCGACCGCGCTGCCGCCGTCCTGGAGAACGGCGAGGCCCGCGGCGGTGGCGAGATGGTGATCCGTCGCGACGAGCCCGTTCACCGAACGGACCGTCGGCCGCGTGGTCACGCCTCGAATGCTAGTGGTTGACCACCCTCTTCAGAGGAGCGCTCCGATGACCAGGCGCGCGCCCAGCGCGACGAGGAATGCCATGCCCAGTCCCATCCAGACCGATCCGCGCGGCCGCGGGACGAGCGGCATGAGGGCGACGGCAAGCGCGACGAGCGGCCAGTGCGGACCACCCGACGTGAGCAGCGCTCCAAACAGCACGTACCCGATGGCCGCCCAGGCGACGAGCGACGAGCCGGCGATGAGGATCACGATCGCGCAGATCCCGGCCGCGACCGCCGAGCCCCAGAGCACCAGGTCCGCGGGCAGGAGCGCAAAGCGACCGTCGGTCTCGGCATATGCCGCGACTGCCATGACCGCGGCGTCGAAGGCCGCGACGAGCGTCCGACCGGTCCGCCCCACTAGACGGCGCTCTCGCGGCCGGGCTCGCGGCCGAGGAAGATGCGCGTGTAGCCCCACGGCTCGCCCGGCTGAAGCGCCTGCGGTCGCGTGCCGTCGAGGTGCAGCAGCATCGCCTGCTCGTCACAGGCGGACCGCTTCGGGCACGCCGGGCACTCGGCGGCGGATTTCTCCGGCAGCCGCCCGAGACTGGTGAGCGTGAAGCCGCAGCGCTCGAAGAACTCCGGCACGAGCGTGAGCGCGAAGACGCGCCGGAGGCCGAGCCGGCGCGCCTCGGCCACGCACGCCTCCACCAGGGCGCTGCCCACACCGCGACCCGATGCCTCGGGCCGCACGGCGAGGGAGCGGACCTCCGCGAGCTCGGGCGTCAGTACGGCGAGCGCGCAGCAACCGAGGAACTCGCCCACATCCTCCGCGACGAGGAGATCGCGCAGGTGCTCGATGAGGAAGTCGCGCGTGCGCGAGAGCATGCGGTCCTCACGCGCGTAGCGATCGATGAGCTCGCGCATCGGCTCGACATCGAGCGCGCGCGCCGGACGGATCGCGACCGTCATCCGCGCAGGACGCGGCGTGCATCCGCGATCGCCTCGCGCACCCGGTCCGGGGCGGTGCCGCCGGGCGACGAGCGCGCCGCGAGCGATCGGTTCGTCGTGATCTCCTCGAGGGCCGACGGCGTGAAGCGCGGGTCCGCCGCGCGAAGCTCGTCAAGGGTGATACCGGCGAGGTCCTTGCCCGCAGCGAGTCGCTCGCGCACGATCCGGCCGACGACCTCGTGCGCCTCGCGGAACGGCACGCCGCTCCGGGACAGGTGGTCGGCCAGGTCGGTCGCGGTGAGCATGCCGCGCTCCGTGGCGCGCGCCATCGCGACACGGTCGAAGCGCAGCGCGCCGATCACGAGCGTGAGCGCATCGAGTGCCGGCGCGGTGGCCGCGGCGTCGTACAGCGGGACACGCTGCTCCTGAAGATCGCCGTCGTACGCGAGTGGCAGCCCCTTGAGCGACGTGAGGACCGCGACGAGGTCGCCGATGATGCGACCGGCGCGCCCGCGCACGAGCTCCGGAACATCGGGGTTCTTCTTCTGCGGCATGATGCTCGACCCGGTCGCGTGCTCGTCCGAGAGCTCGGCGAAGCCGAACTCCGCGCTCGTCCAGAGGACGAGCTCCTCCGCAAGCCGTGAGGCGTGCACGGCGGCGAGCGCGCTCGCGTAGACGAAGTCCACGACGAAGTCCCGGTCCGCGACCGCGTCGATGCTGTTGCGGAAGGTCTGCGCGAGCCCGAGCTCCTTCGCGACGGATGCCGGATCGACCGGATACGGCACGCCGGCGAGCGCCCCCGCGCCCAGTGGCGAGACCGCGGCGCGCTCGCGCGCCTCCGCGATCCTCGCGCGGTCGCGGCGGAGCGCCTCGACGTGCGCGAGCAGGTGGTGGGCCAGCGACACGGGCTGGGCGCGCTGCAGGTGCGTGTAGCCGGGCATGACCGTGTCGACCTCACCCTCGGCGCGCTCGACGAGCACCTGGGCCAGCCTCTTGACCGAGTGGTCGAGCTCGTCGAGCAGCTCGATGACCAGGAGACGCAGGTCCAGCGCGATCTGGTCGTTGCGGCTGCGCGCGGTGTGCAGCTTTCCGCCGCCGGGGCCGACGCGCGCGGTGAGCGTGGATTCGACGGCGCTGTGGACGTCCTCGGCGTCACCCGGCCACGCGAAGGTGCCCGATGCGACCTCGGCGGCCATCGCCTCGAGGGCGGTGATGATCGTCGTGGCCTCATCCGCGCCGATGATCCGCTGCCGCCCGAGCATGCGCGCATGGGCGACGCTGCCGCGCAGGTCGTGAAGCGCGAGGCGCTTGTCCAATTCCAAGGACGCGGTGAACGCGCGGATCTTCGGATCGAGCGGGCCCGCGAAGCGCCCCGACCACAGCGGCCTGGGGACATCCGGCGTCACTCCTTTCGCCGTCCGGTCGGCGTCGACTTCTTCTTTCCCGGCCCGATCGATCTGGTCAGCTCCTTTTTCGGCACGTCGAGCGTCGCCTCGCTGCCCGCGCCCCAGAGCGCTTGCGTTCGCGCCTGCGTGCGCAGCGACATCCCGAAGACGGTGATGAAGCCCTCGGAGGCCTTGTGGTCGAAGAGGTCGCCCTTGCCGTACGTCGCGAGCGCGGTCGAGTAGAGCGAGTGGGGCGAGCGGCGCCCGACGATCGTCATCGCGCCACGGTCGAGGCGGACGCGGATCTCGCCGGTCACGAAACGCTGCGTGCTGCGCACGTACGCCGCCAGGTCCTGGTGATGCGCGGTGAACCAGAGCCCGTTGTAGACGAGCTCGGCGTACTCGCGCGCGACGGCCGATTTGAAGCGCAGCGCGTCCTTCGTGAGGACCATCTCCTCGAGCGCCTTGTGCGCCGCGTGGAGGATGACCGCGGCGGGCGCCTCGTAGATCTCGCGCGACTTGATCCCAACGAGGCGGTCCTCGATCTGGTCGATGCGTCCCACGCCGTGCCGGCCGCCGAGCGCGTTGAGCCGCTCGATGAGCGCGACGCCGCCGAGGTCGTCCCCGTCGAGCGCCACAGGCGTTCCCTCGCGGAAGGCGATGACGACCTCGCGCGCCTTGGCCGGAGCCTCGGCCGCGTCGACGGTCCACTGGAAGACGTCGCGTGGCGGGGCGCCCCAGGGATCCTCGAGCACGCCGGCCTCGACCGAGCGGCCCCAGAGGTTCTCGTCGACGCTGTACGGGCTCTTCTTGGTCGCCTCCACCGGGATGCCGCGCTTGCGGGCGTAGTCGATCTCCTCGTCTCTCGTCATGTTCATGCCGCCGCGCATCGGCGCGATCACCTTGAGGTCCGGCGCGAGCGCGCCGACGGCGAGGTCGAAGCGCACCTGATCGTTGCCCTTGCCGGTGCAGCCGTGGGCCACGAAGCGCGCGTTCTCCGACCGTGCCGCATCGACCAGGAGCTTCGCGAGCAGCGGTCGGCCGAGGGCCGTCGCGAGCGGATAGCGGTCCTGGTAGAGCGCGTCCGCCTGGAGACCCGGCCACACGAAATATTCGACGAAGATGTCACGCGCGTCCTGGACGATCGCCTTCCGCGCGCCGCTCGCGAGGGCCTTCGTCTGGATCGCCGCGAGGTCTCGCACCGAGCCGAGGTCGCCGGTGCACGTGACCACCTCGAAGCCGTAGGTCTCACGCAGCCAGGCGACCGCGACGGACGTATCGAGCCCGCCGCTGTACGCGAGGACGCAGGTGCTGCCTTTCGTGTCCTTCATGCCCGTTCCTTCCTCGCGATGCCGAATGCGGTGAGACGCGTGAGCAGCGAACGCGCGTGACGATCGGTGGACGTCGCGACGAACACCGTGTCGTCGCCCGCGACGGTCCCGATGATCTCCCCGAGGCCCGATGTGTCGATCGCGATGGCCATCGCGTTCGCGGTGCCGGGCGGCGAGCGCAGCACCACGATGTTCGCCGCGACCGCGCCCTCCACCGGATAGTCCTCGCAGAACCGCCGCAGGCGCTCGGTGCCACCACCACTCGCGACGGCGGTCGGCGCGGCGTACGTATGGGTCCCGTCGCGAGCGACCTTCACCAGGCCGAGCTCGACGATGTCGCGCGAGACGGTCGCCTGCGTCGCCGCGAAGCCGGCGCCCTTCAGCGCGCGCACCAGCTCCTGCTGCGTCGCGAGCCTGTGCTGCTGCACGAGGCGCAGGAGCGCCTGCTGCCGGTGATGCTTGCGGGCGAGCTCCTTCATGCGGCCGGCTCGAAGACCGTGCCGACGCGGTCGCCGGCGAGCAGGCGTTCGATCGCGTCAGCTGTTCGCGCCGCGACGATCGCCGCGCGGCAGCCGGCGTTCGACGCGACGAGGCACGCCTCGACCTTGGGGAGCATGCCGCCCTCGATCGTGCCGTCGTCGACGAGGGACTTCGCCTTCTCGCGATCGAGCAACCCGATCACCGTGCCGTCCTTCGAACGCACACCCGGCACGTCGGTCACGAACACGAGGAGCCGCGCGCCCAGGCTCGCGGCGATCGCCCCGGCCGCGCTGTCACCGTTCACGTTGAGGATCTCCGACGCCCCGTCCGCGCCGGCCGGCTCCTCGAATGCCGCGGGCGCGATCACCGGAACGCGACCCGCCTCGACGAGCTCCTCGAGCAGGGCGCTGTCGACCCGGCGGATGTTGCCGACCAGGCCGAGCGCGGAGTCCTCGCGCTGAGCGCGCAGCATGCCACCGTCGATGCCGGTGAGCCCCACTGCCGGCACGCCGCGGGCGATGAGCGCGCTCACGATGCGGGCGTTCGCCAGCCCTCCGAGCACCGCGAGGGCGATGTCGCGGGTCAGTTCGTCGGTGACACGGAGGCCGCGCACGAACTTCGTCTCGAGGCCAAGCCGCGTCGCCCACTCACCCACCAGCGGACCGCCGCCGTGGACGACCACGAGGCTATGCCCGCCGTCGTCGAGCGCGGCGATCGCGTCGAGCGCCGCCGCGTCCTCGCCCGCGACCGAGCCGCCGATCTTCAACACGACGATGTCGCTCTCGCTCACGTCGTGTAGTCCGCGTTGATGTGCACGTACTCAGCGGAGAGGTCGGTCCCCCACGCGGTGGCGGCGCCGCGACCGAGGCCGAGCGACACCTCGATGTCGATGTCCGGCTTCGAGAACGCTGCGCGGAGCGCAGTCGGGTCGAACGCCACCGGTGCGCCGTCCTTGAAGACGTCGAGGCCGCCGATGCGCACGCTCGCCTTGCGATCCTCCACCCGCGCGCCGGAGCGACCCGCCGCGGCGATGATCCGCCCCCAGTTCGGGTCGGCCCCGTGGATCGCGGTCTTTACCAGGTTCGAGGTCGTGATCGTTCGCGCGGCGCGCCGTGCGTCGTCGTCGCTCGCCGCACCGGAGACCCGAACCGCGAATACCTTCGTGACACCCTCGCCGTCCGCCACGATCTCGCGCGCGAGCGTCTCACACACGCGGTCGATGAGCAGGGCGACCTGCGAGAGCGCTTCGGTCGTCGTCGGCGAGCCGGACGCGCCGTTCGCGAGCACGAGCAGCATGTCGTTCGTGCTCGTGTCACCGTCCACGCTGATGGCGTTGAACGAGCGATCCGCCGCGTGCTTCACCATCGGGCCGAGCGCCGCGACCGGGATGGTGGCATCGGTCACGACGAACGCGAGGAGCGTCGCCATGTTCGGGTGGATCATCCCCGCGCCCTTCGCGACACCCAGGAAGCGCACGGTCGTGCCGCCGATCGTCGCGGCCTTGGCGACGAGCTTCGGCCTCGTGTCCGTCGTCATGATCGCGCGCGAGAAGTCGCCGAACCCCGTGGCACTCGGCGCGATCTCGCGCACGGCCCTCGCGATCCGGTCCACGGGCAGCTGCCATCCGATCACACCGGTGCTCGCGACGCCGACCTCCGACGGCGTGCAGCCGAAGGCCTTCGCCGCGGCCTCAGCCATCGCGACGGCGGCGCGGTCGCCCTCCTCGCCGGTGCAGGCGTTCGCGATACCGGAGTTGGCGACGATCCCGCGCAGGGTGCTTCCCGCGAGGTGTTTGCGCGTGAGGACGCAGGGCGCGGCGATGACCTGATTCGTGGTGAACACGCCCGCGGCGACGCAGGGACGGTCGGAGAGGATCAGGCCGACGTCGAGACGATCGGCCACGCCGGTCTTCACGCCGGCCTTCGCCGCGCCCGCGGTGAACCCGAGTGGCGCGACCGCGGGCTGAGTGTCGGCCGGCCGCTTCGCGTTCACGGCCACAGCGGCAGAGACTCCAGGCCCATCGTCTCGGGGAAGCCGCGCATCGCGTTCAGGTTCTGCACGGCGGACCCGGCCGCGCCCTTCACCAGGTTGTCGATCGCGCCGAACGCGACGAGGCGCCGGTTCGCCTCGTCCACGACCGGGTGGACGAGACACCAGTTGGAACCGAGCGTCGCCTTCGTCGCCGGATACGACGGCGTGATGCGGACGAACGGCTCCTCGGAGTACGCGGTGCGGTAGGCGTCGGCCACCTGCGCCGCGCTCACGCCGGCGCGCAGCGTCGCGTAGCAGGCGGCCAGGAGGCCGCGGGTCATCGGGACGAGGTGCGGAGTGAAGGTGAGGCGCGGCGCGCGGCCGCTGATGGCGCGCGCCTCCTGCGCGATCTCGGGCGTGTGGCGATGCCCGGGCACGCCGTACGGGCGGACGCTCTCGTCGATCGTGCCGAACAGGAACGCCTCGTCGACGGTGTGGCCCGCGCCGGAGACGCCGGACTTCGCGTCGACGATGAGGTCGTCCTCGATGAGCCCCGCCTTGAGCGCGGGCGCGAGCGCGAGCAGTGCCGCCGTCGGATAGCAGCCCGGGTTCGCGACGATGCGCGCGCCGCGCAGCTTCGGTCGCGCGAGCTCGGTCAGGCCGTACACGGCCTCCTTCAGGAGCTCGGGTGCCGGATGCGTGTACCTGTACCAACGCTCGTAATCCTTCGGATCGCGCAGCCGGAAGTCCGAGCCGATGTCGATGAGGGCCCGGCCCTCCGCGAGCCACGCCGGTGCCTGCTTCGCGGCCTCGCCCGCCGGCAGCGCGGTGAACACGACCTCGGCGTCGGCGATGTCGGTGCCGATGACCAGCGACGCGGGCGCGCCGTGCAGATGCGGCTGGACGTCGCGGAGGGGCTCGCCCTGGTGCGAGCGCGCGACCGCAGCGACCAGCTGCACCTCGGGATGGCGCAGAAGAAGACGCGCGAGCTCTCCGCCCGCATACCCCGTGACGCCCACGATCGCGACCCGTACCGGCATAGGCGTCAGATTATGCGGTGGAGCGCATATTTATGCAAGCGCCAGCGGGAACGCCGGCTGGACGGCCGGCTAGGGGAAGATCCCCCGCCGCTCGATCGCCCGAGCGACGCGCTCGACGGCGACGATGAAAGCGGCCTCGCGCGGGGTCGAGTCGTACGTCTTCGCGGTCGAGAGCACGAGCTCCATCGCGCGGCGCATGTAGATCTCGAGACGGCGCTCGACCTCGTCGAGCTCCCAGTAGAAGCCGGCGCGGCTCTGCACCCACTCGAAGTAGGACACCACGACGCCGCCGGCGTTCGCGAGGATGTCGGGGACGATCGTCACGCCGCGATCGGTCAGGATCCGGTCGGCCTCGCTCGTCACCGGACCGTTCGCGCCCTCGACGATGACCTTCGCCCGGACGCTCTTCGCGTTCGTCGCCGTGATCTGCCCCTCGAGCGCGGCCGGCACGAGGACGTCAACGTCCATCGTCAGCAGCTCCTCGTTCGAGATCTTTGACAGACCGGGGAAGCCTTCGAGCAGACGCTGCGGGTGGCGCTTGGTGTGCTCGATCGCCTTCGGGATGTCGATGCCCTGCGTTCCCGCGTAACCGCCGCTGACGTCGGAGATCGCCACGATCCGGCATCCGGCCTCGGCCAGCGCCTTCGCGGTGATGCTCCCGACGTTCCCGAACCCCTGCACCGCGACGCGCGTCTCATCCGGGCGCTTCCCCATCTTCTTCAGCAGCTCGAGCGTGACGAAGGCGACGCCACGACCGGTCGCCTCGGTGCGACCGCGCGAGCCGCCGAGCTCGACCGGCTTCCCGGTGACGACGGCCGGTGAATGCTTGCCGGTCATCATCGTCACCGTGTCGACGATCCAGGCCATGGTCGAGTCGTCGGTGTTCACGTCGGGCGCCGGGATGTCCTGCTCCGGCCCGATGATCGGAAGGATCGCCGCGGTGTAGCGCTTGGTGAGGCGTTCGATCTGGCGCCGCGTGAGCTTGTGCGGATCCACCGCGACGCCGCCCTTGGCGCCGCCGAGCGGGAGATCGGTCACCGCGCATTTCCAGGTCATGAGCATCGCCAGGCCCTCGACCTCCGCGAGGTTGACGCTGGGATGGAAGCGGATGCCGCCCTTCCCCGGCCCGCGCCCGGTGTTGTGCTGCACCCGATAGCCGGTGAAGACCTCGAGATTGCCCTCCTCGAGCATGACCGGCACCGACACGATGAGGGTGCGCTCCGGCTGGCGCAGGAATTTGTGCATGCCCGGGTCGAGGTTCAGCGCCTTTGCGGCGGACGCCAGCTGGCGCAGTGCCGAATCGCGCAGCTCATCGCCTGCGTGGGTGGCGGGGATGGCGAGGTCGGTGGTCACGAGAGAGTCACACTACCAGCGGATGAGCGAAGCCGACGACGTCCGCTTCATGCGCCGCGCGCTGCGCCTCGCGGCGCGCGCCACCGGGCGCACGAGCCCGAATCCGCTCGTCGGCGCGGTCATCACACGGAACGGCGAGATCGTCGGGGAGGGCTTCCACAAGGCCACCGGCGAGCCGCACGCCGAGGTGAACGCGCTCCGCGCGGCGCGCGAGCATGCTCGCGGCGCGACGCTGTACACGACGCTCGAGCCGTGCGCGCACACCGGGCGGACGCCGCCCTGCGTCGACGCCATCCGCGAAGCCGGCATCGCGCGCGTCGTCTCGGCACTGCGCGACCCCGATCCGCGCACCGACGGAAAGGGGTTCCGCGCTCTCCGCGCGGCCGACATCGACGTGACCGTCGGCGTCCTCGATGAGGAGGCCAAGCGGCTCAATGAGGGATTCATCTCGCGGACCACGCTCGGCCGGCCGTTCGTGCTCGTGAAGCTCGCCACGACCGTCGACGGCCGCGTCGCGGTGAAGGGCCGGCGGTATCTCTCGGGAAAGACCGCGCAACGGGAGGTGCATCGGCTGCGAGACCGGTACGACGCGGTGCTCGTCGGCAGCGGCACCGTGCTCGCTGATGACCCCGCGCTCACCGTGCGCGAGGTGAAGGGGCGCGATCCGCTCCGCGTTGTCGTCGACACCGACGCGCGCACGCCGCCGACGGCCAAGGTCGTGCGCGCGAAGGATCCGCAGCGGACGCTCATCTTCGTCGCGCGCGACGCCGACATGCGGCGGGTGTCCCGCCTGCGGGACTCCGGCGTCCTCGTGACGACGCTGCCGCGCGCCGACGGCGGGCTCGATCTCGCCGCGGTGCTCCGTTGGCTCGCGGAGAAGGGCGTGAACACAGTGCTCTGCGAGGGGGG
Organism: Candidatus Limnocylindria bacterium; assembly: GCA_041496945.1. Classification (GTDB taxonomy): domain Bacteria; phylum Chloroflexota; class Limnocylindria; order P2-11E; family P2-11E; genus CF-39. Next base: position 260 of record JBGQFO010000053.1, on the reverse strand, counting down.
TCCGAAGATCGCGAGCCGCCTCGTGGCGACGGGGCTGGCCGATCGTCTCCTGCTCATCATCGCGCCGATCGCCACGGGCGAGGGGCCTGTAGCCTTCAGTGAGTTGGGTCGGATCGTCGAGCCCCACTCGGTGAAGGTGCGTCGACTGGGCTTCGATGTGGCGATGGAAGGCGACCTCTAGGTGTTCACCGGCATCGTCCAGGAGATCGGGACCGTGCGGCACATCGAGCCGACGCGGTCCGGGTCGCGCATCGAAGTCG
>JBGQFO010000052.1:0-12020 GCA_041496945.1 Candidatus Limnocylindria bacterium | reverse complement strand
GGACGTCCCTCGCGCAGGTGGGCCTCCACCAGATAGCGACCGATCTCGGCCATCAGAGCACCTCTTCTTCACGGTGTCTCCGATGTCCTGACACATCTGTCGCCTATCTGCTGAAATCGCACACCCTCCGGGCTACCGACGCGAGTTGGTTACGCGGTGATTCGCGGCGCTTCAGGTCCAATCGAGTCTGCACAATGGGAACATGAGAACGCTGCCGGCGCTGCTGGTCCTCGTCGCCCTACTACTCGCTGCCTGCACGGCGCCCGCGAATTCACGGACCGTCGCGCCAGCTTCGGCTACCGCGCCGACCGTGACTCCCACCGTTACCGCCACAGCATCGGCACCGGGCGCCTCGCGCTGCACGAGCCCGCAGACCACGACACGCGCTGTTGTCCAGCGGTACTTCGAACTGGCTGGCAGCGGCGATGCCGCCGCGATCCGCGACTGCTTCGCTGCGCCGATTCGACAGACTGCGGACTTCGACGCGTCGATGAGCCGCTGGGCAGATCCGGCCAACAAGATGACCAGCTTCGACATCAGCTTCATCGACCAGGCGAAGGGGTGCGACCGCTACTCGGTCAACTTCCGCGGCGCAGCCGGCGCGAACGGAGCCGCCTACTCGGTCGGTCCAGAAAGCGGTACGCCTCGGATCTTCAACGTGACCCAGCAGTTGCCGCGGCCCGAGTTCGCCACCGTGACCTGTCAGTAGACTCCTCTTCTGACGCTCGGTTTGGTCCGTCCGGTGCGTCACTTGGTTGCGGTCTCGGCACGATTCGCGGCCCCGTTATTCCTCGGTCGCTTCTCTCAAGCGACCCCCGCGCAGTCGGTCTGAGCGACTACTGCGCCGGCAAGATGCCGATACTCGCCTCGCCGTCAACCACGCGGTGCCAGGCTGCGAGCCCGTTGCCGCTGTTGGCTTGGTACGGACCGCGGACCACGTCAGTGTCGAGCTCGACGGCCGGACCGCCGCTGCGGCGGACTGCCTGGACTCTGTGGTCATTCGTGCTGCTGAAGACCACGTCATCGCCGACGATGGCCATGAACTCGACATTCGCAGCGTCGACCAAGTGCCGAAGCGGCGTGGCAAGCATGCGGTCGACGACGAATACACCTTCTTTGGCCCCGATCACGATGTCGTCACCAGCGAATCGGAGGATGAATCCGGAGGGGATCACCATCCGACGCATCGCTCCTGTCGCGTTGTCACGGACGACCAGGGCCGATGTAGCGAGGAAGCTCGTCGCCGGCAGCTGATTCTCGACCCACGCGACCGAACGCTCATCCGCGGTCAACCGCGCGAACACGTTCCGGGAGGCGTCGGGAATCGTGGCGAGGATCTCCGTCCGCTCACCGGTGATCCGCCGCAGTTGCGTACTCGGATTACCTTCGCCTGGCACGAAGATCGTGTGCAGGAGCGACTGTGCCTCCTGCCAGAACACCGGACGGTAGCTGTACGTCCATGGGCCCGAGGCCGTGATCCGGAGGCCGGGATCGCTCTGCACGACATGGTCAACTCCAGTGTCGGCGTCAGTCACATGCAGCCGCCAGTCGAGCGCCGCGGGGTCGCTGACATTCACCTCGACCCAGCTGAGGGTGTTGCCCGCGACGCTGAAATATCCCATCTGCTTTCCGACTGGCACTTCGATCAGCACGGTCACCCGGCCCGAGCGTGCGTCCATCTTCCCGAGTGCCACGCCCTGACGACTCTTTGCCGGATCCGGGGAGAGTCGGATGAGCAGGGTTCCATCACCGAGGACGGCCTCCACGACCCACTTGTTGGGCAGCTCACCGGTCACGCCGATGTGCTTGACGCTCCCTGGCACAAGGCGACTGGTCGCTGCGGCGGATGGGTGGCCGGTAGAGGGGACCGCGGCGGCCGTGGACGGCGGCGGAGCGCTGCCGCAAGCGCTCAACGCCAGGCTCACCGAGATCGCAAAGACGCTGAAGACCCTCATCAAGGAAATCATCACGTGCCAGCGCCTCGAGACATGACCGAACCGTCACGCGCGGTGGTCGTCGATGTAGTGCCTAGTCGGTCGCGAGAACCGGTCCAAGTTCGTACCAGTCCAAGACGCGCATCGCGCGAAGTGTGTTCCAGCGGCTGGGCTTGCCCTCGCCTTCATCCATGTCGAAGTAGACGGCGCCTGGATGCGGATTCTCCAAGGGCCAGCGCCCGTCTTCGGATCGCTTGCTCTTGACGAGATCGATCGCCTCGGCCCAACGCTCATCCGGTACGACGCCCGCACTCCACAGGTAGTCGAGCCCGCGTAGGACATCGTAGAAATACCGCGTCGGGAAGGAGAACTGAAGCCAATGCGGATCCGCGATCTCGCCGGTCGAGAGCCGGCGGAACATGCGACGGGCGAGGAGGTACTCCTCGCCCCTGCGGCGCGCGGCCGTGACCTCGGCCGAGGCTCCCACCGATCGCTCGTGTTGCAGCAGGCCCTCGAGCACGTCGATCGTGGTGTTGAACGACGAGCGGGTGGAGCCCCGCTCTGCTTCGCAGTTCCATCCGCCATCGCTCAGCTGTTCGCCGAGGAGCCGATCCACGACGCCGCTCACGTCCTGGCCGAAGTACGAGCCGATCGCCACGGCCTTCCCGTTGATGCACGGCTCGACCTCTCCTGCGAAGTACGCCTGGCCGGCGTGCTCCCATTTGGCGTTGTCACGGACCCGGGCTACCGCGCGACGGGCCTGCGGGCTCATCGGGTCGAGCCCCAGGTATCGCAGCACCAACAGCGTGTGCGTGGTCGAGGTCCACTCGGGGAAGAGCGTGCCGCCCCACTGACCATCCGGGCCTTGAAGCGCGAGCAGTCGTGCGCCCCAGCCCTCCGTGACGACCCTCGAGCGCTCCGCGGCGACGCGGTCGGCAGGCGCATGGGTCAGGTCCCGCATCACCTGCCATCGAATGGCAGGATCCGAGTCCAGCAGCCAGTCAACAACCGTCACTGAGTCACTTCCCGTCGGTCTCGTCCAAAGTGTCGCCGACGGATTCCGACCCTGCACTGTCGAAAAGGCGGCCCTCCATTCGATGTATGAATGGTTCGGAATCGACCAGAGGAGAGAGTGATGCGTGTGCTGATCATGGCAAAAGAAGGCGAGCCGATGGACTCCAGCAAGCCGGCGACCCCCCCGTCGCCGGAGGCGATGGCGGAGTACCAGAAGTTCAACGAAGAGCTGGTCAAGGCGGGGGTGGTGATCGGGAGCGGCCGCCTTTCCCCGAGCTCCCAGGGCAAGCGCGTTCGATTCGACGGCAAGAAGCGGAGCGTCATCGACGGGCCGTTCGCGGAGACAAAGGAGCTCGTGGCCGGGTACTGGCTGTGGCAGGTGCGCTCGATGGACGAGGCCCTCGAGTGGCTCAAGCGGGCACCCTACGACGGCGGGACCTTCGAGATCCGCGAGGTCGCCATGCACGAAGGCGCGTGATGGAGCTCTCGGCATAGCCCCCGAGGCGCATCACGCGATCGAAGCGATCTGGCGGATCGAGTCGGCCCGGCTGATCGCCCGGCTGTCTCGCATCGTCGGTGACATCGGGACAGCTGAGGAGCTCGCCCAGGACGCCCTCGTCGCCGCACTCGAGCAGTGGCCCGTCTCAGGCGTGCCGGAGAAGCTGGGCGCTTGGCTGATGAGCACCGCGAAGCACCGCGCGATCGACCTGCTCCGCCGCCAGAAGACGCTCGAGCGCAAACACGAGGAGCTGGGACGCGATGTCGAGCGGGCCCGTGTCGACATGGACGCGACGATCGACGAGGACGTCGGCGACGACCTCCTCGGCCTCATGTTCATGGCATGCCATCCGGTCCTTTCGAAGGATGCACGCGTGGCCCTCACGCTGCGGGTCCTCGGCGGTCTCACGACGGAGGAGATCGCGCGGGCCTTCCTCGTACCGGTCCCGAGCATCGCCCAGCGCATCGTCCGCGCGAAGCGGACGCTCGCCGAAGCCCATGTTCGGTTCGAAGTCCCCGCCGGGCTCGAGCGCGTGGCGCGCCTCGCCTCGGTCCTCGAAGTGATCTACCTCATCTTCAACGAAGGGTATGCCGCGACCGCCGGCGAGGACTGGGTCCGACCGGCGCTGTGCGAGGAGGCGCTCCGCCTCGGTCGCGTCCTGGCCGAGCTCGTCCCGACCGAGCCTGAAGTCCACGGGCTCGTCGCGCTGATGGAGATCCAGTCATCACGTTTGCAGGCTCGGATCGGAACCGCGGGGGAGCCCATCCTCCTGCTCGACCAGGACAGAACGCGCTGGGACCGCCTGCTCATCGGCCGCGGCCTCGCGGCGCTCGAACGCGCCGAAACGCTCGGGGGCGCGCTGGGTCCGTACGCACTGCAGGCCGCCATCGCCGCGTGCCACGCGCGAGCGGCAACCGCGGCGGATACGGACTGGCCGCGCATCGTGGCGCTCTACGACGCGGTGGCGCAGCTCGCGCCGTCGCCGGTGGTCGAGCTGAACCGGGCGGTCGCCGTGGGAATGGCGTTCGGTCCCGCCGCGGGCCTCGACATCGTGGACGCGCTCGTCTCCGAGCCCTCGCTCAAGGCGTACCACCTGCTGCCGGCCGTGCGCGGCGACCTCCTACGGCAGCTCGGCCGTCTTGCGGAGGCGCGCGCCGAGTTCGAGCGCGCAGCGTCGCTCACCGAGAACGCCGTGGAGCGCAGGCTGTTGAGGAGACGAGCGGCGGAGTGCGCCGCGGCCGCTCTTACTCGATAACGACCGTCGCTCGCATGCCGAGATCTGCGTGGCCGGGCATGCTGCAGAACGCGTCATAGCGTCCAGCGGCAAGGCCACGCAGCCCGACGGTGCGTGTCTCGCCGGGATTGGCGACGATGTGGATCCCGAGCGCCGGCACGGTGAGGTCGTGCACGACGCCGGTGCCGGCCGGGTTGACCAGCGTGAGGTTCACGTCGGCGTTCTTTGGCAACCGGATCTCGGTCGGCGTGAAGCTGAAGTTCGCCGCCTGCACCCGTGTCTCGGTCGCCCCAGGGATCGCGGTCGCGGCAGGTCCCGAGGCACCGAAACCCATCATCCCGGGCCCCATGCCGCCGGGCCCCATGTGGCCGGCGCCCATCATGCCCGGCCCCATCTGCCAGGGCGCCGACGAGTTGCCGGCGAACGCACCGGTGAACGCCGAGCCGACGACCGCGAAGACGAGGAGCACCCCGGTGACGAGCGCGGTCAGGCCGGCGATACGTTGGACGTTCACGACCTGGTCTCCGAGATCGCGGCGCGACGGACTCGGAACTCCTCCGCGTCGATCTCGCCTCGTGCGAGCCGCTCATCGAGGATGCGAAGCGCGCTGCTTTGGCCATCGCCTGAGCGGTTCTGCGATCGGCTCAGCGTGAGCACGAGCCACACGACCAGCGCGATGACGAAGACCCAGAACAGCACCATGACCAGACCGCCCATTCCGAACGAGTAGCCGTACATCATCACCAGGGACCTCCAATTGGCCCAGATCGCAGCATGACCGTGCGGTCTGAGCCGAGTCTTGGCAAGCGCTGGAGCGCGGCTGAGAAGGCGTTCTCAGGGCACTCTCAGACCGCGCCAAGCCGCGCTCCAGCGGCGCCAGCGACGCTACGAGCCGACCGCACCTGCAGCCGTGATCCTCTAAGAGGGAGATGACTCATGCCTCGTAAGCGACCCGCGCGCCGCTCGTCGAACCTGGGCCTGCGCGTCGCGGTCTTCGTTGTGCTCGCGCTGGCAGTGGCCGGTGGTGCCGGCTACGCCCTCTGGCCAAAGGATCTCGCGACCGCGGACCCCGGACCGGTCGACCTGACCCTGCGTATCGACATGAGCGGCTTCACGCCGCCTGCGCTCACCGCACCCGCAGGACGGGCTCTCCGCGTACGGATCGTCAACCCAGACAGCAGCCACCACTCCGACGGCGGCGGCGTCCACGGCTTCACCATCGTCGCGCTCGGCGTCGACGCGCGCATCAAGCCCGAGTCCACGTCGGTCATCAGCATCCCGGCGGCCGCGCCAGCCGACTACGCCTTCTACTGCGACACCTGCTGCGGCGGGAAAGAGAACCCCGCGATGCAGGGCGTGCTGAAGATCAGAGCGTGAGCGGGGTCGACCTCAACCTCGCGACCGTCGTCCTCGCCGGTCTCGTCGACGGGATCAACCCCTGCGCCATCGCGGTCCTCCTCGTCTTCGTGTCGGCCACGCTCCTCGCGGTGGGGGCGACGATGGAGGGCGGGCTCGCCGAGCGACGACGTGCCCTCTTCAAAGGCGGTGCCGCGTACGTCGCCGGGATGTTCATCACGTATCTCCTGATCGGCCTCGGGCTGATGGGTTTCGCGGGGGTGCTCCGTCAGGATCACATCGGGACGAAGATCTTCGCCGTCGTCGCCATCGGCTGGAGCGTCCTCGCGCTGCAGGAAGCCCTCCTGCCGGAGCTCGGCGAGCGGCTGCGCATGCCGCCGGGGCTCCACAGCCGGGCGCAGAGCTGGGTCCAGCGTGCCTCGCTCCCGGGGCTCTTCGTGGCCGGATCGCTCATCGGCCTCTGCACGGTGCCCTGCTCGGGCAACGTCTATCTCGCCGTGCTGGCACTCCTCTCGAGCCGGAATGAGCTTGGGGAGGCCCTCGGCTACCTCGTGATCTACAACCTGGCCTTCGTCGTGCCGCTCATCGCGCTGCTGGGAGCGGCTGCCACCCCCGCGGCGATGCGCGCGCTCACGCGCTGGCAGCTGCACAACCGTGCGTCGCTGAAGCTCGCACTCGGACTCACGACGGCGCTCGTGTCGCTCGCCGCGCTTGCGGTGATCTGAGGTGACCGTCGACATCGATCCCGTCATCGTCCACCTCGGTCCGCTCGCGGTCTCTTGGTACGGGATCTTCGTCGCGCTGGCGATCGCCGTCGGTCTGTGGCTCGCGTTCCGCGAGGCGCGCCGCAAGGGCCTGCCGATGGAGCAGGTCGAATCGCTCGCCCTGTGGGTCTTCGTCGGCGGTGTCGTCGGCGCGCGCGCGCTCCACGTCATCGACCGCTGGGATCTCTACGCCGCCCAGCCGCACATGATGGTCGCGATCTGGAACGGCGGCCTCGCGATCATGGGCGCGGTCCTCGGCGGTACGCTCACCGGCCTCGTCGTGGCGTGGCGGCGCGGGTTGCCGGTGCTGGCCATCTCCGATGCCGCCGCGCCCGGTGTGATCCTCGGTCAGGCGATCGGACGTTTCGCGTGCCTCTTCACCGGCGACGCGGTGGGGCGAGCGACGAGCGGCTTCGGGATCACCTACCTGAACCCGCGCGCGATGGTCCCGCAGCTCGGCGTGGCGTACGAGCCGGTCTTCCTCTACGAGATGGCCTGGGACCTCGCGGTGCTCGCGGTGCTGTGGCTGCTTCGTCCGGTGCTACGCGTGGACGGTCAGCTCTTTGCCGTGTACCTCGCGCTCTATGCGGTCGGAAAGTTCGGCCTGACCTTCCTGCGGACGGAAACGGTCTGGCTCGCCGGCCTGCAGGAGGCGCAGCTGCTCTCGATCGTGGCGCTGGGCATCGCTGCCCTCTGGGCCGCGTTCGCTCGAACAGGTCGGGACGCGCGGGTGCGCACCATCTGAGCCCATGAGAGGTGGGAAGTGACCTTTGACCCACGCCGGGAGGGCCGCTCGGACGCCGTCCCTGAGGGGCAAACACCCGTACCGTCTTCGGTGATGGCGACCGACATGGCCCGGACGGCGACCGCGATCTCCCCGCGCGCGGGTCGCCTGCTCATCGTCGACGACGACGAGAACGTCACCAACATGCTGCGACGCGCGCTCTCGTTCGAGGGCTACGCGGTCGCGACCGCGCGCGACGGCAACGACGCCATCAAGAAGACGCTCGAGTTCGCGCCGGATCTCGTGGTGCTCGACATCATGATGCCCGGCATCGATGGCCTGGAGGTCGCCCGTCGCCTGCGGGCCGGTGACCCGCAGCTCGCGATCCTCATGCTCACCGCGAAGGACTCGGCGGCCGACCAAGTGGTCGGGCTCGACGCCGGCGCTGACGACTACCTCGTCAAGCCCTTCACCCTCGAGGTCCTGACCGCCCGCATCCGCGCGCTCCTCCGTCGCAGGGAGCCAAGCGACGCGGAGGTGCTCCGCTTCGGCGATCTGGCGCTCGACACCGGCACGCGGAGCGCGCGCCGCGGCGCGCGTGAGATCGCTCTCACCACCACGGAGTACGAGCTCCTTCTCCAGTTCCTGCGTCACCCACGCCAGGTCCTCGAGAAAGAGCAGCTCACCGAGAAGGTGTGGGGCTACGACTTCGGCGGCAACTACAATGTCCTCGAGGTCTACGTGCGCTACCTCCGCCAGAAGCTCGAGGCCGCGGGTGAGCCGCGTCTCATCCACACGCTCCGCGGCGCGGGCTACGTGCTGCGCGAACCGACGGCCTAGGAAACACCGGTGAGCATCCGGCTCCGCCTCGCCGTTTGGTACGGAGCGCTGCTCGCGCTCGTGCTGGGCGTCACGCTCGCCGTCGCGTTCGCCGTTCACGTGCGCACCCACGAGTCGGACGTGGATGCCTCGCTGCGCGGCTCGTGGGAGCACGCGGCCGCGGAGCTGAGCGGCATGCCGATGGCGACGATGATGGGCGCGGCGCTCACCGCGCCGACACAGGCCGGCAGCGCACCGACCGCGACCTGGCTTCTCATTCCGGGCGAGCGGCGGATCGTCGTCGGTGACGCGAACGATGCGCTCCTGGCGCGCCTCGATCCGAGCGCCGTCGCTGACGGGCTGCGCGACACGACGATCGACGGCACACGCGTTCGCTCGTACGCGGCGAACCCGCCGGCCCTCGGAGGCCCGCGTCTGGTGGTCGCCGCATCGATGTCCGCCTTCGACGCGTCGCTCGGGAGCCTTGGCGTGATCCTCGGTCTCATGGGGATCGCCGGCGTCGCGGTCGCCGTGGCCGGCGGGTGGGCAATCTCGGCAGGGGCGCTGCGGCCGATCGCGAAGATGACCGAGACGGCGCGGGCGATCGCGCTCTCGCGCGGCTTCGCGCGCCGCATCGACGTCAGCGATCAGGGTCGCGACGAACTGAGCGAGCTGGGACACACGTTCAACCACATGCTCGCGAGCCTCGACGACGCGTACCGGCGCCAGCAACGCTTCGTCGCCGACGTCTCCCACGAGCTGCGCACGCCGCTGACGGCGCTGCAGGGCGATCTCGAGCTGCTCGCGCGTGGCCAGCTGGCGGCGGATGAGGCGCAGGCCACACTGGCCGAGGCGCGTCAGGAGACGCGCCGGCTCGCACGCCTCGTCGACGATCTGCTCGTGCTCGCGCGTGCCGATTCCGGTCCCCAGCCGTTCGTCGGCAAGCCCGTGCAGCTCGACGAGGTGGTCATGGAGGTCTTCCGCGAGCTGCGCGGGCAGGCGGGTCCGCGCCTGCGCGTGGTCGATCTCGACGCGGCTCTCGTGCAGGGCGAGCGCGATCGTCTCAAGCAGCTCGTGCTCATCCTCGCCGACAACGCGCTCGCCTACACGCCGATCCCGGGCGAGGTGCGCATGTCGTTGCGGCGAGAGGTGCGCGAGACCGTGCTGATCGTCGAGGACGAGGGCATCGGCATCAGCGCCGAGAAGGCCGAGCACCTGTTCGATCGCTTCTATCGCGGAGCGGAGGCGCAACGCCTCGACCCGGCGGGCACCGGACTTGGCCTCGCGATCGCGCGTTGGATCGTCGAGCGCCACGGCGGATCGATCGCGCTCGAGTCTCGCCTGCCACGAGGGACGCGTGTGACGGTGCGGCTTCCCGCGGTCGCGACGACGGAGGTCGCGAGCACCGCCGCGTAGTCGCACGCGACGGCACGTCCTCAGGCCGCTCTCAGCGCCCTCCCAGAACGCCGCAAGCCCCGAGGCCCACGATGCGATCGTGATCTGGCCGATCCTGCTCGCGCTCGTCGTCATCGCCGCCGTCGTGGCCTGGATCGTCGCGCGACCGCAGGCCGCACCTCAACGCGCGCTCCGCATGAGCGACGGCACGCAGGAGGTCCGCGTGGTCGTCGAGCGCGGCTACCGTCCCTCGCGCATCGATCTCGAGGCGGGCATCCCCGCGACGCTGCGCTTCGAGCGGCGCGAGGACGACCCGTGCACCGAGATGCTCGTGTCCGAGCTGTGGCCGACCGCGCATCGCCTGGCCGCGCACGCGGAAACGGAGGTGCGCTTCACGCCGCAGCACCCGGGGCGCTACGCGTTCACCTGCGGCATGGGCATGTACTCCGGCGAGCTCCTCGTGCATGAAGGGAGATCGATCTGATGGATGCGTTCCTCGCGTTCCTGCCTTACGCGCTGCTGTTCCTGATGTGTCCGCTGGTGATGCTGTTCATGCACCGTGGCGGGTCTCATGACGGTCACACCGGCGAGCAGCCGCAGGTCCACCGTGACGATCGCGCGGAGCTCGCGCGCAGGCTCGCGACGTCGAGGGACGACGCCAAGACATGATCCGCTTCCCCGCGGAGCGAAGACGAACGACGAGCCAATGTCCATGAGACGCGCTATCGCCGCGATCGTGATCGCCGTGGCGGCGGCCTCCTGCGCCGCAGCCGCGACCGGATCGACGGCGCAAAGCCCGAGCGCTCCAGCCGCGACCGCGGAGCTCGGAGAGCGTCAGGAGGTCGACGCGGGCATGGTCACCATCGCGGCCTCGTGGATCTCGGGGACGGCGTCGGCGCTCGTGGCGATGGACACGCACGTCGTCGCGCTCGACGGCTTCGACCTGACGAAGCTCGCGCGCGCGCGCCTTGATGGCGGTGCGTGGGTGAGCCCGACGCAGTGGGACGCGCCGCCGGACGAGCATCACCGCACGGGTACGCTCACCTTCGGCTCGATCGACCCGAAGGCGCTTGCCGCGGCGCGCATCATCGAGCTCGAGGTCCGCGATGTCGGTGCTCCCTCCCACCTCCTGCGATGGGAGCGGACGCGATGACCCGTCGCGTCGCGCTCTCCATCGCGCTGGGGATGGCCGGCGCGGTCGCGCTCAGCGGGCTCTACCTGGGCATCGTGGCCTGGGGAGAGGGCCCGGATCACGCGCTCGCGCTCCTCTGGAGCGATCGCCTCTTCGTCGCGTTGATCGGCGCCGGCTTCGGCACGCAGCTCGGGCTGTTCACCTACCTGCGGCTCGTGCAGCGCGCGCTGGCACGCGAATCCGTCGTGCTCGCGGGCGCAGGCGCCGCGACCTCGAGCGTCTCGATGGTCGCGTGCTGCGCGCACCACCTCGCCGACGTCCTGCCCATCGTCGGAGTCTCCGGTCTCGTCGCGATCCTCGTCGAGCTCCGCACGCCGCTCATGCTCCTTGGGCTCGCCACCAACGCTCTCGGCATCGCACTCATGCTCGACCAGCTTCGGCGACTCATTGCGGGCTATCACCTCGTCGCAGGTCGCGGCGCTGTGGCGGTGTAGCGCAGGGAGCGGGCGGAGCGGCCAGCACCTTGCCAGCGTGAGACACTCGTCCGCGGCGGCGCGGCGACGGAGGTAGGTGAGCAGTGACTCCCGTGAAGTTGCTCGATCCGGTGTGCGACATGGTCGTGGACGTGGCTGGGGCCCGCGATCACGGTCTCGCGCTCGAGCGACCCGAGCGCGTCTACGTGTTCTGCAGCCAAGGCTGCCTCGCGAAATTCGCAATGGATCCCGAGGCCTACCGGTCGAAGGTCGACGCATGGCTCTCCGCGGAAGCTCGCGGCGCGCACGCGCCTGCGCACCCCCACGCCGACCAGCCGCCCGTCATCGATGCGGGCATGCGCGAGTGGTACAAGGCGTGCCGCTGCTGCATGCACGATGCGTATCCGCAGGTCGTCGAGCAGCTCGATGCCGAGCGCGCCGCGCTGGCGCAACCGCCGTCAGGCGCCGGCATCTGCGAGACGGCCGAAGCCCAACCGCCCCTCCGTCCGTGAAGGCGACCGCCGCGCCGGAGACCGTCGAGGTCGCACTCGACGATGTCTTCTGCCCCTGCTGCCAGGACGATCTCTCCGCCGCGATCGGCTCGCTGCCCCACGTGGTCAGCGCGCACGTCGATCTCGAGCACAAGGTCGCGCATGTCACGGTGCATGCCGGCATG
>JBGQFO010000051.1:0-12095 GCA_041496945.1 Candidatus Limnocylindria bacterium | reverse complement strand
GGCACGGTCTCGAGCTTCGCATCCTTCAGCGCCTGCGACGCCGCCGCGACGGCGAGGTGCGTGAAGCGATCGGTCCGGCGCACCTCTTTGCGCTCCATGTACTGCGTCGGGTCGAAGCCGTTGACCTCGCCCGCGATCTGCGTCTCGTACGGCGCGGGGTCGAAGCGCTTGATCCGCGCGATGCCACTCCGCCCATGGGTGAGCGCATCCCAGTTGCTGGGTACGTCCGGCCCGAGCGGCGTCACCATGCCCATCCCGGTGACGACGACGCGCCGTGACCGGCCGCTCACCGGGGCGCCCTCGTCCGCAGCGCCTGGAGCGCCTTCGCCAGTGAGGGGTGATCGGTCACGTTCACGAGCTTCACATCCGCGATGCGCTTCACCAGACCGTTCACCACCGGGCCGCCACCGAACTCGACGAACGTCCCCGCGCCACGCTCGACCATGAACCGCACCGACTTCAGCCACTCGACGCGGTTCGAGAGGTGGCGCACGAGCGCCTCGGGGATGGCCGACGCGCGCGGATGCGGGAGGCCGCTCACGTTGGCGACGATCGGGACGACCGGCTCGCGGAAACGCAGCGTCTGCATGAACGCACGCAGGTCCTCACCGATCCGTCCCATCGCCGGGAAGTGGAACGGCGCGGAGATCCGGAGCGGGACGACCTTCCTCGCGCCGCGTGCGGCGAGCGCGTCGGTGACAAGACGGATGCCGTCCTCGTCACCGGCGATGGTCACCTGTGCGGGGCCGTTGTCGTTCGCCACGACGACGCGACCGGGCTCAGAGATCGTGTCGCGGATGACGTTCTCGACGTCCGCTGCGCTCATGCCCAGGATCGCGGCCATGCTCCCCTGCGCCCCGCGCGTCGCGGCAAGGTGTCCACGCGCGGCGACGAGCCGCAGGGCGTCGGAGAACGGGAGGACGCCGGCGATGACCAGGGCGCTGAACTCGCCCAGCGAGTGGCCGGCCACGAACGCGGGCCGCAGAGCCTCTGGGAGCGCAAGCACGCCGCGTGGCTCGCTGCCGTCCGTCGCGCGTCGACCGAGCTTCTGGTTCACGGACTCCACCATCGCTTCGAAGAGCGCGATGCTCGTCGTGAGGATCGCGGGCTGCGCGACGGTCGTGTCGTTCAGCTTCTCCTCTGGCCCCTCGAAACAGATCTTCGTCAGCGGATAGCCGAGGACGCGGTCAGCCTCGTCGAACACGGCACGCGCGGCCGGCGACGATTCGTAGACGGAGCGTCCCATGCCGACGAGCTGTGAGCCCTGGCCCGGGAACACGAAGGCGAGTGCTGACATCGGAGGCTCAAAAGTAACAGGCGTGATGAGCCGCCGTCCACGTCCGTCCCCTCTTCCGTTACAGTCCTATTGCAATGAATTCACGACGGTACGTCCAACGCGAACGTGCCCGTCGCACGGCGCGCACCGCGACCGCCATCGAGAACGCCGCTCTGCGCGAGGTCGCGCGCCGCGGATACCCGGACCTGCGCGTGACCGATGTGGCACGGCGCGCGCACGTGTCGGCGCGCACCGTATATCTGCACTCGTCCTCGAAAGAGCGCCTCGTGGAGCAGGCACTGCGGCGGCGCGCCGCGGCGCTCATCTCGCGGGTCGAGCGATGGCGGCCACGCAGCGACACGCCCGAGCGGATCCTCGACGAGATGGTCGCGCTCCACGAGCGGGAGTACCGCGGCGAATCCGCGCTGCTCCTCGAGACGCTCGTCGACGGCGCGCTCCCCCGCCGCGTCGCCGCGCTGCTGCGGGAGCTCGATAGCGTCCGGCTCGCCGCGATCGCGCGGACGATGAACGACCTCGCCCACCGCGGCGCGCTTGGTGTGCGCACGCAGGACGCCGTCGCGCTCGCGCACGCGCTGCTGTCCTATCCCACCTGGCGCACGGCGCTCACGGGTCCGGCGCGCCGCCGCGCGCCGCGCCTGGTCGCGAACGCGCTCCGGAGCGCGGTCCTCTAAGTCTCCGCAGGCGCTTCGCCCCTTCCACCCCGGATGAGTTAGGTCTTCTCGATCTCCAGCGCGCCGCTTACGCCGTTCAGGTCACCGGTCCAGGCGTGTCCCCGACGGGCGAGGCCGCGGGTCACGCTCGTCGCAAGCGTCTCCTCCATGACCATGTCGCGGTAGCGCTCCACCGTCGCGGCGATCGCGCCGTCGTACCGCAGCGCGATGCGGTCGGCGATCTCGAGGCCCGCCTCTTTCCGCAGCTCGTTGAGCTTGTGCGCGAGCTCGCGGGCGAGCCCCTCGGCCTCGAGCTCCGGAGTGAGGACCGTGTCGAGCGCGACGACGAGGCCGGACTCCCGAGCCACGACATGACCGGCTTCGCCCTCGTGCGAGACGAGCACCTCGCTGGGCGCGAGCTCGTAGCCCTCCACCAGGATCATCCCGTCGCGGCGTACGAAGCGGCCCGCCGCCAACGCGGCGCGCACCCTCGGCAGGTCCTTGCCCAGCTTCGGGCCGAGCGCCTTCAGCTCGGGCTTCACGATCTCGCGCACCAGGCCCTCGGCCCGGTCGCGCACCTCGAGCGCCTTCACGTTGAGCTCGTCGCGCACGACCGCCGCAAGGTCGTCCCGTCCGTCGAGCGCGCCTTTGTCGCGGTCGCCCGCGTCGAAGACCGCGACGAGCTTGGGTAGTGGCGTGCGCACCTTCGTCTTCGCCTGCGACCGCGCCGCACGGCCGAGCTCCACGACGCGCCGCGCCGCGCGCATGCGCCGCTCGAGGTCGTCGTCGATGCGGTCCGTCCGGACCGCCGGGTACTCCGTCAGATGCACCGACGCGGGCACGCCGGCCACCGCGCGGCGGGCCAGGTTCTGGTGCATCTCCTCGGCAAGGAAGGGCATGAACGGCGCGAAGAGCCGGACGAGCGTGGTCAGCGCTTCGTAGAGCGTCTGGTACGCGGCGAGCGTGTCGGCTTCATCTTTTGTCTTCCAGAAGCGCGAGCGGTTGCGGCGCACGTACCAGGTCGACAGATCGTCCCAGAACGCCTCCATACGCAGGGCCGCGGTCTGCGCGTCGTACCTGTCGAGCGCGGCGCGCACGTCCCGCACCAGGCGGTCGAGCGCGGAGAGCAGCCAGCGATCGATCAGCGGACGCCGCGCGAGCGGCACCTGGGGCGCCGTCGGGTCGAAGCGGTCGAGGTTGGCGTAGGTCACGAAGAACGAGTACGTGTTCCAGAGGACGAGGAGCCTGCGCTTCACCTCGGACAGGACGCCGTAGCCGAAGAGCACCTTCTCCGCGGGATCGTGGCGCGCGTAGTACCAGCGGACGATGTCCGCGCCGGCGCGTTCCGCGGCCTGTGGGAAGTCGATGAAGTTCTCGCCGGTCTTGTGGAACTCCTCGCCGTTCTCGTCGTAGACGAATTCGTTCGAGAGCACCGTCTCGTACGGGGCCCGGCCCGTGAGCACGACGCTCATGAAGAGCTGGGAGTAATACCAGAGACGGATCTGCTCGATGTTCTCGGTGATGAATTCGGCCGGAAACCACTTCTTCCACAGGTCGCGGTCGGAGAGCCAGCTCAAGGTCGAGAACGGCACGATGCCGGCATCGAGCCACACGTCTCCGGTCTCTCTTACGCGCGTGCTCTCGGCCTTGCAGGTCGGGCACGCCAATACGACGTTGTAGATCCATGGCCGGTGCAGCTCCTGGAGCTGCTCGAGCCCCCGCACCGCTCGCTCACGGAGTTCCGCCTCGCTTCCGACGATGAAGAAGTGCCCGGTCGCGCAGTTGTAGAACGGCAGCGGCAGGCCCCAGTACCGCTTCCGACTGATGTTCCAGTCACCCATGTTGTCCAGCCAGTTCTGCATGCGATCGCCGGTGTGCGCGGGCAGCCACCGTACCGCGGACGCGGCTTCCTTCAGTCTCGGGCGCACCTCATCCATCGAGATGAACCACTCATCGGCGACCCTGAAGACGATCTCCTCCTTGCAGCGCCAGCAGATCGGATAGGAGTGCGTGTAGGGAAGCTCGCGGAACAGCCGCCCGCGCTTCCGCAGGTCGTCGGAGATCTCGTGCGCGACATCGCGTGCTTCCTTGCCCTCGAGCCAGCCGAAGCCCGACACGAAGTGCGCGCTCTCGTCGATGGGGATGAGGACCGGGAGCTTCTCCGTCTTCGAAAGCGCGAAGTCCTCGGCGCCGCAGCCTGGAGCGATGTGGACGATGCCGGTGCCCTCGTCCTCGCCGACCTCGGCCCACTCGATGACCCGATGCGCGGGACCCGACGTCGCGCCCGCAGGGAGCTCGTCGAAGGGACCGACGTAGCGAAGACCGAGAAGGTCGCGTCCCTTCACGGTGCCGAGCAGCTCCGCGTTGTGCCATTTCGACTGAGCGAACACCTTCGCGCCGAGGATCAGCATTTCGGGCTCCGCGGCGCCGTCGGCGAGGACGCGGACCTTCGCGTAGTCGAGATCCGGGTGCACCGCGAGCGCGACATTCGCGGGCAGCGTCCAGGGCGTCGTGGTCCACGCGAGGAATGACGCGCGCTGCTTTGCGAGGACGTCGCCTTTTCCCTCGCTCAGGACCGGGAAGCGCACGTACAGCGAGGTGTGCGTCATCTCCTTGTACGAGCCGGTCATCTCGTGCTCGGACAGCGCGGTGCCGCAGCGTGCGCACCAGGGCATGGCACGGTGTCCCTTCACCAGCCAGCCCTTCTCGTGGCAGAGCTTGAGGACATTCCAGATGTGCGAGATGTTGTTGTCGCTGTACGTGTAATAAGAGTTGTCCCAGTCCATCCACTGGCCGAGCCGGATGGACTGCTTCGTGATCGCGGCGGCGCTGCGGTCCACGCGTGCACGGCACGCGGCCGAGAAACGAGCGATGCCATAGGTCTCGATGTCGCGCTTGTTGTTCAGGTTGAGCTCGCGCTCCACCTGCACCTCGACCCAGAGGCCCTGGCAGTCGAAGCCGTTCTGGTAGCGCTGGTCGAAGCCCTGCATCGCTTTGTAGCGCTGGTAGAGGTCCTTGTAGGTCCGCCCCCACGCGTGGTGGACGCCCATCGCCTCGATGTTCGCGGTGATCGGTCCGTCGATGAACGAGAAGCGCGGCCCGCCGGCGTTCTTCTTCCGGAGCGCGTCGAACGTCTTCTCGCGCTCCCACAGCTCGAGCACGCCATGTTCAAGCTCGGGCAGGTCGAAGCCCGAGGCCACCGGCACGAATCGCGTCTTCTCGTCCGTCGTCATGCGCTCTCTTACTCCAAACAAGAAACGCCGTCCCGCTCTCGGGACGGCGTGAGCCGTGGTACCACCCGAGTTCGCGCCAGCGTGTTCGCGGGCGCGCACTCCTTCGCCGACGTCACCGGACGTCCGCCGCTTGGTAACGGAGTGGCTTCCTCCGGCCGGGTCTAGTGGCCTCGCGGCGTTCTTCCGGCAGCTCGGGGTCGATCGCCCCTTCAGCGCTGTTCCGAGCAGTCTACGGGCCCGACCGCGACGGCCCGCCGTGTCAGTCCGCGATCAGCGGCCGCTCGCCACTTGACGTACGTCCTACTCATATATACATGTTCGTATATAGCGGTTAGGTATGAGGAGGCCAGAGGTGCCACAGAAGACGCCGATGAGGACGGGCGCGAAGGTACGGAGCGCTGGCTGCCTGGGAGCCGTGGAGTTCGGCGGGGCGCTCAACCAACGGTGGAAGCAGGCGCGGGACAACGGCGAACCCGTCAGCTTGCTGCTCTTGGACCTCGACGGCCTCTTCGAAATCAACACGAAATACGGCCACGACGAGGGGGACCGCGCGATCGCCGCGACGACCACCGCGCTGCTCCGCACCTCAAAGGCCGAGGGCTGGACGCTCGGCCGCATCGGCGGGGACGAATTCGCGCTCGTCGCCCCGAATGTCGCGACCGAGGCCGCGTTCCTGCGCGCCGAGACCCTTCGCCGCGAGGTCGACGCCGCGCTCGCGAAGGCCGTCCAGCACGGGCGCTGCACGGTGAGCATCGGCGTGGCGAACTCGCCGCGCGACGCGAAGACGCCGGACGACCTGATGCGGAAGGCCGATCTCGCGCTGTACGCCGCTAAGGACGTGGGTGGATCGACCGTCGCACTCACGCCGAGCGACGACATGGTGCTGAAGTCGTCCTACTACTCCACCGCCCAGCTCGGCCGGCTTCGCAGCCTCGCGGAGCGCATGAAGAAGAAGGAAGCGGTCCTCCTCCGCGAGGCGCTCGACGACCTCCTGCGCAAGCACGAACGCTCCTAGCCCGATCGACCCGCCCATACGCTCACCGCGTGGATCTCCTCCCGGCAGCGCGCCGCGAGCTCGACGCTCTCGCGGAGCGCTTCGGCCCGCCGCTCGTGGTCGACTCCATCATCCCGGACTCCTTCGACGATCCGATCCGGAAGCGTGACCGTTACGGCGAGGTCTGCATGGTGGTGCGCCGTCCGAACGGCAAGCTGCTGCTCTCCATCAAGACCTTCTACCCGCGGGGCGCGTACCGGCTGCCGACGGGTGGGATCCATCCCGGTGAGCCGGTCTTCGACGCCTTGGTGCGGGAGACGCGCGAGGAGACCGGCCTCGTGACCGAGGTGCGGCGCTTCCTCGCGCGTATCGCGTACCGCGCCGCCGACGCGCCCGGCGATGCGCCGCTCTTCCACACCTTCGCGTTCCTGCTCGACGAGATCGGCGGGACGCTTGGCGCCATCGACACGAGCGAGCAGATCGAGGACTGGCGCGAGGTCGGAGTCGCCGAGCTGCCCCGGGTGGCGGACTTCTTCGACGATCTCCGGACGGCGGGCACGCTCGACATCGGCGGCGACTGGCGCGCCTGGGGGAAGTTCCGCGCCGTCGTGCACCGCGCCGTCTACGAGGCTCTCGCGCCGGACCGGACGCGCTGACGGGCGCCCGCCGCGCTCAGGTCTCGAGGCGGAAGAAGCGGAAGGCGATGAAGAACGTGATGACGCTCCAGATCACGATCCCGACGATGTTCGTGCTGATGTCGCCGAGACCCGCGCCCGCCGTCGAGACCTGACGCAGCGCGTCGTTGAGGAAGGTGAGCGGCAGCACATCGGCGACGGGCTTGAGGAACGCCGGCACGGCATCGCGCGAGAAGAAGACGCCGGACAGGAACATCTGGGGAAGCGTGACGAGCTGCATGATCGCGGGGGCCTGGTTCTCGGTGGTGACGAACGCCGACACCGCGAAGCCGAGCGTGAGGAACAGGGCACTACCGAGGATGACCACGAAGAGCAGGACCCAGATGCTCCCGATGATCGCGACCTTGAACCCGAACACCGCGACCGCGAGCAGCACGAGCACCTGCAACACGGCGAGGATGAGGCGCTCGAGGACGTGCGCGGCCATGTAGTTCCGGCGCGAGATGGGCGTTGCCATGATGCGGCGGATCACGCCGCGCTGGCGGTCGACGACGAACGTGAACATCACGCTCGACACGCCCAGCTGCATGATCGTCATGCCCAGGATGCCGGGTGTGAGGAAGTCGACGTACTTCAGGTTGCGGCCCTGGACCTGCTCCTTCTTCGTCGCGAGGATCGGCGCGGACTGCGTCACGGCGAAGGACATCTGGTCGATGACCTGGGTGAGGATCGCCTCGCCGACGGCGACCTGCTGGCCGCGGCCCTCGTTCTCGAACAGCGTCATCGTCGGGACGGCCTGGCCGGCGCGCGCCGGCGCGATCTTGAAGTCCGCCGGGATGACGAGAACGATGTCGCGGTCGCCCTTGCGCAGGCTCTCCAGCTCGGCGGCGTCGTTCCCCTTCGTCACCTGGAGGGTCTCGATCTTCGCGAGCCCCGCGCGGAAGGCCTGGCTGTCGGCGTTGTCCGCGTTGTCGACGATGCCGAGCGCCACGTGCCCGAACGAGCCGAAGTTCAGGATGCCGAAGAGGCCCATGAACACGAGCGGGAAGAAGAATCCGAAGAACAGGGCGACCCAGTCGCGCCGGTAGGCGCGGAGCAGCATGACCGTGTAGCCGAGCACCTGCCGCATCCTCAGTCCTCCCGAAGCTCGTGGCCGGTCAGATCGAGGAACACGTCCTCGAGGTTCGCCTGCTGCTGCAGCACCGGCTTGCTGAAGCCGCGTCCGATGAGCGAGCCGATGAGGGCACGTGGGGTGTCGAGCGCGATGATCTTCCCGCCATCCATGATCGCGACGCGGTCACAGAGCACCTCGGCCTCGTCGAGGTAGTGCGTCGTGAGGAAGACCGTCGTTCCGCGCTTGCGGATGTCGCGGATCAGCTCCCAAAGATTGCGGCGCGCCTGCGGGTCGAGGCCGGTCGTCGGCTCGTCCAGGAACAGGACCTGCGGCTCGTTCACCATCGCGACCGCGATCGACAGGCGCTGCCGCTGGCCGCCCGAAAGCTTCTCGGACTTCTGGTTCGCCCTGTCCTCGAGACCGACCGCGCGCAGGAGCGCCTTCGAGTCGACGCGCCGCTCGTAGAAGAGCGCGAAGAGCTCGACGATCTCGTGGGCCAGGAAATTCTCGGGGAACGCGCTCTGCTGGAGCTGCACCCCGATGCGCGACTTCACGCCCGACGGATCCTTGGTGACATCGATGCCGGCGACGGTCACCTCGCCGCCATCGGCCTGGCGCAGCCCCTCGAGGATCTCGACGGTCGTGGTCTTCCCGGCGCCGTTCGGACCGAGGAGCCCGAAGACCTCGCCCTTCTGCACCTCGAACGAGACGCCGGCCACGGCCTCGATCTCGCCGTACTTCTTGCGCAGCTCGTGCACCGAGACGATGGCGGTCACTCGTGGATGAGCGTACGGGAGGCGGCGTCGTGCGCGAAGAGGAGCACCGGCAGCAGCACCACCGCGGCGACCACGATCCGCACGACCACCGGATGCGGCCGGCGAAGCCGCGTGTACGTGAGCACGAGGATCGCGGCACACGCCGCGAGCAGCGGCACCTGGATGAACCAGTGCGCGACGTCCGCCCCGTCGACGAGGAGCGAATAGATGATCGCGGTGTCCAGCGTCCCGCTCACCAGGCCGACCACCGCATACACCGCCGCGTTGCGGACGGGATCGCGCATCGAAAGGAGCAGCGCGACCGCGAGGGCGGCGAGGACGGCGCCGAGCATCCGTTCGTAGATCCGGTGGTACGGCGCGTACAGGAAGGCGCTCGGGTAGACGAACGAGAGGACCGTCGGTACGAAGAAGAGGATCGCGCAGACAATGGCGACCGCGCGCGCGCCACGCAGGGTCGCGGTGCTCACATGGGGGGTCCGGTCCACAGGGGCCCGAGTCTCGTACCCTTACAGCCTCATGTCGAATCTCCCGCGCGGCGGTGTGCCCGGCCGCGCGCCGACCCCGCGAGCGCTCTCCGCGGAGGCCGGATCGCCCGGCTTCGCGGCTGTGCTCTCGGCGCTGCTCCCGGGGCTCGGGCAGATGTACGAGGACCGCTGGGTCAAGGGGATCCTCATGCTCGTACTCCCGATGTTCGCGCTCACGCTCGGCGCCGCGTTCGTCGCCTATGCCGATCCGCTGACCGCGTTCGTCCTCCAGCACGCGCCGCTGGTGACCTTCGTCGCCATCGGCACCGCGCTCCTATTCCACCTCTACGTCATCGGCGACGCGTTCTCCGGACGTCTCGGCCGCCTGCGCGGTCGCATGGCCCTCGACTACGCCGTGCTCGCCCTCGTCACGCTCGCGCTGATCGCCGGCTACGGCACGATCTACCGGCAGTCGGTGCCGTGGGCGAATCTCGCGGCGCGCATGTTCGCGCCGTTCGCGAGCAAAGCGGTGACGACCGTGAGCCCGGAGGTGGCCCCGCCGGCTTGGACCGGGAACGAGCGCCTGAACGTACTGGTGATGGGCATCGACACCCGCGACAGCGACCCCGCCACGCGGAATACGGATACCATGCTCGTGCTCTCGCTCGATCCGGTGAACAAGACGGCGGCGATGCTCTCGATCCCGCGCGACACGCTCATCGATCAGCCGGGGACCTTCCAGGGCAAGATCAACGGCGCGTACGCGTTCGGCGGCCCCGAGCTCGTCCGCAAGATCGTCAACGACCTCCTTGGGATCCGCCTGCACGCGTACGTGCTCGTGAACTTCGACGCGTTCTACAAGATCGTCGACGGCGTGGGTGGCGTGATCGTCGACGCGAAGCGGCCGGTCCGTGACGAGTACTACCCCACGCCCGACTTCGGTATCGAGCGCGTGAACATCCTGACCGGCCCGCAGCTCATGCACGGCGACCTCGCGCTCAAGTACGCGCGCTCGCGGCACGACACCAACGACTACAGCCGTGCGCACCGGCAGCAGGAGGTCATCGCGGCGCTCCGCACGCGCCTTGGCCAGGCCGAGGCCCTGCGCGCGCTACCCGCGCTCATCGACAGCGTGGGCACGACGCTCGAGACGGACTTCGACCCGGCGAACGTCGTCCCGCTCGCGCGCACCGGCACCGGCATCGACTCCGCCGATATCACGAGCGAGGTCCTCTATCCGTGCGGGGGCGGCTACCCACACTGCGAGCTCGTCTACAACGGCGACAACGGGTTCTTCCTCCTGCCGGACAAGGCGAAGGTGCGCGAGTTCGCCGCTGAGCTCTTCTACGACCCGAGGGTCCGCCAGGAGGCCGCGCGGGTCGAGATCGAGAACACCGGTGCCCGCACCGGAACCGCGAAGGACGTGGCGGACCGTCTGGCGCTACGCGCGTACGGAGTCACTGGGGTCACCAACGGGGCGAGCGCGAAGTCCGCGGTGGTCGTGCGGAACACCAGCAAGCGCTACACCGCCGAGCAGCTCCGCCAGGCGCTTGGCGGGATCCCGATCGAGACAGCCGGTGACGGCACGAGCGGACCGGACATCGTCATCCGGATCGGGAGCGACTTCCGAGGCTTCGCGACCGACCGCTAGGCGCAGGGCACCCGCGCGGCGCTCCTAGGTCCTGGACTTCTCCGGATAGATCGGCGTGAGCCAATCCCGGTACTTCGGGTTCTTGCCGCGCACGGACTCGAAGTAGATCCGCGAGATCCGGCGCGCGATCGGCCCGACCTCTCCGGTGCCGATGGGCCGATGGTCGATGCTCGTGATCGGCGAGACCTGCACGCCCGTGCCGCACAGGAAGGCCTCGTCCATGATGTACAGCTCGGTGCGGTCGATGCGGCGGACCTCGACCGGGATCTTCTCGTCGCCCGCGATGCGCATGACGTTCGAGCGGACGATGCCCTCGAGGATGTTGTCGGAGGCGGGTGAGGTCACCAGCGTGCCGTCGCGCACCAGGAACAGGTTGGCCGCGCTGCCCTCGGACACATGACCGTCGTCCGTCAGGACGATGGCCTCGTCGAATCCGGACTCCTCGGCCTCGGTCTTCGCGAGCGCGGCGTTCACATAGGACCCCGTGATCTTGCTGCGCGCGGGAATGGCGTTGTCGTCCACGCGACGCCACGAGGAGACCTGGGCCGAGATCCCGCCCTCGATCGCGACGTAGTTGCCGAACGGCACCGAGAAGACGGTGAAGGCGTCCTCGAGGTTGTGCAGCCGGACACCGATGACCTCGCTGGACTTGTAGACGACCGGGCGGATGTACGCGTCCTCGCGATAGCCGCACCTCCGGAGGAGCTCGATGGTGATGTCGACCAGGTCCTCCACCGAGTGGGGCACGCCCAGGCGCATGATCCGGCAGGAGCGCAGGAGACGCGTGTAGTGCTCGCGGAAGTTCAAGCCGTACAGCTGCCCTTCGTCGGCGTTCCAGTACGCCCGGATCCCCTCGAAGACGCCGGTGCCGTAGTTGAAGGCGTGCGTCATCACGCTGATCTTGGCCTCGCGGATGGGGACGAACTTGCCGCCGAGGTAGGCCCACGCCGAGTCGGGCGCCGCGCCTCTCGCGAGCTTTGTGGGCCGCACCAGCTCCTGCACCACGCCGTTCTCCTTCAGGTCGACGAGCGACCTTTTTGACCGGCCGACCGCACGCCCCGTGCCGACCCTTCTTCTCGCATTGTGACACCTTGCCTACCGGGCAGGCCTTGCGGGCCGTGGTCAGACCTATAGCATCCGGCCCTGGTCAGACCGCGCTGACCCCAACGAGCGCGCGGGACGTACATGTTCGTGGAGGTGGCGTACATGTTGCACTCCGGTGCCAGGCGATCCCTGGCCATTCTCGGCGCAGGTCTGCTCGTCGCCGTGGCGTGCTCCCCG
>JBGQFO010000050.1:0-12111 GCA_041496945.1 Candidatus Limnocylindria bacterium | reverse complement strand
GTCTCGTCGGCGTCGATGAGCTGGGTCAGGAGCGGCCAGGACACCGCGGTCTGGGCGCCGTTGCCCACGCCCGCGAGGACCACGACGACCACGGTCTCGGGGAGCTGCTGGATGAGGGTGCCGCCGATGGCGGCCACCACCAGGATCGCCCAGCCGACCGCCAGGATGGTCTTCGTCCCGAAGCGGTCGGCGAGCTTGCCGAAGCCGATGGCCGAGAGCGCCGTGACCAGCAGCGCCAGGGCGTCGAGGCCCAGGGCGACCTGGTCGCTCAGGTGGATGTCCTGGACGAAGAAGAGGGTGAAGTAGGGGAGCACCGCGCTGAAGCCGAAGAAGAAGACGAACAGCGTGCCGAGGTAGCGGAGCGCCTGGCCATGACGCGCGGCGGTCTTGAGGTAATCGCCCAGCGAGACGTGCTCGGCGCGCGCCGAGAGGTCCCGCCGCTCCCCGATGCCGGCGACGGTGATGGCGAACGTGCAGAGCATGAGCGCGGCGACGAGCCAGTAGGTCCAGGGCGGCACGGCGGTGCCCTGGGTCGTCACCGCGATGAGGCCCAGGAAGCCGACCTGGCCGACCAGCTGGATGCCCTGGGAGAGCCCGGAGAGGAAGCTGCGCTGTTCGATCGGCGTGATGTCGGCGAGGAGTGCGTTGTACGGATCGATCGCGACGTTGAAGAAGATCGAGAAGAGGAAGATCGCGACCGCCAGGGGCACTAGCGC
This sequence comes from Candidatus Limnocylindria bacterium, assembly GCA_041496945.1. Taxonomy (GTDB): domain Bacteria; phylum Chloroflexota; class Limnocylindria; order P2-11E; family P2-11E; genus CF-39. Next base: position 11,395 of record JBGQFO010000050.1, on the reverse strand, counting down.
CACGGTCGAGGCCGAGGCGATGAGGAAGAAGAGCGCGGAGAGCGGGATGCAGAGAGCGATGAACGGACGGCGGCGCCCGAGCCGCGCGAACCAGATGCGGTCCGAAGCCGCGCCGACCGTCGGCTGGATGACGACGCCCTCGATGCTGCGCGTGCTCGAGAGCAGCCCGGTGACGAGGTCCGGCGCGCCGACGGCCTTGAGGGCGAGCGGCAGGAGGAAGTTGTTGAACGCGTAGAACGCTCCCGCGCCGATCGAGCCGGCCGAGTAGAGGAGCATCGTGCGAGCGCCGACGCGCATGGCGGCGCAGCGTATTGCGCCATATTTTGGTTGCACACGAGGCGGTACAGTACGATAGAACGAATGTTCCAGATGCAGCGATGGTGTGAGAATCCGCGCGAGGTGTGCGCGTGGATCTAGGCGTCGTGATCGCGGTGGCCGGCCTGGCGATCGCCGTGGCCGCGGTCGTCAGCGTGCTGCGCCGGCCGACGCCAAAGGATCCCGATCAGGCCATCGGGCTCCTGCGCGCGAGCGTCGACGAGATGCGCACCGCGAACCAGAGCGCGGTCGCGGAGCTGCGTGGCGAGCTGCAGCGCACGCTCGGCGCGACCGAGCAGCAGCTGGTCACGCAGACGGGCGCGACGCAGCGCACCCTCGCCGACCTCTCGCGGCAGCTCGGCACGCTGGGTGAGCAGAGCACGCGCATCGGCGAGCTGGCAAAGGACATCGGCTCGCTGCAGGATCTGCTGCGCGCGCCGAAGACCCGCGGTGGCTTCGGCGAGCTCCTGCTCGAGCGCCTCCTGCAGGACGCGCTGCCGGCGAGCGCGTACGAGATCCAGCACACCTACCGCGACGGCTCGCGGGTGGACGCGATCGTCCGGTACGGGCAGCGCGTCGTGCCGATCGATAGCAAGTTCCCCGCGGAGTCGTACACCCAGATCGCCTCGGCGCGCGACGAGGCCGATCGCCGTTCACGACGGCGGTCTTTTCTCCAGCAGGTGCGGCGCCACGTCGACGCGGTCGAGCGCTACGTCTCCCCGCAGGACGGGACGATCGACTTCGCGTTCATGTACCTGCCCTCGGAGGCGATCTATTACGAGCTGACCATCCACGACGCCGCGCCCGATGAGCCGGACATGCTCGCGTATTGCGCCGAGCACCACGTCATCCCGGCTTCGCCGAACACCCTCCTCGCGTACCTCAAGGTGATCTCGCTCGGCCTGCGCGGCCTCGCGATGCAGGAGCGGACGCGCGACCTGCAGCAGGGGATCGCGCAGGTGCGTCGCGAATTCGAGCGCTTCGTCGAGCTGCACGATCAGCTCGGCCGGCATCTCGACAACGCGACGAAGAAGTTCGACGAGACCGAGCGAGCGCTCGCGCGCGCATCCGGCGCGATCGAGGGTCTCGCCCAGGTGCCGCTCGCGGCGGGCGGCGAGCAGGGCGTCCTGCCGCTCGTGGTCCCGAACGAGCCGGAGTAGGTGCGCGCGCCCGGATGGCTGGTGCTCGCGTGCCTCGCCCTCGCCGTCGTCGTCGTGCTGGTCGGTGACCCGGAGGAGCCCGGGGCCGTCGCGGCACTGATCTTCTCGCTGGGCCTGGCGACCGGCGCCGGCGCGTTCGCCTGGCAGCAGCGCGCGCCGCGCGGTCGAGACCAACGGCGCACCCCGCGGCCGCGCCGGAGCGACGCGCTGCGCCGCGCCGCGGAGAGCGGCGCGATCGTCACGGCGCTGCTGTGGCTGCGCGCGGTCGATGGCCTCTCGCCGCTCACCGGCATCTTCGTCGTCGCATCCTTCGTCATCGCCGAGCTCGTGGTGTCGGCGCGCCCCCAGTCATCGCGCTAACCTCGGCAGACCGATGGATGTGGCGGCGCTCAAGAAGCGCGTGAGCGAGCGCGTCGACGCTCGCGGCAAGACCCTCGACGACCTCGCCCTCCGGATCCACGAGCATCCCGAGCTCGCCTTCGAGGAAAGGCGCGCCGCGCAGCTGCTCACCGGCGCCCTCGCCGCGGAAGGCGTCGCGGTGACGGCTGCCGCGGGAGGGCTCGACACCGCGTTCGCCGCCGAGTTCGGAGCGGGTCGCCCGTGCGTCGCGATCCTCGGCGAGTACGACGCGCTGCCCGGCGTGGGCCACGCCTGCGGGCACAACCTCATGGGCACCGCGGCGCTCGGCGCGTTCCTCGCGCTGCGCGACTGTGCGCCCGAGCTCTCCGGGCGCGTCCGCCTGCTGGGCTGTCCGGCCGAGGAGCGTGGGAATGGCAAGAGCTTCCTCATCCGCGCCGGGCTCTTCGCCGACGTCGACGCCGCGCTCATGTACCACCCCGGCGACCGGGACGAGCTCGACCCGCTCATGCTCGCGCTCGTGTCGCTCGAGGTGGAGTTCCTGGGGAAGGCCGCGCACGCGGCCGCGGAGCCACAGGAGGGCATCAACGCGCTCGACGCGCTCCTCCTCGCGTGGAACGCGCTCTCGGCGCTTCGTCTGACCGTGCGCAGCGACTCGCGCTTCCACGGCGTCATCACCGACGGCGGCAAGGCCGCGAACATCATCCCGGACCGCGCTGCCGCGCGGTTCATGGTCCGGTCGCCGGACAACGCGTATCTGGTGGAGCTGCAGCGGCGCGTGATCGCGTGCTTCGAAGGCGCCGCGACCCAGACCGGATGCGAGCTGCGCTACGAGTGGAGCGACACCTGCGATCTGGTGTCGACGAACCGGCCGCTGGCGGAGGCGTTCTCCGCGAACGCGCGGACCCTCGGCCGCGAGATGAAGCCACGCCGGCCCGGCGACACACACGGCTCGACCGACATGGGCAACGTGACGAGCATCGTCCCGGGGATCCACCCGTTCCTGTCGATCACCGAGGGACCGGTCCCGGGCCACTCGATCGCGTTCGCCGCCGCCGCGGCCACGCCGCGCGCGCTCGAGACGATGCACGTCGCGGCAAAGGCGCTGGCGATGACCGCGGTCGACGCGCTCACCGATCCGGCGCTCACGCGGCGCGCGAAGGAGGCATTCGACGGCCACCGACGCTGACTGGTTCGGCGGCATCCGCACCGCGGCCGAGGCCGAGCGCCTCGCGGCGCTCTACGACCTCGACGTCCCGCACGGAGACCATCCGGCGATCGACTGGTTCCGCGGGCTCGCGCGCATGACCGGCGGACCGGTGCTCGAGCTCGGCGTCGGCACGGGCCGCGTCGCGATCCCGCTGGCGAAGGATGGCCATGAGGTCGTCGGCATCGATCGGTCGCGCGCGATGCTCGCGCGCGCGGAGTCCCATGCGCGTCGCGCGCGCACGAAGCTCCGTCTGGTCGAGTCGGACATGCGGAGCTTCTCGCTCGACCGTGCGTTCGCGCTCATCACCATCCCCTTCAACACCTTTCTCATGCTCACCCCCGAAGAGCGCTGGCCGTGCCTCGCGCGCTGCCGCGAGCACCTCTCCAAGACCGGTCGTCTCGCGATCGACGTGTTCCAGCCCGATCCGAACAAGATCGCGGGCGTCGACGGCGGCGTGCGCGAGGAGTGGCGGCGAAAGGATCCGGAGACGGGGCACCTCATCACGAAGTTCTCCAGCACGCGGTCCGACGTCGAGGCCACGCGCTTCAGCTGGTGGTTCGACGAAGAGCTCGAGACGGGCGAGGTCCGGCGGATCACGCGTGAGGCGACGCTCCACTTCCTGTACCGCCGCGAGGCCGAGCTGCTCTTCCCGGCGGCGGGCTTCCAGCTCGACACGCTGCACGGCGACTACGACGGATCGGCCGTGGGGCCGGCATCGCCGCACCTCCTCATCGTCTCTCGCCGCAAGGAGCGCAGCGCGCATCCCGAGCGCCGCCGGCGATGACCGACCTGCTCCTCCGCGGCGGCACGGTCATCGACGGCACCGGAGCGCCGGCGGTGCGCGCCGACGTCGCCGTGACGAACGGCCGCATCACCGACGTCGGCGCCTTCACCGGGCGGCGCGCGATGCGGATGATCGACACGCGCGGCAAGGTCGTTGCGCCGGGATTCATCGACATCCACTCGCACTCCGACGAGTCGATGTTCGTGAACACCGCCCTCGAGAGCGCCCTCCACCAGGGTGTGACGCTCGTCGTGTGCGGGAACTGCGGCGGCTCCGCCGCCCCGCTCCACGGTCTCGCGGCCGAGGAGGCCGATCGCGAGTACGCACGCCTCGGCATCACCCGGACCTGGAGCTCGTTCTACGAGTACGTCGCGGCGGTCGAGCGCAACGGGGCGGCGATCAACGTCTGCTCGTACGTCGGCCACGGCACGCTGCGCATGTGCGTAATGGGGGCGGAGGCGCGGCCGCCGACGGCGCACGAGCTGGCCGAGATGCGGCGGCTTCTCTCTCGCGCGCTGGATGAGGGCGCGGTTGGCCTGGCGTCCGGCCTCATCTACCCGCCGAGCGCCTACGCCACGGCCGACGAGCTGTCCTCGCTGTGCGAGGTCGTGCGCGCGAAGGGCGGCCTCTACGCGAGCCACATCCGGAACGAGGGCAGCGGTCTGCTCGAGGCGGTGGAGGAGAACCTCGAGATCGGGCGCCGCACGCGGGTCCGCGTCCAGCTGTCGCACCACAAAGCCTCGGGTCACAAGAACTGGGGGATGGTCCGCGACTCCGTGGCGAAGATCGAGGACGCGCGCCGGGCCGGCGTCGACGTCCAGGCCGATCAGTACCCGTACACCGCATCCTCGACCGGGCTCGCGGTCACCATCCCCAACTGGGTGCACGAGGGTGGCAGCGCGAAGCTCACCGAGCGGCTGCGCGACGGGGCGGTCCGCGCGCGCATCCGCCACGAGGACACCGAGACCGGCCGCGCGTGGGACCGCATCGTGATCGCGCGGGCCCGTCACCATCCGGAGTACAGCGGCCGGAGCGTGGCCGACCTCGCGAAGGCGGCGGGGAAGGATCCGCTCGAGTGGACCTGCGACACGCTGGTCGAGCACGAGGGTGCCGTCGACATCGTCCACCACTCCATGAGCGAGGACGATGTGCGCTTCGTGATGCGGCAGCCGTGGATCGCGATCGGAAGCGACTCGCGCGCGAACGCGCCCTACGGTCCGCTCTCGTTCGGCAAGCCGCATCCGCGCTCGTATGGGACGTTCCCGCGGGTGCTGGGCCACTACGCGCGCGAGGGCGGAGTCCTCGGGCTCGAGGACGCGGTGCGCAAGATGACCTCGCTCACCGCGCGCCACCTGCGTCTGCGCGACCGGGGTGAGGTCCGCATCGGGGCGTGGGCCGACCTCGTCGTGTTCGACGCCGAGCGGGTGAAGGACGTCGCGACGTACGACGATCCACATCGGTATCCCGAGGGCATCGACTACGTGCTGGTGAATGGCGCCGTCGCGGTGGAGAGCGGCGAGACCATGCCCGACCGCGCCGGCCGGTTCCTGCGCCTTGGCGCGGACCTGGGCGGCGCATGAAGCTCGCGATCCTGGCCGATGGGCAGTTCGCGCGGGCCACCGCGAAAACGGCCATCGGCGTCCTCCGGTACGCGCCGGACACGGTCGTGGCGGTCGTCGACTCGACCCGTGCCGGGACCGACGCGGCGTCGCACGTCGGCGTCGGCGCGGGCGTTCCCGTGGTCGCGACGGTCGATGAGGCGCAGGCGCTCGGCGCCGAGGCGCTGCTCATCGGCACGGCGGCGGCCGGCGGCCGCATCGCGGATAGCTATCGGCCCCACCTTGCGCGGGCGCTCGAGCGCGGGCTCGCCGTGTGGAACGGTCTGCACGAGCGTGTGCTGTCGGATCCCGCCCTCGCCGCCGCCGCGGCGCGCGGCAAGGCCACGGTGCGCGAGCTGCGCGAGCCACCGCCGGACCTTCCGGTCGGCGGCCATCGCGCGCGGCGCGCGGGCTCGGTCGTCGTGCTCACCGTCGGGACCGACGCCGCGGTGGGGAAGATGACCGCGTCGCTGGAGATCGTCGCGGCGCTGCGGCGCGCCGGGAAGCGGGCGACCTTCGTGGCGACCGGGCAGACCGGCATCGCGATCGCCGGCGAGGGGATCGCGGTCGACGCTGTCGTCGCGGACTTCATCGCCGGCGCCGCGGAGCAGATGGCCTGCGTGGCCGCGGAGACCGCGGACTTCGTGGTCGTCGAGGGTCAGGGCTCGCTCACGCACCCGGGCTTCTCCGGCGTGACGCTCGGCCTGCTCCACGGCGCGGGCCCGGACCTCATGGTCCTCTGCCACGACGTGGGTCGGCAGGTGATGAAGGGCTACGAGCGCGAGGGCCTGCCGGTGCGCTCGCTCCGCGAGTGCGTCGCGATCTACGAAGACGCCGCGTCGTGGCGGCGGTCGCCGGGCCATCCCCGCGCGCCCGTCGTGGCGATCGCGCTCAACACCGCGGTGCGCGACGACCAGGTCGCTCGTCGGCTCATCGACGTCGCGGCCCGCGAGACCGCGCTCCCCGCGGCGGATCCGGTCCGCGAGGGCGCCGCCGGTGCCGACCGGCTCGCGAGGGCCATCCTCACCGCTGCGGAGGCGCTCCGATCGCCGGCCCGCTGAACCCGAGGGTGTACACGCTGGACGTGCACCTCGCGGTGCCGTTCCAGATCTCGCGCGCGGTGCGCACCGAGACGCGCGTGGTGATCGTCGAGCTCGACGAGGGCGGCCGGATCTCGCGCGGCGAGGGCTCGCCCGATCCGTTCTTCGGCGAGACGAGCGAGGGCATCGCCGCCGACGTGCGCGGGGCGCTCGCGCTGCTGGAGGGCGACCCCGCCGACCTGCGGGCGCTGAAAGCACGGCTCGACGAGCGCTTCCCACACGGCGGCGCGGCCGCGTGTGCGCTCGACACGCTCGCGCACGACCGCGCGGCGCAGGCCGCAGGGAAGCCGCTGCACACGTTCCTTGGGATCGCCGGCACCGACGCGCCGCCGACGTCCTTCACCATCGGCATCGCCGATCCGCCGATCATGGCCGAGCGCGCCGCGGCGGCCGCCGCGAAGGGCTACAAGGTCTTGAAGGTGAAGCTCGGCCACGGCGACGATGACGCGGTGCTCTCGGGGATCCGTGAGGTTTTCAAAGGTCCGATCCGCGTCGACCCGAATGCCGCCTGGACGCCCGAGGAGGCGCCGCGGCGGATCGAGCGGATCGTCCGCTACGGCATCGAGTTCGTCGAACAACCCACGCCGCCGGGGGACATCGACGGTCTGCGGCGGGTGCACGAGCGCAGCGAGCTGCCGATCGTCGCCGACGAGGCCGCCGTGCGCGCCGCCGATGTCGAGCGCCTCGCGATGGCTTGCGACGGCATCAACGTCAAGCTGCAGAAGAGCGGCGGCGTCGCGGAGGCGCAGGCGATGATCCGGCGCGCGCACGAGCTCGGCCTGAAGGTGATGCTCGGATGCCGGGCGGCGGAGACGAGCATCGCGATCGCCGCGGCCGCGCATCTCGCGCCCGCGGTCGAGTGGGCGGACCTCGACGGGAACCTGCTCATCGTCGACGACCCCTTCCGCGCCGTCGTGGTGCGCGACGGGCGCTTCGTCTTCAGCGATCGACCCGGGCTCGGCGTGGTCGTCGCATGAGACAGGCCGCGCTCGCGCTCTTCGTGTTCGGCCTCACCGTCGCGGGCCTCGTCGTCTTCGCGCTCCTCTGGTCGGGCACCGGGCCGTACGCGGATCTCGCGCGCGACAATCGCGTCGCCGGCGCGACGTTCATCGGCCCGAGCGGCGCCGCGACGCAGCTCGATCTCGCGGCGATGGTCGAGATCCACGGGCAGTGGTCCGCGTACGAGACCGGCGCGAGCGAGGACCCACCGACATTCACGACCGTGCGCTTCACCGACGACGAGTACTCGCACATGGCCGACGTGCGGCGGGTCTTCGACGCTGCGCGTCTGGGCGTGCCGGCCGGCCTGTTCGTCATCATCGTCCGGCTGCAGCGCGCGCGCCTCGCCGGACCACGCGCGATGTGGCTCCAGGCGCGCGACGGCGCGCTCATCGCGGCCGCGCTCGTGACCATCGTCGGCGTGCTCGCCGTCGTGGCGTTCGAGCCGCTCTTCCTGGCGTTCCATTACGTCTTCTTCCCGCAGGGGAACTTCCTCTTCGATCCGGCGACGAGCAACCTGGTCCGCCTCTATCCCGATTGGTACTGGGAGGGCATGAGCCTGCGCGTAGGACTTTCGTTCATCGCTCTCGCGCTGGGCATCGCCGCGGTCGCCCAGCTCCGGCTCCGCGGCGCGAAGTGACCTAAACTCGCCCGCGATGAAACGCGTTCTGCTCATCGAGGACCTGCCGCAGGTCGCGCAGCATCTTCAGCAGATGCTCGCGCGCGAGCAGGAAGTCGAGATGGCCGGCGTCCAGACCCAGGCCGACGCGGCGATCGCGCAGGCCACCACCGAGAAGCCCGACATCGTGATGATCGACGCGCTCCTCCAGGGCAAGATCACCGGCTTCGACATCGCAAAGAAGATCCGCGAGGTCTCCCCGGGCACGCGCATCGTCGTCGTCACCGTCCCGCAGCGGCCGGTGGAGCCGAAGCCCGAGCTTGGCATCGATGCAGTGTTCGTGCTCCCCGGTGGCGCGAACGAGCTCGGCGTCGCCCTCAACGTGGGGAAGGCCGCGAAAGCACAGGCCGGGACCGTGGTCGCGGTCTACTCGCCAAAGGGCGGGACCGGGAAGACCACGCTCGCGGTCAACCTCGCGTGCGTGCTGCGGCGTCAGGGGAAAGCCGTCGCGCTCCTCGACGGCGTGATGCAGTTCGGCGCCGTCCGCCACGTGCTACAGGTGCCGCCGACCACCCGTTCGTTCGTCGATCTGCCCGCGGCTGGTGCGATGAAGACGAGCATCAACGAGATCCTGTGGGAGGGGCCCGGCGGGATCCACGTCCTCCTCGCGCCGGGCCGGCCGGAGGAGTCCGATCTGGTGCAGGCCGGTGACATCGCCGTCGCGATGGGACTGCTCGCCGAGCACCACGACTACGTGATCGTCGACACGCCGTCGCCGCTCAACGAGGCCGCGCTGGCGATCCTGGACGCCGCCTCGCTCATCCTCATCGTGGTGACGTACATGGGCGCGACCGTCGCGAACGCGCGTTCCGCGATCGACACCTTCGAAGCGCTCGGGTACAAGGGCCAGAAGCCGATCCTCCTCGTGGTGAACCAGTCCGACACGGCCGCAGGGATGTCGCGCGGCGGTCTCGAGCACGCGCTCAACCTGCCGGTGATCGGCGAGATCCCGACCGACTGGAAGACCGTGAGCGAATCGCTCAACAAGCAGAACCCGTTCGTGCTCGCCAACCCCAGCTCACCGGTGAGCAAGGCCGTCGAGAACCTCGCGAACGCCCTCGTCGCGCAGAAGCGTAAGTAGGCCGGCCCCTGTCCGAGCGCGGTACGCGGCCCATCGGTGTGTTCGACTCGGGCGTCGGCGGGCTGACGGTGCTGAGGGAGCTGCGCAAGCAGCTGCCGCACGAATCCACGATCTACCTTGGGGACGAGGCGCGCATGCCGTATGGACCGCGGCCGCAGGCCGAGGTGCTCGCGTTCACGCGGCAGGCGCTCCGCTGGTTCGCCGTGCGCGACTGCAAGCTCGTCGTGATCGCCTGCAACACGGCGACGAGCGCCGCGCTCGAGACCGTGCGCGACGAGGCCGGCGTGCCCGTCATCGGCGTGGTGCGCCCGGGTGCCGCAGCGGCGATCGCCGCCTCACCGCGTCGTGCCATCGGTGTGCTCGCGACGGTCGGCACCGTCCGCTCGGGCGCGTACGTACGTGCGATCCGCGACCTCGATCCGCTCGCGGACTGCGTGCAGCAGGCCTGCCCGAAGCTCGTGCAGATCGTGGAGCAGGGGAAGGCCGGGACGCCCGAGGCCCTCGCCGCCGTCACCGAGTACGTCGAGCCGCTCCTGTCCGAGGGCGGGGTCGTCGCGCCGGTCGTCGACACGCTGCTGCTCGGCTGCACGCACTATCCGCTCCTGCGCGAAGAGTTCGCGAAGGTCGCCGGGCCCGGCGTCCGCGTCGTCGACTCGGCCACGACGACGGCGCTCGCGGTGCGCGAGGTGCTCGCCTCGCACCGCCTCCTCGCCGGACCGGAGGTGCCAGGGCACGAGGTGCACGCGACCGGGCCGACCGAGCGATTCCGCACGATCGCCCGGACGATCTTCAAAGAGGACCTCGCGGTGCAGGAAGCGATCCTGGGGTGAACCTCGTCTCGACGATCACCGGGCTGCCGTACGTGGGCAAGACCACGATCTTCAACCTTCTCACCGGTGGGCACGCCTCGACCGGCGCGTTCGCCGGCGCGGAGGGGGAGACGAACGTCGGCGTGGCGAAGGTGCCGGACGAGCGCGTCGCCAAGCTCGCGGAGCTGTTCAAGCCGAAGAAGACCACGTACGCGGAGGTGACCTACCGCGATCTCGGCCTCGCGCACGCCGCCGAGCATGGGCAGGGGATCAGCACGCAGAAGCTCGGCGACCTCCGCAGCTCGGACGCGCTCGTGCACGTCGTGCGTGCGTTCCGCGACCCGTCCGTCCCGCACGTCGACACGACCGTCGATCCCGTCCGTGACCTCGCCTCGCTCGAGCTCGAGCTGCTCTTCGCCGACCATGCCGTCGTCGAACGACGACTCGAGCGCATCGAGCCGGAGCTGCGCTCAGCGAAGGGTCCGGAGAAGGAGGCGCGCGAGCGCGAGAAGCTCGTCCTGCAGAAGGCCAAGGCCGCGCTCGACGCCGAGACGCCGCTCCGCGACATTGCCCTCGACGACGAGGAGCGCAAGGCGGTACGCGGGTACCGCTTCCTCACCCTGCAGCCGCAGCTCGTGCTCGCGAACATCGACGAGGCCGACGTCGCGCGACCGGACGCGGTGCTCGCGCCGCTCCGCGCGGCGGCCGCGAAGCACAAGGGCATGGCCGTCGTGCCGGTGTGCGCGAAGCTCGAGGCGGAGATCGCCGACCTCGAGGCCGACGAGGCGGCCGCCTTCCGCTCCGAGCTCGGCGTGAGCGAGCCCGCGCTCCACCGAGTCGTGAAGGCGACGTACGAGCTCCTCGGTCTCATCTCGTTCTTCACCACGGGCGAAGACGAGGTGCGCGCGTGGACCGTGCCCGCGAGCACGCCGGCGCAGCAGGCCGCAGGCGCGATCCACTCGGACCTGGAGCGCGGTTTCATCCGCGCAGAGGTCATCCGCTGGGACGAGCTCCTGCGCGCGGGGTCCGAGGCGAACGCGAAGAAGCTCGGCATCATGCGCACGGAGGGGAAGCTCTACTCCGTGCAGGACGGTGACTGCCTGCACGTCCTGTTCAACGTGTGATGACGGCCCGGTGCGTGGCATGACGGTGCGCTTCCTCGCGATCGGCCACGTCACGCGAGACGAGTTCCCCGGCGAGACGGCCTGGCGCCTCGGCGGCACCGCGACGTACACCGCGGCCACCGCCGCGCGCCTCGGCGCGCATGCGGCGCTCGTCACGCGGGTCGGCCCGAACGAGCGCT
>JBGQFO010000049.1:0-12808 GCA_041496945.1 Candidatus Limnocylindria bacterium | reverse complement strand
GACATCCCACACCAGCTCGGTGACCGGATGCTCGACCTGAAGCCGCGCGTTCACCTCGAGGAAGAAGAACTCCCCGCGCTCATCGACAGCGAACTCCACGGTGCCCGCGGAGAGGTACTTCGCCTCGCGCGCCACCGCGACGGCCGCCTCGGCGATCGCCTTCCGTTGACGGTCGTCGAGGGAAGGCGCGGGCGACTCCTCGAGGACCTTCTGATGGCGTCGCTGGGCGGAGCAGTCGCGCTCTCCGAGCGCGGACACGCTGCCATACGCGTCGGCGAGGATCTGCACCTCGACATGTCGTGGGCGCTCGACGAGACGCTCGAGCAGGAGACGCTCGTCACCGAAGGAAGCGGCGGCGATGCGGCGCGCCTTCGCCAGCGCATCCGGGAGGCCCGATTCGTCACGGACGCGCTGCATGCCGATGCCGCCACCGCCGGCGACGGGCTTCACCATGACCGGATACCCGATGCGCCGCGCCGCATCCAGGAACGCCGGATCGCGCTGGTCGTCGCTCCAGTGGCCGGGGAGGACGGGCACACCGGCGCGGCCGGCGATGTCCTTGGCCCGCGCCTTGTCGCCGAGCGCGCGGAGCGCCGAGGGAGTCGGGCCGACGAAGCGCAGGCCCGCCTCCGCGACCGCGCTCGCGAAGTCGGCCGACTCGGCGAGGAAGCCGTACCCGGGATGCACGAGGTCGGCGCCGGTCTCGCGCGCCACCGCGAGGATGCGCTCGATGTCGAGGTAGGAGTCGCGCGCGGGGGCGGGGCCCAGCCGGACGGCGACATCGGCCTCGCGCACGAACGGCAGCGCCGCGTCGGCATCGGAGTAGGCCGCGACCGTCGCGATGCCGAGCCGCTTCGCGGTCCGGACGATCCGGCGCGCGATCTCGCCGCGATTGGCGACGAGCAGGACGGTCATCTGTCCCAGCGGGCCTTGCGGCGCTCGAGGAAGGCGCGCATCCCCTCCTGACCCTCGGCGGAAACCCGCAGTGCGGCGATCCGCTCGACGGTCAACGCGCGCACCTCCGCGACCGGGCGGCCGGCGACCTCGCGCACCAGCCGTTTCGCGGCGTTCACCGCACCCGGCCCACCGGATGTCACCGCGTCGAGATAGAGCGCGAGCTTCGCGTCGAGCTCCTCGGGTGACTCGACGGCCTCGACCAGCCCGATCTCGAGCGCGCGACCGGCGTCGAACCGCATCCCGCTGGTGAAGAGGGCGGTCGCGTGCGCCGGTCCGATCTTCCGCACCACGTAGGGAGAGACGACGGCGGGGATGATCCCGAGGCGTACCTCGGTGAAGCCGAACACCGCCTCGCTCGACGCGACCGCGATGTCTGCCACGGCGACGAGCCCCGCGCCGCCGCCGATCGCGGCGCCCTGCACCCGCGCGACCAGCGGCATGGGCAGATCGTCGAGCGCGGCGAACATCGCGGCGAGCGCGCGCGAGTCGACGATGTTCTGCTCGAGCCCGTACTCGATCATGCCCTTCATCCAGTTCAGGTCCGCTCCGGCACAGAAGGCATCGCCTTCGCTCGCGAGCACGACAGCGCGTGCCGCGGGATCGATCCTGGCGATCTCCGCGGTGAGGGCAGCGATGAGCTCGGCATCGAACGCGTTCTTTCGCTCGGGCCGCGCGAGCGTGAGCCACGCGATCCCGCGGGCGTCGGTCTCCGATCTGACGAGCGGCGCTCCCATGTCGTGAGTGTGCCGGGAAGTGGCGCTCGGTGCCCGATGGCTCGGTCTCGCCTGGCGCGGGACTACGTGAAGATCAGCTCGCCGGCGCGGATGGGCACGTCGAGCCAGTTCTCGCGCGGCGGCAACGGGCAGCTCCAGCTCTCGTTGTAGGCGCAGTACGGGTTGTACGCGGTGTTGAAGTCGATCTCGTAGCGGTCGCCGCCGATGGGGTGCGCCTCTACGTAGCGCCCTGCCCCGTAGGTCTGGTCGCCGCTCGTCGCGTCGCGGAACGGGATGAACAGCTCGTGGCCCTGGTCGTACGCGGCGAGCGCGACCGGCGCCGCGCCGATCTCGAATCGCAGCGTGCCCGCGCGCGGCAGATGCTGGATCTGGCCGTCGCTCGTCTGGATGTCCTCGTATTCGGTCGTGCTCGGACGCTCGAGCGCCGCCTCGTACCGCAGGCTCGGGTCGGCGTCGAAGTACCGCAGGCCCGTGAAACGAGCGCGCTGCGCGTCGGTGAGCGGCGAGTCTCCCCCGCGCGCGAAGAACTCGTCCTTCATCCGGCGCAATTCCGCGAGGTCCACGTCTGCGGAACGATGACACAGGCCTCAGCATTCCCGCGATGAAAGGAATGCGGACGCTCGCGATCCTCGCCGGGGCGATGGTCCTGTCGATGTCGACGTGGTTCTCGGCGTCGGCCGTGCTCCCGCAGCTGCGCGCGTCGTGGTCGCTCGACAGCGGTCAGGCCGCGTGGCTGACGATCGCGGTCCAGCTCGGGTTCGTCAGCGGCGCGCTCGTCTCGGCGATCACGAACCTGCCGGATCGCGTCGATCCAAGGCGCGTGTTCTTCCTGTCGTGCCTGGGCGCCGCTGCCGCGAACGCGCTGCTCGCCACGGCCACGGGGCCCGACGCGGCGCTGCCGCTCCGCTTCGTCACCGGCTTCTTCGTCGCCGGCATCTATCCGCCGTCGCTCAAGATCATGGCGAGCCACGTGCAGCGTGGCCGTGGCGTCGCGCTCGGGCTGATGATCGGCGGGCTCACGCTCGGATCGGCGACGCCGCATCTGGTGAACGGCCTTGGCGGCCTCGATTGGCGCCTGGTCATCGTCGTGACCTCTGCCCTGACGGCGCTCGGTGGCCTCGCCGTCCTGGTCCTCGTGCCGGACGGACCATACCCTTTCCCGCGCGGCAGCTTCGAACCGCGCTACCTGTTCCGCTCGTTCCGCGATCCCGCGGTCCGGCTCGCGAACTTCGGCTACTTCGGCCACATGTGGGAGCTCTACGCGATGTGGTCCTGGTTCGGCGTGTTCTTCGCCGAGAGCCTGCGCGTCGCCGGTGTCGCCGACGCGCACCTCGCCGCGCTCGGGACGTTCGTCGTCGTGGGCGCCGGCGCGATCGGGTGTTACGCGGGGGGCGTGCTCAGCGACCGCTGGGGCCGGACGCGGACGACCGCCCTGGCGATGGCGATATCGGGGACCTGCGCGGGGCTTGCGGGGGTCGTCTTCGGTGGCTCGCCGCTCCTCGTGCTCTCGCTCGGCGTCATCTGGGGGATCGCCGTCGTCGCCGACTCCGCGCAGTTCTCGACGATGGTCACCGAGCTCGCCGACCAGGCCTACGTCGGCACGGCGCTCACGGTGCAGATGGCGGCAGGATTCCTCCTCACCGTCGCGACGATCTGGATCATCCCGTTCGCACGCGACGCCTTCGGGTGGCAGTGGGCCTTCGCGGTGCTCGTCCCCGGTCCGGCGCTGGGCGTCGTCGCGATGCTGCGCCTGCGCGCGCGTCCCGAGGCCGTGCGGATCGCGGGCGGGCTCGGCTAGCCTCCGCCGCCCGGGTCGCGCAACAGCACGACGAGCTCGCCGTCCGCGACGCGCCTGCCGGTCTGATCGGTGATCTCGGCGGCGAGCGTGATGATCGGCTTGTCCGGACGCACCTTCGTGACGACGAGCACGCCGGTGATCGTGTCGCCGGGACGAACGGGTGCGAGGAACCGGACGCGCTGCTCGAGGAACACGCTGCCCGGGCCGGGCAGGTCCATCCCCAGGAGGGCCGACAGGAGCGAGGCGGTGACCGCGCCGTGCGCGATGTGTCCGTCGAAGCCGATGCGCCGGGCGAAGCCGTCGTCGAAGTGCACCGGGTTCCGGTCGCCGCTCAGGCGCGCGAACGCCTCGATGTGCTCGTCGGTGACCGTCATCCTGCGCTCGGCCCTCTCGCCGACGCGCGGGATGCGCACGCCAGCGGTCACATCCGGAAGACCCCGTAGCGCGGCTCCTCGATCGGCGCGTGACGCGCCGCGGCGATGCCCAGCGCGAGCACCCTGCGCGTGTCCAGCGGGTCGATCACTCCGTCGTCCCAGAGGCGTGCGGTCGAGTAGTACGGCGAGCCCTGCGTCTCGTATTGCTCGCGGATCTTCGTCCTGAACTGCTCGCGCTCCGCGTCGCTCGCGAACGTGCCGACCATCGACAGGACGGTCGCGGCCTGCTCGCCGCCCATCACGCTGATCCGCGCGTTCGGCCACATCCAGAGCTGACGCGGCTGGTACGCGCGGCCGTTCATCCCATAGTTCCCGGCGCCGAAGCTCCCGCCGATGATCACCGTGAACTTCGGCACGACGCTGCACGCGACCGCGGTGACCAGCTTCGCGCCGTCCTTCGCGATCCCGCCGGCCTCGTACTCCTTTCCGACCATGAAGCCCGAGACGTTCTGGAGGAAGACGAGCGGGACGCGCCGCTGATTGCACAGCTCGACGAAGTGCGCGGCCTTGAGCGCGGACTCGCTGAAGAGGACGCCGTTGTTCGCGACGATCCCCACCGGGAACCCCTCGATGCGCGCGAAGCCACAGACGATCGTCGTGCCGTACAGCGCCTTGAACTCGTGGAAGAGCGAGCCGTCGACCAGGCGTGCGATGACCTCGTGCACGTCGTACTGCGTTCGCAGCTCGCGCGGCACGATGGCGTAGAGATCGGCTGGGTCGGAGGCGGGTGCCTCGGGCACGGCCCGATCGTTTCCCCAGGCGAGCGGACGATCGAGCGTGCTGACGATGTCGCGCGCGATCTCGAGCGCGTGCTGATCCGAGAGCGCGAGGTGGTCGGCCACGCCCGAGGTGCGCGTGTGGACGTCGGCGCCGCCCAGGTCCTCCGCGGTGACGTCGACGCCGGTGGCCGCCTTCACCAGCGGCGGGCCGCCGACGAAGATCGTGCCCTGCCCCTTCACGATGATCGTCTCGTCGCTCATCGCGGGGACATACGCGCCACCCGCGGTGCACGAGCCCATGACCGATGCGATCTGCGGTATGCCCAGTGCGGAGAGCCGAGCCTGTTGGTAGAAGATCCGGCCGAAGTGATCGCGGTCGGGGAACACCTCGTCCTGCCGGGGCAGGAAGGCGCCGCCCGAATCGACGAGGTAGATACAGGGCAGACGATTCTCGAGCGCGATCTCCTGCGCGCGCAGGTGCTTCTTCACGGTGAGCGGGTAGTAGGAGCCGCCCTTCACCGTCGCGTCGTTCGCGACGATCACGCACTCGTTGCCTGAGACGCGCCCGATGCCGGTGATGATCCCGGCGGCAGGCGCTTCCTCGTCGTACATGCCGGTCGCGGCGAGGGGGGACAGCTCGAGGAACGCGGTGCCCGGATCGAGCAGACGCTCGACGCGGTCGCGCGGCAGCAGCTTCCCGGCGGCGACGTGCCGCTCGCGCGAGCGCTCGGGTCCGCCCAGCCGCGCCTTGGCCAGCCGGGCCCGCAGGTCGTCGACCAGGGCGCGGTTCGCCTCGCGGTTGGCCTTTGCCGTCGCGCTCGCGACATCGAACGTGGTCGTGATCAGCGGCACGTCGCGATGCTAGGGCGACGCGACGGACGACGCTCCGATGCCTAGCATCGACACACGATGGAGCCCGAGGTCCGCGCCGCGATCGAGCGAAGCTTCCTCGCGCAGCTGCCGGCGTCGGCGCTCGAGCGCCTCGTCGCGGGCGCGACGCTCGAAGCCGTGACCGCGGGGACGACGACGTATCGCGCCGGCGGCGAGCCGCGGCCGTCGCTGATCGTGAGCGGTCTGTTCCGGTCGTACTTCGCCGGACCCGAGGGCCGCCAGGTGACCGTGCGGTACGCGCGCGCGGGCGACGTGCTCGGCGTCGTCGCCGCCGCCGGCGGCCCCGCGCCGCTCCACGTCCAGGCGCTCACCGATTCGCAGCGCCTGCGTCTCGAGATCGAGACCTTGCGCGACCTCGCCACGCAGGATGCCCAGGTCGCGTGGGCGCTCATCGGAGAGCTGACCAGCACCGTGCACTCGCTGTGGAACGAGCTCGCGGCCACGGCGTTCGCGAGCGTGCCGCAGCGCGTCGCGCGCCACCTTCTCGAGATCAGCGCGCGCGAGCAGGAGGCCTCGTCCATCCGCCCATCCGGCGACGGCGGCGCGCTCGTGGCGCATGTGAGTCAACAGGAGCTCGCGGATCTGGTGGGCTCGGTGCGCGAGGTCGTCGCGCGAGCGCTGCGCGAGCTGCGCGACGAAGGCATCGTGCGCGTCAGTCGGTCGGGGATCGTCGTGGTCGATCCCGCATTGCTCGCCGCCCGTGCCTGGCCCGTGACCTAGGTCACTGACGCGGGCGACCCGCGGGTAGGAGACTGAAGGACCCAGGAGGACCACCTGCTCGACGCCTTCCGTTCCCGCGACTTCCGCTATTTCTGGACCGGCCTTGCCGTCTCGAACATCGGCGCGTGGATGCAGATCTTCGCGCTCGGCATCCTCGTGGTGCAGATCGCCCAGCGCGACGGTGTGCCCGAGCTCGCGCCGTTCTACCTCGGGCTCATGGGCCTCGCGCGCGCGATCCCCGGTCTCGCGTTCACGCTCATCGCGGGCGCGGTCGCTGATCGCGTCGATCGCCGCCGGCTGCTCTTCATCACGCAGTCGACGATGGCGCTGAACGCGGCCGTTCTCGCGCTCCTCGCGTACCTCGGGCTCGCGACGCTCGGCAGCGTGCTCCTCGCCGCGACGATCCAGTCCGCCGCGTTCGCGTTCGACAACCCGTCGCGGCAGTCGATGGTCCCACGCCTGGTGCCGCTCCCGTTCCTGCCGTCGGCGATCGGGCTGCAGTCGGCGGCGTTCAACGGCGCGTCGATCATCGGGCCGCTCATCGCGGGAGTGCTGTTCGTCCCGATCGGCGTCCCCGGCCTGCTGGCGGCGAACGCGCTCTCGTTCGGCGCGATCCTCGGGGCGCTCGCGGCGATGCCGGCGATACCCCCGCTCGGGAAGGCATCGCAGTCGCTGCTCGCGTCGGTCGCCGAAGGCGCGCGCTACGTCCGTGCCAACCCGGTGCTCGTCTGGGTCATCACGATCTCGGGCACCGTCTTCGTCGTCGCGGGACCGACGAGCGCGCTCCTGCCGGCCGTCGCGGGCGAGTCGCTCTTCAATGGGATGAGCTGGCTATCCCTGCTGCTCACGGCGATGGGAGCGGGCGCGTTCACCGCGGCCCTTGTGGTCATGAACGTGGGGCGCGTGCGCTCGCTGGGGACGGTGTTCGTGTTCGCGGCGATCCTGAACGGCGCGATGCTGCTGGCCTTCGCGCTGACGGCGCAGCCGCTGATCGCGCTCGTGTTCTCGTACCTCACCGGTCTTGGGGGCACGCTCATGGCCGGGATGGGGAACAACATGCTCCAGGCGACGACCGACGACAGCTACCGCGGCCGGGTCATGAGCCTCTGGGGACTCCTGTTCATCGGGCTCATGCCCGTCGGGCAGCTCGCGCTCGGCACGCTCGGCTCGCTCCTCGGCATCCACGCCGCACTCGCGATCGGCGGCGCCGTCGCGACCGCGGCCGGCGTCTACGCGACCGTGCGCCTCCCGGCGCTGCGCGAATGGCGCGCGCCGTCGCGTCGCGAGGACTTCTCGCAGCCGTCGACCGTGCCGATCGGTCAGCCGACGTTCCGGTAGAATTGGGTCTGTCCTGACCCCGTAGCTCAGTTGGATAGAGCGCTTGCCTACGAAGCAAGAGGTCGACGGATCGTGCCCGTCCGGGGTCGCAGAACTCACGCCCTCAGCCTGTACCCGCCGACTTCCTTCACCGTCTTCCGTCGATGGCAGTTGGCACACCGGATGTCGCACTTGGCCATCTCGGCTCGTAGCACAGCGGAAGGTGCGGCGGACGCGACGAGATCGCTGACATTGGCCGACTTGTCACCCCTGTGGTCGAACTCAAGAACGATCGGGTCCGCTTCCGCGCAGTCGACGCACGGATGACTTGCGAGATGAGCAAAGACGATCCTCATCAGGGGTTCCCGGCCGGCCGTGCCGCGCTGCCTCATCCGGCGGACCGCCCGACCCACGCGGCGCTGGTACCAAGCGTTCGTCCATGCGCGTTGGCACATGAGGCAGATCCGTTGGTGTGTCCCCCTCGACGTCGACCGGAACGGAAACTGGCTGCGTGGCTTCGTCTCGAGACATATGCGGCACTCGCGAACCACCGCGGCGTCGGCCAGGTGAAGCTGAATGCCTCTTCGACGCCGCCGTGCGACCCTCTTCCCTGGGCGTCTCGCTGCTACGCGGCGGGCTGTGACACGACGATGGCAGTTCGCGCAACGAACGTCGCACTTGCGGATCTCCTCGAGCACGCGCTCCCAGGTGCGACCGCCACTCCCATACGTCGCGACATCCGCGACCTTGTCGTCGCCGCGATGGTCGAATTCCAGAACGACAATGTCGCTTTCCGCGCAGTCCACGCACGGGTGTGCCGACAGGTACATCACGATGTTCCTGCGCACCAGCTCGCGACGAGCGATGACCTGCGCGATGAGTCGCGCCTTCTCACGCTTCCGATTCTTCGCGTAGTTCGCCGCATTCGCGACGGCGAAACACGCCCGGCACCAAGTCTGCCGCTGCGGCTTGCCGCGTCGCACCGGCGGGAACTGGGCGAGCGGCTGCGCGCTGCCGCACTTCGTACACGCCCTCATCCACAGACATAGACCACACGGCTTGTGTCGTGTGAATGGGACCGTCGTACTAGGTCATACTTTTCCTCCTAGACCCCGTACCGCGACGCGGTCGGGGTCGTCGTCGCCTCGCTCGCGAGCCAGCTCGCGGACGAGGCTCCTAGACCCCGTAGCTCAGTGGATAGAGCAGTGGCCTTCGAAGCCATGTGCGAGGGTTCGATCCCCTCCGGGGTCGCCGAGATACCGCGTCCACCCCCACGAGCCCGCCGGCGACGGTCCTCCTCAGCCTCGCGGTGGTCCCGATGGGGCTCATCGCGCCCTAGGGGAACCACCCGCGCCCGGCGTTGTACAGGTGGTGTGCTGAGCCGCAGCGTGCTCGTCCTCGCGCTCCTGACCGCATCGGCCTGCGGCACCGCGACCAGCGCACCGCTCGCTCCCGCGACCACCGCAACCACGCGTTCCGCGGGCGAGCGCCTCGTCGCCGAGGGCGACGGCGCGACCCAGATCTTCGACGCGGCGTCCGGCCGGGCCCTCGCCTCGCTCCCTGGTGGGGTGCTCACACCCGCCGTTGACCTCGTCGTCCGCCTGAGCGTGGGCTCGGGCAAGACGGCCGTCGCGTTCGAGGACCTGGCGGGCGTGCCGGTCTTCGACCTGGGATTGCCGGGCGAGTACGCCCTCCCGAACGCGTACAGCGCCGCGCCGAGCGGCTTCTCGCCGAACGGGAAGTGGCTGGTACTCGTGTCCCGGGGCCCAACGGACACGCGCTTCGCGATCATCGACGTCGCGCGCCATACGGTGGCGGACACCATCACCCTCGGCTCCCGCTTCTCGTTCGACGCGATCCACAACGACGGCAGCGCGATGTATCTCATCGAGCATCCCGTCGCGGGCTCGACCTCATACAACGTTCGGTTCTACGACGCGGCCTCGCGGACGCTGAAGCCCGACATCATCTTCGACAAAGCTGCCATCGCCCAGTTCGATCCAACGGTGGGTCTGATGGACGGGACATTCCATGTGTCACTCGCGCCGAGGTCGGGCGACTGGAGCTATGGCCTCTACATGCGGCCGAACGGCAGTCCGTTCGTGCATGCGCTCAACGTCCCCGGCCACTTCGCGCAGTGCATCGTTGACGTCGCCGGCACATGGACCGCGGATTCGATGTTCTCGATGGCGATCACGGATGACGGGCGCAGGCTCTACGTCGTGGACGGAGCCGCGGGTGCCCTCACGG
The DNA here is from genome assembly GCA_041496945.1 of Candidatus Limnocylindria bacterium. Classification (GTDB taxonomy): domain Bacteria; phylum Chloroflexota; class Limnocylindria; order P2-11E; family P2-11E; genus CF-39. The sequence continues at coordinate 2,988 of JBGQFO010000049.1, read as the reverse complement.
TCATCGACGGCGACACGCACGCGGTCCTGCGGCGCACGACGTTCGCGACAAGGGGTGGCACGGGCGGTGATCCGCGTGCCGCCAGCGCCGTTCTCTCGCGCGATGGGACCCGCCTCTACGCGACTGCGCCGCGCGGCATCGCGATCCTGCAGACGACGGATCTCACGCTTCGCGGTTGGGCGGCGCCGGACCTGTCCGCGCGTTCGCTCGCGCTCTCATCGGATGGCGCGCGGCTCTACGCGCTCGGCGTCGATGCGATCTCCGTGATCGACGCGTCGACCGGTCGCGTCCTGTCGCAGTTGCAGGTCACATCGGGCGCGCGGGCGATCCACATTCTCGGCCGCGACCCGGCCTCTCGCCGTTAGCTAGCGGCGCACGCTCCGCACCGCGCGCTCCGCGAGCTCGTCCGCGAGCGCCTCGGGACGAAGGCGTCCGCGCGGCCGATACCACTCGTAGATCCAGTTCACCATCCCGAGGATCGCCAGCGCCGCGATCTTCGCGTCGCCGGCCGCGAACTCGCGCGTCCGCGCGCCGTCGGCGATGACCGCTTCGAAAAGCGAGCGCATCGCGCGCCGCCGTGCGCGCACGCGCGCGAGCTCGGGCGGGGGGAGCGAGCGCCACTCGCGCAGGTAGATGCCGACCGAGTCGAGGTTCGCGGTGACCGACAGGGCGTACGCCCGCACCATGTCGCCCAGCCGCTCCGTCGCCGACGCCTCGCGCGACTCGATCTCCTCGAGCTCGCGCACCGTCTCCTTGAGCGCGCCCTCGAAGAGGCGCGCGAGGAGCTCCTCCTTCGAGCGGATGTAGTGGTAGAGGCTGCCCTTGAGCAGGCCCACGGACTCCGCGATGTCCTGGACGCTCGCGCCGTGGTACCCCTTCTCGCTGAAGATCCGGGCCGCCGCTGCCAGGATCTCCTCCTCGCGAGCGCCCGGTGTCCTCATCGCCGCGCCGCCGTGCGCTCCGCCGTCCACTGGGCGATGCGCTCGAACACGCCGCCGTCGCCGCTCGAGATCACGGCCGCGTTGCGCTTGGCCACGAGCCTCGCTCGCCGCGCCGCGCGCTCGGCCAATGGCCGGCGCTCGTCGAGGCGCGCGGCCTGCTCACCGAGGATTCGCGCCACATGGAGGTGCGCGAGCGTCTCGGTGATGCGCTCCGCGTGCAGGAGGAAAGGCCGCAGCTCCTCGTCGTTCGGCTGACGCGCACCGCGCAGGAGGCCGACCCCGCCCTTTCGCGCCATGCCCGCGACGAGTCCGCGCAGCGTCGCGACGAGCGTGGCGCGTGCGTCGGCGAAATCGCGCCCGGCCTGCCCCGCGAGCTTCGCGCGCGCGAGCGTCGGCGTCGGCCCGCCACGCACGAGCGCCGCGGGGCTCCGCAGGATGACCCGCATCAGGTCGCGGACCGCCATGAGCGACTGGATCTGGGACGTGCCCTCGTAGATCGGGAGGATGAGCGCGTCGCGCATGTGCCGCTCGACCTCGTACTCCGTGACCACGCCGTAGCCGCCGAAGATCTGCAGCGCGCTGCGGCAGACACGGATGATCTCCTCGGAGCCGTACCACTTCACCAGGGGCGTGATCTCACGCAGACGGCGAGCCGCCCGCTCGTCCTTTCCGTACGTCACACGGTCCTGCAGCGTCGACGCCTCGGTCGTGAGCGCGCGCAGCCCGGCGATGGTCGTCTCCATGTCGAGGAGCATCTCGGCGACCATCGGGTGCTCGCGGATCGGCCGGCCCGACTGGATCCGCTCGGCCGCGTACCGCGTCGCCTTTGCGAACGCGGCCTCTCCGATCCCGAGTCCCTGAAGGCCGATGGCGATGCGTGACTCGTTCATGAAGGTCGTGATCTCGCGCCAGCCGGCGCCGACCTCGCCCAGGAGCTCGGCCTTCGATCCTTCGAAGACCAGCGAGCACGTGGACGAGCCGCGGATCGTGAACTTGTGCTCCGCGCGCTCCACCACGTAGTTGTCACCTTCGCGACTCGCGATGAAGAGGCCGAGCCCGTCGAGTCCCGTCGAGCCGGGTGCGCTCCGCGCGAGCACGATCACGAACTCGCCGTTGCCCGCGCTGATGAACTGCTTTCGGCCGTCCAGGCGCCAGCAGCCACCCTCTTCGCGCGCGGTCGTCTGCACGTTGCCGACGTCCGAGCCGGCCTGCGGCTCGGTCATCGCGACCGCGCCCTTGATCTCGCCCCGCGCGATGCGCGGCACCCAGCGGCGCTTCTGCTCCTCGCTGCCGAAGCGGAGGATCATCGCGGCCGGCTCGCTGTAGCCGATGCCGAACTCGACCATCGTGGCCGGACAGGCGCGCGCGATCAGCTCGACGCCGAACGAATTGAGCAGGAGGGGCAGAGCACTTCCGCCGTACGCCTCGGGCAGTGAGAGGCCCACGAAGCCGAGATCCACGAGACCCTTCAGGTTCGCCTTCATCGGCGCGCTCGTCTCGATGCGACCGCCGTCGCGGATGACGCCGAGCTCGTCCACCTCTTTCGCGCGCCCGGCGATCTCGGTCCCGATGTACTCGCCGGCCACCGTGAGCAGCTCGCGCCAGGTCGCGACGGTGTCCTTCAGCTCCGCGTTCGGGCCCCCGACCAGCGGAACGATCTCGTCCCAACGCACCAGGTGGTCGAAGGTGAGCACGAGGTCCGGGTTCTCGAGGAAGTAGTTCACGGGTAGAAGCGCCTCCCCTGTGCGATCGACGCCGCAGGCGCGTAGCGCGGGCCGCGACGTTCGGCGAGGTTGCGCAGCAGCTCGCGCAGGTGCACGCCGCGCGTGTCCGCGTAGCGGAAGGGCCCGCCGAGGAACGGCGGGAAGCCCAGTCCGAGGACCGCTCCGAGGTCGCCCTCCGCCGGCGAGCGCAGCACGCCTTCGTCCAGGCACTGCGCGGCCGCGTTCACGAAGAGCGCGGTCAGGCGCTCGCCGACGTCGCCGCTGGGCGGGGCCGTCCGGCCACGCATGCCCAGCAGCTCGTACACCTTCGGGTTCGGCGTGCG
>JBGQFO010000048.1:0-13236 GCA_041496945.1 Candidatus Limnocylindria bacterium | reverse complement strand
CGTCCTGGATGCGCACGCCGTGGTGCACTTCGAAGCGCTCGCGCAACCCGCGCAGGATCGAGACGGTGTCTTCGACCGACGGCGGCTCGACCAACACCGATTGGAAGCGGCGCTCGAGCGCGGCGTCCTTCTCGATGTGCTTGCGGTACTCGTCGAGCGTGGTCGCGCCGATGCAGTGCAGCTCACCGCGCGCGAGCATGGGCTTCAGCATGTTGCCCGCGTCCATCGCGCCTTCGGCCGCGCCCGCACCCACGATCGTGTGCAGCTCGTCGATGAACAGGAGGATCCGGCCCTCGCTGTCTTTGACCTCCTTCAGCACGGCCTTCAAGCGTTCCTCGAACTCACCGCGATACTTGGCGCCAGCGATGAGTGACGCCAAGTCGAGCGCGATGACGAGCTTGTCCTTCAGCCCCTCGGGCACGTCGCCGCGCACGATGCGCTGCGCGAGGCCTTCGACGATCGCGGTCTTCCCCACCCCCGGCTCGCCGATGAGCACGGGGTTGTTCTTGGTACGGCGTGACAGCACCTGGATGACGCGCCGGATCTCCTCATCGCGGCCGATGACCGGGTCGATCTTGTTCTTGCGCGCGAGATCGGTGATGTCGCGACCGTACTTCTCGAGCGCCTGGTACTTGCCCTCCGGGTTCGTGTCGGTCACCCGCTGGCTCCCGCGCACCTCACGAAGCGCGTTCAGCACGCGGTCGTGCGTGACCCCGAGCCGCTTCAGCGTCTGACCGGTGAAGCCGCTGTCGTTCGTCATCGCGAGCAGGACGTGCTCGGTGGAGACGAACTCGTCCTTCAGATCGCCCATCTCCTTCTGGGCCTGCGCAAGCACACGGCCCAGACGCGCGCTCGCGCTCACCTGGACGTTGCCCTGGACCTTCGGCTGCTTCCCAAGCTCCGACTCGAGCGTCGACGCGAGCTGCGCCGGCTGGACCCCGAGAGCGCTGAGGATCGGCGGCACGATGCCGCCCTGCTGCCTCGCGAGCGCGAGGGCGAGATGCTCGACGTCGATCTGGCTGTGGCCGTTCTCGCGCGCGTACTGCTGCGCGGCGACCAGCGCTTCCTGGGACTTCTCGGTGAGCTTGTTCGGGTCGATCACAACAGGTGTCTCCTTGGATCGTCGGCGTGGCGCTCGCCGATCTTTCGCACGACGTCGCGGTCCTCGTCGGTCAGCTTCGTCGGCAGCACGACCTTCACCGTGATGTAAAGGTCACCGGCTCCGCCACCGCTGCGCGGCATCCCCTGCCCCGCGAGGCGGATGGTCCTGCCGTTCTGCGTCTCCGGCGGGATGCGCAGCGAGACGCGGCCCTTGAGCGTCGGCACGGTGACCTCCGCGCCGAGGAGCGCCTCGTGCAGCGCGACCGGCAGCTCCATGCGCAGATCGTCGCCGTCACGCGCGTAGAGCGGATGCGGCTTCACGCGGATGCGCAGATACAGATCGCCCGCGGGAGCGCCACCCGTGCCCGGTCCGCCCTGACCGGCGAGGCGGACGCGCTGCCCCTCGCGCACGCCCGCCGGGATCTTCACCGTGAGGCGGCGCGTCTTGCCGTGCGGGTCCTTCAGATCGATCTGCTGCTCGTGGCCCTTGAACGCGTCCGGCAGGCCGATCTCGAGCTCGTGCTCGATGTCCTGACCCGCGAGGGCGCGCGTGCGTGCCCGACCGCGCGTGCGGCCAAGAAGGTCGTCGGCCGAGAACGTGCCGGTCATCCCGCCCGCATCGCCGAAGAGCGTGCGGAAGAAGTCGGAGAACGCGCCTTCGTCACCGCTCGACCCGCCACGGCCGGGCTGACCGGTGTAGACCCACTGGAATCCGCCGGGACCCTGGCCCGTGCCATTGCCGGCATAGCGCGCGAAGTCGGGGCCGACCTGGTCGTAGCGCTGGCGCTTGTCGGGATCGACGAGGACCTCGTGGGCCTCGTTGATCTCCTTGAAGCGCTTCTCGGCGCCCGGCTTCGCGTTCACGTCCGGGTGGTATTGCCGGGCGAGCTTACGGAAGGCCTTCTTGATCTCCTCGGTCGTGGCCGTCTTCGGCAGGCCGAGGGTCTTGTAGTAGTCCTTGTACTCGACCGGCATGCGGTCCCCCTGCTAGTGCGCCGGCGGGGCCACCGCCGCCGCGCGCGAGGCTTCGATCTGCGCGGGCGTGAGCGCCGGCCCACCGGGCAGGAGCGCCACCTTCAGGACATCGTCGATCACGCTCGCGGTCTTGATCTCGACCGTGTCCAGGACCTCCTTCGGGATGTCGACGAGGTCCTTCTTGTTCTTCTCCGGAAGGATGAAGGTCTTGATGCCTGCGCGGTGCGCCGCGAGCAGCTTCTCCTTCACGCCGCCGATCGGCAGGACGCGCCCGCGGAGGGTGATCTCACCGGTCATCGCGACGTCACGCCGTACGCGACGGCCGCTCAGGGCCGAGACGATGGCCGTGGCCATCGTGACTCCCGCCGACGGGCCGTCCTTCGGGATCGCGCCCGCCGGGACGTGGATGTGCATGGCGTGGTCCTCGAAGAAGCCCTTGGGGATGCCGAACTCGGCCTGGTGCGACCGCACGTAGCTGAGCGCGGCGCGGGCCGACTCCTCCATGACCTTGCCGATCTGGCCGGTGAGCATGAAGTCCTCGTCCTTGCCGTCGATGACCGTGGCCTCGACCGTGAGGACGTCGCCACCGTGCTCGGAGACCGAGACACCGGTGACCGCGCCGACCTGGTCCTCCTCTTCGGCCAGGCCGAAGTCGAACCGCTCGGGACCGAGGTACTCGTGGAGGGTGTCCACGTTGACCTCGACCTTGTCGGCCTTGCCCTCCGCGATCGTGCGCGCGACCTTGCGGCAGATGGTGCCGATCTCACGCTCGAGGTTCCGGACACCGGCCTCGCGGGTGTAGCGGCGGACGAGCTCGCGCAGGACGTCGTCGCTTATGGCCAGACGGGTCTCGAACGGCTTCTCCGGCTCGAGCGGCTTCTCGGGCTTGACCAGAGCGGTCTTGCCGTCGGCGCCCTCGACCTCGGTCGGCTTCTCCTCGGCCGTCTTCTCCTCGGCCGTCTTCTCCTCGGCCATGAGCCCGTGCTGGCGCAGCTGGCGCGGCACGAGGTAGCCCTTCGCGATGTGGAGCTTCTCGTCCTCGGTGTACCCGGGGAGACGGATGATCTCCATGCGGTCCCGCAGCGGCGGGATGATCGTGTCCTCGACGTTGGCCGTGGTGATGAAGATGACCTTCGACAGGTCATACGGAACCTCGAGGTAGTGATCGGAGAACGAGAAGTTCTGCTCGGGATCGAGGACCTCGAGCAGCGCCGAGCTGGGATCGCCGCGGAAGTCCGCGCCGACCTTGTCGATCTCGTCGAGCATGAACACCGGGTTCACCTCGGCGGCCGTCTTCATGTTCTGGAGGATGCGGCCGGGCAGCGCGCCCACGTAGGTGCGCCGGTGGCCGCGGATCTCGGCCTCGTCGCGGATGCCGCCGAGCGACATGCGCACGAACTTGCGGCCCATCGCCCGCGCGATGGACTTGCCGAGGCTGGTCTTGCCCACGCCGGGCGGCCCGACGAAGCACAGGATCGGCGCGCGCAGGTTCTTGCTGAGCTTGCGCACGGCCATGTACTCGAGGATGCGGTCCTTGACCTTCGGCAGACCGTAGTGATCCTCGTCGAGGATCTTCGCAGCGGCCTGGATGTCCCAGTCGTCGGACGCGGCCTTGCCCCATGGCAGGCTGATGAGCCAGTCGACGTAGGTGCGGATGACGCCCGTCTCGGGCGACGCCTGCGGGATCTTCTCGAGACGACCGACCTCCTTGAGCGCCTTCTCCTTCACCGGATCGGGCATGCCCGCCTGCTCGACCTTCTCCTTCAGCTCACGAAGCTCGGACCCCTGATCGTCGTCGCCGAGCTCCTTCTGGATGGCCTTCATCTGCTCGCGGAGGATGTATTCGCGCTGCGTCTTGTCGAGCGTCTGCTGGACCTCGCTCTGGATCTTCTGCTTCAGCTCGAGGATCTCGTTCTGCTTGGCGAGGAAGACCCCAAGGAAGCGAAGCCGCTCGATGACGGCCTTTTGCTCGAGGAGCTGCTGGCGCTGCTCGAGTGTGAGATCGGGGCTGGATGCCACGAGGTCCGCGAAGTGCGAGGGGTCCTCGGTGTTCTTCGCCGTCATCGCGAGCTCGGGCAGGATCGCGCCGCCGTTGTCGACGTAGCGGTCGAAGAGCGCCTTCACGTTGCGCAGCTGCGCCTCGCGCTCGACCGCTTCCCCCAGCTCTTCGGGGATGACGTCGAACTTCACGCGGAAGTAGCGGTCCTCGGGTGTGTAGCCGGTGATCCGGACACGCTGGAGGCCCTGGACGATGATCTGCGCGCTGCCGTCGGGGATGCGCAGGAGACGGACGATCTCGGCGACCGTGCCGATGTTGTGGATCTGCTCGGGCTGGACGTCGTCGATCTCGGCGTCGCGCTGCGCGGCGAGCACGATGAGGTGACGCTCCTCGCTCATCGCGGCGGTGATCGCGGCGACGGACTTCTCGCGGCCCACACCCAGCGGGACGACGAGCTTCGGGAAGACGACCATCTCTCGCAGTGGGACGAGCGCGAGGTTCTCCGGGAACTCCCGCTCGGTGGTCGGCTTCGGGTTCTTGGTCTCTTCGGTCATCTACGTGTCCTTTCCCCTGTGCGCGTTCAGAACGGTGTCGGCTTGCTGTTGTCCGGCCCGCCCCCGTCCTCGTCGATCGCGTCGGCCAGCTCGTCCATGAGGTCGGCGATGTCGTGGAATTGCAGAAGCATCTTCACGCCCGCGAGGTTCACGCCACGGACCTGCGTGAGGTACCGGATGACGCGGACCTTGTGCAGATCCTCGTCGGAGTACAGGCGGATGTTCGTGTCCGTTCGTACCGGCTCGAGCAGGCCCTCCTCCTCGTAGATCCGCAGCGTGCGCGGGTGGCAGCCCGCGATACCCGCGGCGATGGAGATCACGTAGACCGGGCGGTTCCGGGTTGCCACAGCGCTTTCATAAGCCCTAACAACGCCATTGTCAATCTTCTTCCGGCTCGCCTGCACGCGTTCGGGCGATCACGCCGTGGCCGACTCCAGCCCAGGCGAGGCAGATCGTCGTGTGGAACACCGCCTGGGGTGCCCGCGTTCCCGCTGCTGGAGGTGTCCATGGTCTCTCCCGAGCAGTTCCCCGATCCGGCACACGACCCGACCCCGCAGGGCCAGGGCGAGCGCCTCGCGACCCTCGCCGGCGGCTGCTTCTGGTGCGTCGAGGCGGTCTACCGCCAGCTCGACGGCGTCGCCGGCGTCGTGAACGGCTACGCCGGCGGCACGGCTGACAGCGCCGACTACCAGACCGTCTCCACCGGGCGCACCGGCCACGCCGAGGCGGCGCAGGTCCACTACGACCCCAGCCGCATCTCCTACGGCCAGCTCTTGAAGGTCTTCTTCTCCATCGCCCACGACCCCACCACGAAGGACTGCCAGGGCGCCGACGTCGGCCCGCAGTACCGCTCCGAGATCTTCGCGGCGGACGACGCGGAACGGGACGTCGCCGCGCGTTACATCGAACAGCTCGACGCGGCACACGTCTTCGGCGCCCCCATCGTGACGAAGGTCTCGCGGCTCGACCGCTTCTACCCCGGCGAGGACTACCACCAGGACTACGCCGCAAAGCACGCGAACGAGCCGTACATCCAGTTCGTCGCAGCGCCAAAGGTGGCCAAGCTCAGGCGATACTTCGCCGACCGGCTCAAGGGCGCGATCACCCGCTAGAGAGACGCGCGCCGGTCCGGAGGACATGGACGGACTCACGCTCTTTGGCGTCGCGAGCGTCGGGGCGATGCTGCTCTGCTATTCGCTCGAGGAGCGATCGCCCTGGGCGGTGCTCGCCTTCGCGCTCGCCTGCTGGTCGTCAGCGGTCTACGGCTGGCTCGCGGGCGTCTGGCCGTTCGCGGTCATCGAGGGCGTGTGGGGCGCCGTGGCGCTGCGACGTTTCGTGAGCCGACGATGACCCCGCGGTTCGGTCTCGACTTCGGCACGTCCAACACTTCCCTCGCGGTCTGGGATGGCGTGAAGAGCGAGGTGCTGCCCATCGATCCGCTCGCGGGCGCGGCCATGCCGACGGTGCTGTACGTGAAGCGCGACGGATCCTCGAGCGTCGGTCGTCCCGCGATCGAGTCGTATCTCTCCGACAACCGCACCCGCGGGCCGGTCAAACGCGAATACCTCCCCCTCGGCTTCAAGATGATCTCGTCGAACCCGTTCCAAAAGCCCGTCGATGCCGTCATCCTCACCGACGTCGCGTCGCCGGGCCGGCTGTTCCAGGCGCTCAAGTCGTTCCTCGGTGACGAGCTCGATGTGCGCACAAACGTCTTCGGCGAGGCCAAGGGGCTCGAGCAGCTCATCGCCGTGGTGCTCGCGCACGTTCGCGACCGGGCGCGTGCGCTCACCGGCGTCGCGCCCGACGAGATCACCATCGGCCGGCCGGTCGAGTACGTCGGGGGCCCCGCGGCCGAGGCACGAGCGGTGGCACGCATGCGCGCCGCCGCGGCGCTCGCCGGCTTCGGCGTAGTGCGATTCGTGTACGAGCCGGTCGGCGCGGCGCATTCCGCGAACATCGCTCCCGGCCTCAGCCTGGTGTTCGACTTCGGCGGCGGGACGCTCGACCTTGCCCTCGTATCGCGCGATCACGATGGGATCACGGTCCTCGCGACCGCCGGACGCGACATCGGCGGCGACCGGCTCACCGAGCGGCTCATCGACGACACCGTCGCGCCACGCCTCGGATCGCGCGCGAGCTGGGGCCCGAAGCGCCTGCGGCTCCCGGCGTTCATCGTGAACGCGCTGCACGACTGGCACGCGCTCTCCGCGCTCAATGAGAAGCCGCTCCTCGAGGCCCTGGACGACCTCGTCCGTGCGGGCGCTCCGCGCCGCGAGGTCGAGGCGCTGAAGGACGCGATCTCGCTGCAGCTTGGCTACGAGATCTTCATGTCCGCCGACACCACGAAGTGCGATCTTTCGAGCGTCGCCGCGTCCGTCCTGACCTATCACCACGCCTCGGTCGACGTGGACGCGCGCGTCACCCGCGGCCGCTTCGAGACGCTCATCGGGCAGCTGCTGCTCGAGACGGCAACGCTCCTCGATGGCGTGCTGTCGAAGGCCGGCGTGGCCGCGGAGGAGGTCGCCGAAGTCGTCACCACCGGCGGGTCGAGCGCGATCCCCGCGTTCCGAGCACTTCTGGCGCGTCACTTCCCGCGCTCGCGCGTGCGCGACGCCGCGGCGTTCACCAGCGTCGCCGCCGGCCTCGCGATGCCCGGCGCGCAGGAGGCGATCGCCGCGCGTTGAGGGCGCGTTGAGACCGTGCGCGCGTAGCCTGTGTCTGTGAGCTCGCGCGCGGCCGACGTGGCTTGGCGTTACGGGGCGGCGCTCCTCGCGGTCATCGCGACGAGCGGGCTCATCGGAGCGATCCTGAGCGCCGCGCCGATCGGCAACATGCCGATCCTCTACCTCGTCCCCGTGCTCGTCGCGGCGACGCGCCTTGGTCGTGGGCCGGCCATCCTCGCGGCGCTCGCGGCGTTCCTCCTGTACGACTGGTTCTTCGTGCAGCCACTGCACGAGATCACCATCGCCGACCCGGCCGAGTGGCTCGCCCTCCTGCTCTTCCTGGTCACCGCGGTCATCACCAGCCAGCTCGCCGCGAACGAGCGGCTCCGCGCGGAGATCGCCATCCGCCGCGAGCGCGAGGCCTCGCTCCTATACGAGGCCCTGCGCCTCATGGGCGAGCCCGACCTGGACGCCGCGCTCCGGGCCGTCGCGCAGCGCGTCCGAGTCGAGCTCGCGGTGCCGGCGGTCGCGGTCGAGCTCGTGGTGGGCGGTCAGCAGCACTCCGTGGCCGTCGGCGACGCGTCGGCCATCGGCCTGGCCACCGACGTGCTCAGCACCGGCGCGAGCGCCGAGCGCGCCGGGCGCTGGATCCGCGTCGTCCCACCGAGCGTCCCGGGAAGACGCGTGCACCTCCGGGGGGACGCGCGCCGCTTCGAGGTGCCGATCCGCTCGAGCGACCGTCAGATCGGGAGCATCGCGCTCGTACGCGACGCCCGGCACGCGCGTTTCGCCGAACACGAGAGTCGCTTGCTCGCGCTCCTCGCGACGCAGCTCGGCGCTCTCGCCGGCAGGGCGGAGCTGCTCGAAGCGACCACGCGGTCGGAGGTGTTGCGGCGCGCGGACGAGCTGAAGAGCGCGCTCCTCGCGGCGGTCTCGCACGACCTTCGCACGCCGCTCGCCTCGATCATCGCTTCGGCCGGGAGCCTGCGGCAGCCCGATGTGCAGTGGACCGACGCCGAACGCCGTGAGTTCGTGGCGGACATCGAGCTCGAGGCGCGGCGGCTCGGCCGGATCGTGGACAACCTGCTCGACCTCTCACGCATGGAGTCGGGCGCGTTGCGTCCCGATCGCGGTTGGTACGACGTGGCCGCGCTCATCGACGACGTGCTCGGGCGGCTCCGGCCGGTCACCGTGGGTCGAGCCGTGACAGTGGACGTCGCCGAGGAGCTCCCGCCGGTGCCGCTCGACTACGTGGAGATCGACCAGGTGCTCTCGAACCTCATCGAGAACGCGGTCCGTCACACGCCCGCCGGCACGTCGATCACCGTGCGCGCGCGGGTCGCGGGATCGGCGCTCGTGGTCGAGGTCGCCGACACCGGGCCGGGGATCGATCCGCGGGCGCTCCCCCATCTGTTCGAAGCGTTCTTCCGCGGCAGCGCGCGGCGCGGCGGTCCAGCGGGGACCGGGCTCGGTCTGGCCGTCGCGCGCGGACTCGTGGAGGCGCACGGCGGGACGATCACGGCGGCGAATAGCCCGACCGGCGGTGCCGTGTTCCGCTTCACGCTGCCGCTATCGGACGCGAAGACGACCTCGGTCGTGTCATGACCGCCAGCGGAGCGCGGATCCTTGTCGTCGATGACGAGCCCGCGATCGTGCGGACCGTCCAGGCCAACCTCACCCGCCGTGGCTTCCGCGTCGATACGGCCACCACCGGTGGTGAGGCCCTCGAGCACGCGCAGGCCCACCCCGACCTCATCCTCCTGGATCTCACCCTTCCGGACGCGGACGGGCTCGACCTCATACCGGCGATCCGCGAATACGTGAACGCGCCGATCATCGTCCTCTCCGCGCGAGGCGGCGAGCGCGACAAGGTGCGCGCCCTCGACCAGGGCGCGGATGACTACCTCACGAAGCCGTTCGGCCTCGATGAGCTTCTCGCGCGCATCCGCGTGGCGCTGCGCCACACCGTCCGGACACACGGGGCCGCGCCGGTGTTCGAGGCCGGAGGACTCGTCGTCGACCTCGAGCGGCGCCGCGTCACCGTGGACGGCGAGGAGGTCCGGCTCACGCCGACGGAGTACGGCCTGCTCACCGCGCTGGTGCGCAACGCCGATCGCGTCGTCACCGACGCGATGCTCCTGCGCGAGGTGTGGGGGCCGGAGTACGGCGACGAGGATCACTACCTGCACGTCTACGTCGCGCGCCTGCGGAAGAAGATCGAGCGCGACGCGCAGAAGCCACGCTACATCGTCACCGAGCCGGGCGTCGGCTACCGCCTCCTGTCCGCGGTTCCCTGATCCGGCTCGTAGGCCTGGTCGAGGTGATAGGGAACGTCGGCGACGATGGTGTTGCGGCGGAAGAACAGTCGCAGCTTGAGCCGAAGCGCTGACTGGTTGTGCAGCAGGTACTCCCAGAAGTGGCGCGGCACGAACTCAGGGAGGACGACGACCACCGTGCGGCTCGGGTCTTGCCGGTCGAGCGCGTCGATGTATGCGATCAATGGAGCGATGAGGACGCGGTACGGAGACTCGACGATCGCGAGCGGGACACCGCCCGCCCACCGATCCCAACGCCTCCGCATGTCCGCCGCGTCCTCGGGCCCATCGGCGACATGCACGGCGACCACCTCGGTGGCGATCGACCTCGCGAAGGAGAGCGCGTAGAGCGTCGCGCGATCGAGCCGGTTCACGGGAACGACGACGCGTGGCTTCATCGTCGGCAGCGGAGTGTCGACCCGCTCGAGGGTGAGCGCGTCACGCACCGTGCGGTAGTGATGGCTGATGCCCCACATCACCGCGATGAGGATCGGAATGAGGACGAGGACCATCCAAGCGCCAAGGGCGAACTTCGCGAAGCCGACGACGACCGCGACAACGGCCGTCGCGACGGCACCGACTCCGTTGAAGAGCGCGCGGACCTCCCAGCGCTCCTCGCGCGCGCGCAGCTTCCACCAATGCCGGACCATGCCGGCCTGGCTGAGCGTGAAGGCGACGAAGACACCGATCGTGTAGAGCGGGATCAGATTCGTGACGCTGCCCTCGAAGCCGACGATGAGGATCGCGGCGAGGACGGATAGCGCGATGATGCCGATGCTGAATGCGAGGCGATCCCCGCGATAGGCGAATTGACGCGGCATGAAGCCGTCCTTCGCGAGGATGCTCGAGAGGCGTGGGAAGTCGGCGAAGGCCGTGTTCGCCGCGAGGACGAGGAGCAGCGCGGTGGAGATCTGCACGAAGTAGTGGTACGGGGTCCCCTCGCCCACGAGTAGCGCGGTGAGCTGGCTGACGACGGTCTGCTCCTCGCTCGGGTCGGGCAGGATGCCGAGGTGCCCCGCGAGGACGCCCATGCCGAGGAAGATCACGCCGAACGATGCGCCCATGAGGATCAGGACGCGCTGCGCATTGGGAGCCTCGGGCCGGCTGAACGCGGGGACGCCGTTCGACACCGCCTCCACGCCCGTGAGCGCGACGCTGCCGGAGGCGAACGCGCGGAGGATGAGGAGAATGCCGAGCGGCTCGGCGGCGGTAGGTCGCCAGTCCGCCGGCGCCTGGTACGCGGGAAGGCCATTCGTGACCAGCAGGTACATGCCGTAGCCGAGCAGCCCAAGGATCGCGACGAGATAGGCGTACGTCGGTATCGAGAAGAGGGTCGCGCTCTCGCGGATCCCCCTCAGGTTGCCGATGCACAGCAGCACGACGAAGGCGACGCCAAGCAACACGCGATAGTCGAACAATCCCGGTTCGATCGACGTGAGCGCGGCCACGCCCGCGGCGATCGACACGGCGACCGTGAGCACGTAGTCCGTGAGCAGCGCGCCCGCGGCGACGAGGCCTGCGCCCGGTCCCAGGTTGTCGCTCGCCACGATGTAGCTGCCACCGCCGTTCGGATAGGCGTGGATGGTCTGCTGGTAGCTCGCGACGACGATCGCGAGAACGGCGACGATGATGAGGGTGATCGGCATCGTGAGGGTGAGCGCCCCGACTCCCGCCAGCACGAGAACACGCATGATCTCCTCGGTCGCGTACGCCGAGGACGAGATGTTGTCCGAGGCGAAGACCGCGAGCCCCTTGAAGACGCCGATACGCTCATGCATCTCGCGCGCCGTCGGGATCCGCGCACCGAAGAGCACGCGACGGCCGACGTCAGCGGCACGACCGAGCGGCGTGTGTGGCGCCAGCACGGATTCCTGCGCGATCACATGACCGGGACCGCGGCGCGTGAACTCGGCCTGATAGGGCCGGACGATACGGACATAGCGATCACCGGGTCGTACGCCGTGCTCCGCCCGCCGCTCCATCAGATCAGGTGGCGCATCTCGCTCGTCGGCCATGTGCCCAGTGTCCGCACGACGGCTCAACGCCGACTCAACATCAGGGGCGCCGGCGCTCGCACGGCGCGAACTGTGAGCGGCCATTGAGGAGCGCGGCCCACATGTTGAGAGCGCGTTGCTCACATAGGCCTACAAGAAGGTCATGCGCTACCTGCGGGAGGCATCCATGGTCTCCGCAAGCTGCGGCATCAGGCGCATGGAGCGAGAACGATTCCGTGAGATCGCGTGCGACGTCGCGCGCCGTTTCGGGCTCTACGTGCTCATCGACGAGGAGGACGGCGTGTCCACGGCGTCGTTCTTCCGCGAGGACCAGACCGAGGCGCCCGCCTAGTCTCGCCTAGCCGAAGAGCGCCTTTCGCACCGCGGGCTCGTCCTCGGTCGGCGCGAGGACGATGACGCGATCTCCGACCTCGAGCTTCGTGTCGTCGTCCGCGTGCAGCACGCTGCCCTTGCGGACGATGCCGCCCACGACGACGCCGCTCCCGAGACCCAGCGCCTTCACGCTGTGGCCCGCGGACGGCGTGCCCGGCGCGATCTCGACCTCGATGATCTCGAGCTGTGAGCCGGCCAGGGGCATGAGCGGGAGGAAGCCGCTCGAAGGGAGCTCCTGCTCGATGACGCTCATGAGCACGCGTGTCGAGGAGATCGTCTCGTCGATGCCGAGCGCCTTGAAGACGATCTCGTTCTTCGGATCGTTCACGCGCGCGATCACGCGCGGGACGTTGCAATTCCACTTTGCGAGCTGGCAGATGACGAGGTTCGCGGGGTCCGCGCCGGTGACGGCGATGACCGCGTCGGCGCGCTGGCAGCCGGCCTCCATCTGGAAGCGACCCTCATCCGCCGGTGCATTCAGGACCACGGAGCCGAGGTGCTCCTCGATGAAGGCCGCGCGGCGCCGGTCGCTCTCGATGACCATGATCTCGTGGCCGGCCTCCAGGAGCGCCTTCGCGAGATGGAAACCGACCTCGCCGCCACCGGCGACCACGAAGTACACCTAGGTCGACCCGGCCATGAACGCCTCGTGCTCCTTGGCCCGCTCCATGAGCACCTTCCCCACCTCGGGATCGCCCATGAGCGTGGCCTCGAGCAGCGTGCCGAGGATGCTCGTCCGCGAGAACGTCACGATCCCGTGCTGGCGATAGGTGGCCGCGCGCACCGGATCGTTCACCTTCGCGAGGACCTGCTTCACGCCGAAGATCTGCTTCGCGATCTGTGCGGCCATGAGGTTGCGGTTATCACCCTGTGTCAAGGTCAGGAAGGCATCGACCTTCTCCACGCCCGCCTGGCGCAGAACGTCCAGGTCGGTGCCGTTCCCCATGAGCGTGGTGCCCTTGAAGTCCGCTGGGAGATGGATGAATGCGGCACGCTCGACGTCGATGACCGTGACCTCGTGGCCGCCCTTGTCGAGCAGGCCCGCAAGGAACGCGCCGACGCGTCCGCAACCGACGATGACGACCTTCACCGGATCTCCTCCTGACGATACGCGAGGACGGCGCAGGGCGCGCCGACGTACACCTCGGTCACGGTCTTTCCCACGTAGACGCGGCCCATGCGCCGCCGGAAGGGCATGCCGAGGAGGATCAGGTCGGCCTCGCGGTCGCGCGCCGTGTCGAT